>JAZKAF010000073.1:0-10156 GCA_040389285.1 candidate division FCPU426 bacterium
CCTACATCGAGAAGATCGTGATCAAGGGCAACGAGGTCACCAAGGAAAAGGTGATCCGCCGCGAGATCGAGGAGAAGATCAAGGAGGGGGACGCCTTCGATTCCGAGGCCATCAACCGCAGCCGCATGGCCGTCTATAACCTCGGTTATTTCGAGAACGTGGGGGTCGATACCCAGCCCGGGTCGGAGATGGACAAGATCGACCTGGTCTATGATGTCTCGCCCGAGCGCAAGACCGGCCAATTGAGCGTCGGCGCGGGCTATTCCTCGGTTGAAGGGTTGGTTGGCTTCCTCCAGGTCGCGCAGAACAACCTTTTTGGGAACGGCCAGACCGTCTCGGCCCAGTGGAACTTCGGCAATCTGACCAACTCCTATTCGCTAGGCTTCACCGAACCCTGGCTGCTGGACACACCGACCTCGCTCAGCCTGGATCTCTACCGCATCGTGCGGACCCAGCAGTTCAACAACCAGGGCTTTGACCAGACTTCCACGGGCGGCAGCATCCGGCTGGGACGCAGGCTGGGCCAGGTCTGGAAGGTCTTCAACACCTACCGGTACCAGAGCGACGACACCAGCGGAGTCCTTGATATCTATAAGAACGACATCCCGGAGGGCATCGCCAATATCTCGTCGATCACCCCCATGCTGGTCCGTGACACCCGGGACAATATCTTCGACACGAACAAGGGCATGTACAACACTTTGGCGGTGACCCTGGCCGGCGGGTATCTCGGCGGGGACAAGAGCTTTTACAAGCCGGTCTTTGATAACCGCCTCTTTTTCCAGACCCCGGCGATCTTCGGATGGACCTGGCTGAATAAATTCGTGCTGGGACTGCACGGCAAGGTGGGGTTCGCGTCGGGCTTCGATCCCGGGACCGCCCCCGGGGCTGTGCCGGTCTCGGAAAGGTTCTTCATGGGCGGCACCGATACGGTACGCGGATACCAGGACCGTGGTCTCGGCCCCGTTGGTGGCGGCCTTATCATGGCGCTGACCAACGTCGAGTACGGTTTCAAGCCGGCGCCGCCTCTCAAACTTCGCGGCTTTTACGATAGCGGCAATTCCTGGGCCAAGTTCGACGACTTTAAGGCGGAGTGGCCCAAGCCCTATATGTACCCTTCGGTCGGCGTGGGAATGCTCTTCACCATCCCGACCTCGGTGATACAGATCCGCTTGGACTGGGGCTTCGGGCTCGACCAGGCGGTCGCCGCGCCCGGCGGCAAAGTGCATTTCAATATCGGCAGTATTTTCTAACCTCAACTGGAGTCTGTGATGAAAAAGCTGATCCTGTTAACCCTGGTCGTGGTCTTGACCGGCATCGGGGCTTCCGCCCACGCGGCGTTGCGCCTGGCCTATGTGGACATCGCCAAGGTCTTCGACAAATACAACGGCACCGAGGTCGCCAAAGCGAAGCTGAAGAAAGAGGCCGAGACCCAGAAAGGGAAGCTCGAAAAGGACCAGGACAAGCTGAAACATAAGCTTGAGGACCTGCAGGCCAAAAAGAAGGCCCTGACTGACGAAAAATACAAGCAGCAGGAAGAGGCCATCATGGGCGAGATCCGCACCCTGCAGGGCCAGATCCAGGTGGTCCAGAGCGGCCTGGTGAACCAGGAAAAAGAGATGACCTCCCAGATCCTTGACGAGATCCGCGAAGTGGTGAAGAACGTCGCTGACAAGGAAAAGTGGGATTACGTGTTCGAGCAGAACGCCCTGCTTTTCGGCGGCACCGAGATCACCGCCACGGTCCTGAAGCAGCTGAATTCCAAATAAGAAGATCCTCCTTGAAAGTCACCCTGAGGGAGTTGGCGGGATTTTTAGGCGCCCGTCTTGAGGGAAAAGGCGACGGGGCTGCGACGCTGGAAGGCGTCGCGGCCCTGGACAGCGCCGGACCCGGCCATCTTAGCTTCTATTCCAATCCAAAATATAAGTCCCAGCTGGCGGCGACCCGTGCCGGCGCGGTGCTGGTGTCGCCAGCCGACGCCGCATCCGCGACGGCGGAGGGCCGCATGCTCCTGGTCAGCGCCAATCCCTACAGGGATTTCGCGCTAGCTTCGACCCGATTTTTTCCAAAGACCCATAAACCACCCGCAGGGATCCATCCTGGAGCGATCGTTGCGTCCGGCGCCCGCGTGGCCGCGGACGCTTCAGTCGGGCCCTTTTGTGTGGTGGAAGATGGCGCCGAGCTCAAGTCCGGCGCCATCCTGCATCCCTTTGTCTATGTCGGAAGGGACGCGGTGGTGGGCGAGGATTCCGAGTTGCACCCTTTCGCCGTGCTTTTGGAACGCTGCCGTCTCGGCAAGCGGGTCATCCTGCAAAGCGGCGCCGTGATCGGCGCGGACGGCTTTGGATTCGCTCCAGATCCTCCCAACGGATACGTCAAGGTGCCGCAGTCCGGCGATGTGGTCATCGAGGACGACGTGGAGATCCAGGCCACCGCCTGCATCGACCGGGGCGCCTTGGGATCCACCGTGATCGGCCGTGGCAGCAAGATCGACAACCTGGTCCAGGTGGCCCATAACGTCAAGGTCGGGCAACATACTGTTTTGGCGGCCCAGGTCGGGATATCCGGCAGCACCAAGATCGGCGATTGGGTGACCTTCGCGGGCCAATCCGCGGCCGGCGGCCATCTGAACATCGCGGACCAAGCTATCATCACCGGCCAGGCTGGCGCGGGCAAAGACGTGGGCAAAGGCGAGATGGTGTCGGGTTCTCCGGCGATGCCGACCATGGAGCATCATCGCGGCCTGGCAGAATTGAAAAAATTGCCTCAGTTGAAGAAACGGCTCAAAGAGATGGAAGAGCGACTGGCGCGGCTCGAGAATAGGGATCCCCGGTCGTGACCGAAGGCGGGATGCAAACCACCCTAGCCATGCCGGTCGAGACGGAAGGGAAGGGCCTTCATACCGGCCTGCGCGCCATCGCGAGGTTATTGCCGGCGAAGGCTGGTTCGGGCTTCGTGTTCCGCCGTACTGACCTTCCAGGCCAGCCCGAGGTGAAAGCCGATCTGGACCATGTCACGGCCACCGAACGCGGGACCATAGTTTCCAAGGGACCTGCCTCGGCCGCGACCATCGAACATCTGCTGGGCGCTCTTTACGGCATGGGCGTGGACAACGCCATCGTGGAATTGTCGGGTCCCGAAGTCCCGATCCAGGACGGATCGGGCCGGGCCTGGGTGGATCTGATCGCGCGCGCCGGTCTGGTCACTCTCGATAAGCCGCGCGTGTATTTCCGGATATCGACCCCTTTTTCGACGGCGGACGGCGCCAAACGCTTCAGCGCGGCCCCAGCTTCGGAATTGAAGATCCGTTACAGGATCGACTATGGCCATCCGCAGTTGGGAGCGCAGGAAGCTGGCTGGCCTGGCAAGGATGGTGGCGAATTTGCCGGCCAGGTGGCCTCGGCCCGGACTTTTTGCTTTGAACACGAGATCGAGGCCATGCGTAAGCACGGTCTGATCAAAGGCGGGGACAAGGAATGCGCCTTGGTGATCGGGGAGTCCGGGCTCCTGAACGGGCCGCTGAGGTTTCCGGACGAATTCGCCCGCCACAAGATGCTGGATTTTTTTGGGGACCTCTCCCTGCTCGGCAGCCGGGTCCTGGGATCTTTTGATATTGAAAAGGGCGGACATCATTTTCACGTGGAGGCCCTCAAGGCCCTGCGACGTAACGAGACAAGGAGCGACGTGATGGCACAAACGGATACCACGGTTCTGATGGACATCAACGACATCCAGGCCCATATCCCGCACCGCTTTCCTTTCCTGCTGATCGACCGCATCACCGGCATGGAGCTGAAAAAGTCCGTGGTCGGCCTGAAAAACGTCAGCGCCAACGAGTGGTTTTTCCAGGGCCATTTCCCCGGGCATCCCATCATGCCAGGGGTCTTGATCGTCGAAGGCATGGCCCAGTGCGGCGGCGTTTTGATCGTCAAGAGCTACCCTGAATTGGTGGGCAAACTGACCTATTTCATCAGTATCGACAATGTACGTTTTCGCCGGCCGGTAGTGCCTGGCGACACCCTGCGTTATGAGGTGACGGTCGAGAAGGTGAAAGGTCCGGTCTCGAAATTGAAGGGCCTGGCCTACGTCGGCTCGGAACTGGCCACCGAAGCCGAATTCATGTGCATGGTCGTGGAGAAGGGGAAAGTCTGATGAAGGCGCGTATCCATCCCACAGCCCTGGTCGATCCGGGCGCCAAATTGGGGGAAGAGGTCGTGATCGGGCCTTTCGCCGTTATCGAGTCGGGCGTTGAGATCGGGGACGGCTGCAGCATCGGTGCTCACGCGGTGGTCCACAGCGGCACTCGCCTTGGCAAACGCAATCGCATTTTCGCCCATACCGTCCTGGGTGGCGAACCCCAGGACCTGAAATTCGCTGGTCAGCCTACCCGCCTTGAGATGGGCGACGACAACCTAGTGCGGGAATTCGTGACCTTGAACCGTGGCACCGAAGAGGGCGGCGGCGTCACCCGCGTGGGCAACAAGAACCTTTTTATGGCGTATAGCCATGTGGCCCATGATTGCGTCGTGGGCGATGAAGTGGTGATGGCCAATTCGGTGGCTTTGGGCGGGCACGTGGTGGTCGAGGACCAGTGCGTGATCGGGGGGCTGACAGGAGTGCACCAATTCGCCCGGGTCGGCAAGGGCGCCATGGTGGGCGGCATTTCCCGCGTTTCCAAGGATGTACTGCCTTTCAGCATCACCTCCGGCAACGACGAAACGAAGGTCTATGGATTGAACAAGGTGGGCTTGAAGCGGCGGGGCATTTCCAAGGAAGACCTGGCAGCCCTTGAAAAAGCCTACCGCACATATCTCGATCCCGCGCTCAACGGCAGCGAAGCGTTGAAAGCCCTCGAAGCTCTCGCTTTTGCCACCCCCCACGTCATCCATCTTTGCGGATTCATCCAGGGTAGCAGCCGCGGGGTCACGCGTTGAGCCAAGAGACCATCGGGCTCATCGCCGGTAACCGCGACTTGCCCTTTTTGTTCTCCCGCCAAGCCAAGAAATCGGGATTTCGGGTGGTAGCAGCCGCTTTCAAAGAAGAAGCGAGTCCGGCCCTGGCCCGCGAAGTGGATGCCATTGAGTTCATCACCCTAGGCCAGTTGGGGAAGCTCCTCGATTTTTTTAAGAAGCAGGGCGTGCGCCGGGCCGTGATGCAGGGCCAGATCAAGCACAAGATGATCTACGCCAAGGTCAAGCCGGATTGGCGCGCCGCGTTATTACTCCTGAAGATCAAAAAGTTCAGCACCGAAGGCATCCTCGGCACCGTGGCCGACGAACTGCAGCGCCACGGGGTGATGCTACAGAAAGCTTCATGGCTGATGGAGCCCTATCTTGCTGGCGCGGGTATCTTGGGCCGCGTCAAGCCCTCCAAAGCGGTCCTCAAAGACCTAGAATACGGCGCCATGCTGGCCAAAGGCGTGGGCGCCCTTGATATCGGCCAAACCGTTTGCGTAAAGCGTCTTAGTTGCGTGGCGGTCGAGTCGATCGAAGGGACCGACGCCTGCGCCCTTCGCGCGGCAAAGCTAGCCGGCCCCGGCCTGGTGCTCGTAAAAAGGGCCCGCCCGAAACAAGATCTGCGTTTTGATTTGCCGGTGGTCGGCCCCAAGACATTTCAGGTCCTGGCAAAGATCAAAGCAGCGGCCATTGGATTGGAGACTGGAAAGACCCTGATCTTGGATAAAGAAGCCTGCCTGAAGATCGCCGATCGCGCCGGCATCTGCGTCTATTCGAATTAGTTCTTAACGATTCGCCTTCCACAAAGCCCCTGCTCCTACCGTAAGGAACACCAGATTTCCCAGCCAAGCGGACAGTAATATCGGCAGGTTGCCAGATTTCCCTAAAGAAATACCCACTTGAATGAAGACCAGGTAGAACATGCCGCATCCCAAAGCCACTAGCACGCCTAAGGCCGCTCCGGCCATAGCCCGGCGGCCAAAGGGGAACAAAAAGGGAAGCGAGACGCCGAGCAGAGCCAGGATGAAGCAGGACAGGGGATAGCTGACGCGAAGGTGCAGGCAGATCAACTCTTTGCGGTAGCTGGCGCCTGTTTTTTTGAGGACCTGGATGATGTCGGAGAGTTCCGCCATCGACAGCTGCAGCAGGTCCTGCTCACGTTTATCGCTATCGACCATGAAGTCTTCGGGAATTTCGGCGATATCCACCCTCCAGCGGCTGAAGTTGCGCAGCGCTTTTTCCTCCCCGCTCTCGTCAAAGATCCGCTCCACCCCGTCGCTGAGCGTCCAACCGGAAGCCTTTTCATAGACCATCCGTTCCGCATCGATGCGTTCGGCGATGCGTCCGTCCTTACGGGTGATGATGATCACCTCGCGCATCACCCCGGCGGCGGAGTCGTACTCTTTGCAGAAGAGCTGGCGGTCGCCGGAAAGGCTTTTGGCCATGTTGCTGCGCCAAGCCACGTCGTAGTTCATATCTCGCTTTTCTATTTTTACTTTCTTGATATAACGCGAATAGTAGCTCGCCTTGGGTACTAAGGTCTCAGATACCGCAAAAAGGGCCAAGCTGAGCAGAAGGCCTACGACCAGGATGGGCAGGGCGATGCGGAACGCGCTGACCCCGCCTGCCCTGGCGGCGGTCAATTCTGAGGACCGGGCCAACGAACCCAGCGCGATCAGGGCCGCCAGCATCATAGCGATCGGGATGACCTGGGTCACCAAAAACGGGAAGTCGGTCAAGTAGTAGAGGAGGATCAGTTGGTTCGAGGCGCCGGTCTCCCGCAGGCGGGGCAGATTGTCCACGGCCTGGACCAGCAGCACCAAGGTCGAGATGCCTAAGACCACCAGGCCCAACGGGGCCAGGAATTCCTTGATGATGTATTTATCCAGGACCTTCATGAAGCGTTCCGGGGCCAGAGGCGCTTTTCATTGAGGACAAAATAACTGAGCGGGAGGCCGATGCCAGCCAGCACCAGGTTGGCCAGCCACATGGCCATCCAGGCTGGCATGCGGCCGTCGTCGCCGTAGGTCTGGCCCAGCGAGATCAGCAGGTAGTAGGCGAAGATCAAACCCAGTGCCATGCTGAAGCCCAGCATGCGCCCGCCCTTACGGACGCTGAGCCCGAGTGGGAAGGCGATCAGGATGAAGGAAAGGCAGGCGAAGGGGATGGCGATCTTTTTATGCATCTCAACGCCCAGGTTGAAGCGGCGATGGTCGTCCAAAGGCAAGGCATCGAGGGCGCTCCAGATCTCCCGCACTGTCATCTCCTGGGGCATCCTGTCTTTGCCCTGCACTTGGCCGAGGCTTCCCTCGATGTCCAGGTCAACGGTACTACCCTGGAAACTAAGGGTGGTGAGTTCGGAGCTGTCAGCGCTGCCCAAAAATTGGGCCGTTCCTTCGTGCAATTCCAAATAGACGCGGTAACTGGCCTTGTCCGAGACAAGGCGGCCCCAGCGCGCCTGGATCCATTGCATCGGCTCGGCGTCGTCCCCTTTGTCTTTCCCTTTTTTCTTGGCCAACTTGATGACGGTCAGGTCCCGCAGGATGTCGGAGTCCTGGTCTTTGGAGCTGACATGAAGGATCATCCCCTCAAAATCCGAGACATAGGTGTTTTCTTGGATGGCGACGGAAGAGCGCTTGCTGATGATGTCATGGAACAGGGCCTTATACCCTAAGTTGGCGCGCGGAAGCGCGGTCTCATTGAAGGCGAGCATGCCGGCGGAAAAGGCCAGGCCCACCCCCACCAGGGGGACAAAAAGGCGGATCAGGCCCACGGCGCCCGCGCGGATGGCCACCAGTTCCATGTCCGCGGAAAGGCGGCCCAAGGCGACTAGCACCGCCACGAGCAGGGACATCGGCAGGGTGACCGCCAGGGTGGTCGGCAGGATGCAGGCGATCAGTTTTCCGACGACCCAAAGGCCCACCCCGTGCTTCAGGACCAGGTCGATCAAGGTCAGGATCTTGTTCATGATCATGAGGAAAGTGAACAAGAATAGGGACACGGCGAAGGGGAACCGCAGTTCCTTCAATATGTAGCGGGATAGCAGGCGCATAGTGTTTCCATATTAGGCAAAGACCCTTAAATATCAAGGCTAAACACCCGGTCCCGGCGTTGACACCCCTTGGGGCGCGTGATATTTTTGGTGCCTGTCCGTTCACCGGGTTTATGGAGATCTCCCATGAATGAAGCGGTTTCGACTGAGAACATCTACGAAAAAGTGATGGAAGGGGTCTCGCCTGAGGTGCGCGGCATCGTCGAAGACGGCCTGAAGATCTACGCCAAAGACGCCGGCCAGAACGCGACCGTGACCGATAAGGTGAAGGCGGATCGCCTTCGCAAGTCGTTTGACGCCCTTTCCCGCGCGTTGATGGATCGGGTGGAAGCCCTGAACGATCCCCAGATGGTATTTCTTTGCACCGGCGCCCTGGCCGATACGGTGGCGCTGAACGGAGAAGGAACGGTCACGCTTTTGGACCGCGGCGTTTATGACGGCCTGACTAAGGCGTTCAAGTCGGCGTCCGAACTGCCCGAAGAAGCCGACTACGCCCTCAGCACCATTGACCGGGCCCGCTGGATCGCCATGGACGAATTGCAGGCCCTGGATCCGCAGGCCACGGGAAAGCGCCGTCCCAAAAAGGCGGAAGGCGGCGCGGCCGCTGACGACCCTAAGGCCATGCTGGAGAACGCGATGGCGCGGCGCAACGAGCTGATCAAGGAGATGGAACCCCTGCTCCCGGCGATGGAAGGGATGTTCCAGTCCTATTCCGCCGGGGATCCCGCGGCCGCCAAGCAGGGGCTTGAGACCCTGCGCATCTTGCTCGAGCAGGTCTCGGGCAAAGCCGCGCCCGTCGAGGGTGTGGCGCGCCTGGAATTGGATCGGGCCGTGCTGACGGCTTCGGACAACGTCAAAAAATTCGCCGAGACCCAGGCGACCTTCCTGCTGAAGCTGCGCGAGCTGGCCACCAAGGCCGGTCCCAAGGTCCTTGAACTGCGCAAAGTGAAGAACGATCTGGAAGGCCTCAGCCAGGTGAAGAGCGAATCCCGCCGCAAGAAGTTCGTGTCCTTTGACGTGGATAAGATCGCCCTGGTGAAGCGCGATTGGGGCTACACCTCCGCGTTCCTGCCCGCTTCGGCCGAGTCCGCCGCCACCCGAGTGGCCATGTCAGGATCCCGTATCCTGCTGAACGAACATTTGGATCTGACGGGCGACCCGCTCAACACCCAGCTCTGCACCCCGGAAAAGATCCACGCTTCGCTCCAAAAGATCCTGAAGATCCACGTGAACCTTTTCCCGCGTTCTCCATCGGGTGCGCCGATCATCCCGCCTTTTGTCATCGAGCCCATACGCAATACCGTGGACTGGATGGACGACCGTTTCGACATCGCGCTGGTGTCGGGCGAGCCGGTGCGCAAGGGTCCCATGTTCAGCCTGGATCCGGCAGAACACCTGGTCATGAAGGCCTGCGGGATGTATTTGTCCAAGGACAGCATTTTCAATTTCCGCGGGGAACAGAACACCGGCACCTTTATGGGCGATTATTCGGGCAAGGTCGAGAAGAGCGCCAAGGTGGTCTTCGCCGGGGCCGACAAGAAGATGACCATGGTGGCCTCTTCCAAGCAGGTGGATGCAGCGGGCCGCGACCAGGCCGTCGCCGATTACGTGGACTTCATCTTCAACGTGCTGAACGGTCTGAGTCCCAACCCCAAGATGTCCAAGCGGCGTATCGCCGTGTTACTGCGCTACGTGATCCTCCAGGACCTTCAGAATACCGTGATCATGTTATTGCGTTACGCGGGGCAGACCGAGATCTCGGAATGCAGGGAGAGCATCCTAAAGCATACTCATAATGGATATGCCGAAGCCAAGAAACTGGTCGAGGATTCCTGGAACGATCCCCAGATCCCCAGGATCCTGGGACCCAAGCCCACCCAATTCATGCAAAAAATGTTCGGGTGAACAGGGGTTCCTGGTTTTTGGTGTCGCTGGCGGCCCTGCTGCTGGCAGCCGCCCTGGCCTGGCGCAGTACCCGCTTTTGGGATGCGCTATCGCCGGTCACCCACAAGCAGCAGCTCTATCAACTGGCCGGCGTCACCGGGGTGGACCCTCTTCTGCTGGCCGCCATCATCAAAACCGAGAGCAATTTTTTCCCCTACTCGCGGTCCCGCAAGGGCGCCATGGGCCTGATGCAGTTGCTGCCGGA
>JAZKAF010000074.1:0-5573 GCA_040389285.1 candidate division FCPU426 bacterium
TCCAACTTTTCGGGCGTTTACAACGTCCGGGTGCCCCTGGGCGTCACGATCAGCGCCCTGGTGGCCTCACGGTCCTGGTACAACGGCGCTCCCGGCGACTGGGCCTACGGCCCCACCCGCTACACCCTGCCCAGCACCGTGACCTTGACCTCGCCCTGCCAGATCTCTTCGGGCAAAGACTTCAACGCTTATCCCGAAGCCACGATCAGCGGCACCCTCAGCGGCAATATCGGCAGCACTTTCTCGGTGAACTTGGACGACTATTATCGCGGATCCAGCTCGAGCAACGGCTACATGGATGTGAGCGGCGGCTCCTACGTGATGCACAATGTGGAGCCGGGCACCTGGCGCCTGCAGGTGAAGAACACCGACAGCAACAACAATCCGCTGAGGGAGACCCTCTGGTTCAACAACACGGTGGTCAGTGACGGCCTGCAGTTGACCCAGAACCTGACCTTCAACGGCGGTTCGACCATGAGCGGCAGCATCAGCCCTGCCGCCTCGGGCAGCGGCATCCGCGTCAAGGTGCTGGAGGCTGGCACCAATTTCTTGGTGGGCAGCGAGGACAATTGCACCAGCTCCTACAGCATCCCCGGCATCCCCAGTGGGCACAGTTACGACATTGTGGTCGAGGCTAACGGCCCTCCCTCCAGCTATATCCCGGCCCTTAACGTCACGGTGGGCTCCCACAACATCGTGGCCTTGGCCAGCACCGGCACCATCAGCGGCATTGTCACCGACCCCCAGAGCCTCGGCTCGGGCAACCTGATCATCGTGGGATACCGGACCACGGACGCCCCTTTTGGGATCGCCAACAACAACACGATCCCGATCGTAGCCACCCAGCCCACAGGAGCCTCTTCGCCCTACACGTTCAGCCTGCCGGTGGACCCCTCCTACAACTACCACGTCGGGCTGCTTGGCAATCCCAACTCGAACGGATTCCCGCCTTTTTATGACTCCAAGGCCAACCTGGCGAGCGGGGCTTCAAGCGTCAGCTTCAGCACCTCCACGACCAACCACTACACCATCAGCGGCAACTTCACCCTGGCGGGCAAGGCCTTGTCCAGCTCCGGTTTTTCCACCGGCCGCCGTCCCACGGTCTTCAGCTTCGGCCCCTCGAACAACTGGGTGGACGCCGTGGACCTGAGCGGCGACAGCTACACCACCGATCCCATACCCACGGGCGTCACTTACGCTTTGAAGTCGAATCTCAAGTATTTCAACCAGGGCAGCCTTTCCGTGACCCTGGCTGGCGCCAACGCCACGGGCAAGACTTTGAACCTGACGGTGGACGCGGCCCAGGACGACGTGAAGCCCTTTGCCTGGCAATTGATCCCGGCCAACAATCATAGCGTGGCCACCCTCAGCCCCTCGGTGCACGCCGTGCTCTCGGACGGGCTTTTCGGCACCGGCATCAACGCCGGCACTATCGTCGCCAAGATCGACACTGTGACCAAGGCCACCACCTACTATTCCGCCTCGGGCCTGCTCTCCATCACCGCGGGGACCCTCAGCTCCGGCTCCCACACGGTGCTGATCACTTTCTCGGACTCCGCCAGCCCGGCCAACAGCAGCTCGGTGACTTGGACCTTTGACTGCAGCGTGTCCTCGCCTACGCCGACGCCTACCTACATCGCCTCGTTCACGCGCACGCCCACCTACACGGTCACGCCGCCCTACACGCCCACGGTGACGCCTACCTACAGCGCAAGCTTCACGCGCTCGCCCACGTTCAGCCAGTCGCTCACCTTCAGCATCAGCCCGACCCTTTCCCCGAGCTTCAGCGCGACGCCCACGGCCACGCCGTCCATCACGGGCAGCGCCACCTTTAGCTCCACATCCACGCGCAGCCCCAGCTTCACGCGCACGGCCACGCCCACGGTCAGCCCCAGCCGCACGCCCACGCCCACGCGCTCGCCGACCGCGCCGCCTTTCTCGCCCACGGTGACGGCCAGCTTCAGCGCCAGCCCCACGGCCTCGCGCACCTTCACGATCACGGAGACTTTCACGGGGACGCCCAGCTTCTCGCCCAGCCGCAGCGCCACGCCCTCCGCCACGCAAAGCGCCACGGTCACGGTCAGCCCCACCGTCACCGAGACCCGGACTTTCAGCCCGAGTCCCACGATCTCGGAGACCTTCAGCGTCTCCCCGACCTTCAGCGAAAGCCCCACGGCCGTGCCGTTCAAGGAATCGGGGCAGGGCAAGGTGATCCTGGCCCCGGTACCCGCCGAGCTGGGCTCGCCGGTCTGCATGTACTTCAAATCGGCGCCTTCGGAGACCAAGTGGGAGGTCTTCAACGTGGCCCGCGACCACGTCGCCACGCTGAGCTTCGGTGGGCAGGCCAGCCAGTGCTGGACTCCCACCATGGTCAGCCCGGGCCTGTATTATGTGCAGGTACAGGTCACCAACGCGGACGGGACCAAGGAAGAGAGCTGGATCAAGCTGGTCCTGGTGAAATAAGGGCCGCGGCTTTCCAACAAATCGTATTCATTTTTTCGCGGGCGATTTATAATCCATTTCGATCCCGCATTCTGGAGAGCGTTGTATGAAAAGCAATCATCTGAAGCGCCTGGCCCTTGCCGGCGCCATGCTGGCGGCCTCCTCTTCCTGGGCGACCCAGGAGGAGTTCAGCATCGGCACCGCCGCCGCGCCCTGGCTCAAGCTGCCTAAGTCCGCGCGCAGCGCCGCCATGGGCGACGCCTTCGCGGCCGTGGCCGACAGCGTGGACACGCTGGGCGTCAATCCCGCCGGGCTGGCGAACTTTTCGGACCGGCAGCTCTCCGTCAACCACGACATCTGGATCCAGGAGATCAGCAGCGACCGGGTGGCCTATGGCCAGCCCATCGCCGGGGGCGGCATCGGCGCGGCCTTTGACTACGTCAACTTCGGCTCGATCCCCACCTACACCCTGGACGCGGGGGGCAAGCCGGTGGCGGGCGCCGCGCTCAATCCCATGGCCATGGCCATCACCCTGGGCTACGCCGCCAAGATGGCCCAGATCTCGGTGGGCGGCTCGGTGAAATACCTCAGCGAAGACCTGGGCGCGGGCGCGTCCACGGCCGTGGCAGGTGACTTGGGCCTGCTTTGGAGCTCGGATCCTAAGGGCGCTTCGGTCGGCGTGGCCCTGCAAAACGTGGGTTCCCAGCTGAACGGATTCAACCTGGCCACCAACCTCAAACTGGGGGCCGCCATGCTCTTCGACCTCAGCTCCAGCGCCTTGCGCTCCAAGGTCGAAGCGGCCCCGGCCGACACCTTTCAGGCGGCCATCGACGTGAACCTTCCCACCGCGGACGGCGGATCCTCCAGCGTGAACTTAGGCGGCGAATACTGGTACCAGAGCGTGGTCGCGGGGCGCTTAGGTTATCGCCTGGCCAATCAAGGTGGTCTCACCGGCTTGGTCGGCTTCAGCGCGGGCGTCGGGTTCAAGCTTTACCAGCGCATCCAGCTGGACTACGCCTACCTCGCCTTGGGCGAGCTTGGCAACAGCAACCAGATCTCGCTGCTGGCGCGCTTCTAATAAAATAACAGGACAAAAGCCGACGCTTTCCACGGCGCCCCGCCAGACGGCGGGGCGTTCTTTTTTTGGAGACCCATGCCGATCCAGTCCCAGGCCTCAGGCCACCGCGACCCGCGCCGCTACCTCATCACCTACTACGCGGCCTTGGTGGCGGTGGGCGTCATGGTGGCCATCCAGGGGCCGGCCTTGCCCACGCTGGCGCTGCACACTCACACCACGGCCAGCCAGATCAGCATGATCTTTTCCCTTCGTGCCGCCGGATACCTTTGCGGCGCGCTGGTCTCGGGCAGGATCCTCGACCGCTTTCCGGGACATCCCTTGATGGCCTGGGCCATGCTGCTCGCCTTGCTGTCGCTGGCCTGCATCCCCTTGGCGTCCACCCTGCTCTTGCTGGCCCTGGCGGTTTTTGTCATGGGCCTGGCCGACGGCACCCTGGACGTCAGCACCAACTCCTTGCTGACCTGGGTCTACGGCTCCAAGGTGGGGCCTTACATGAACGGCCTGCATTTCGCCTTTGGGGCGGGAGCTTTCTTGACCCCCATGCTGGTGGCGGGCGTCTGGAAGGCGAGCGGGGAGATCCACTGGGCCTACTGGATCTCGGCGCTGGCCATGCTGCCCTTGCTCATCGTCTTCCTGCGCCTTCCCAGCCCGACGCACCCCAGCCATGCGGACAGGCAAGCCGCCGCATACAAGGCTCCCTGGAAGCTGATGGTCATGATCTTGCTGCTGTTCTTCGCCTATGGCGGCTCGGAAGCGGCCTTTGGAAATTGGATCTACAGTTATGCCCTGGCCTCAAAAATGGCCAGCGAGACCCAGGCCGCCTACCTGACCTCGGTTTTTTGGGGATGCCTGACCCTGGGACGTTTGGCCGGCATCGCGGTGGCCTTGCGCGTCTCGGTCAACCGGGTCCTGATGGTCGACGCCATCGGCGCGGTGGCCGCCTTGGGCTTGATCTTCCTAATGCCACGATCCGAAACAGCCCTTTGGCTGGGAACCGCGGGAACCGGCCTATTTATGGCCTCGGTTTTCCCGACCCTGCTGGCTTTCGCGGGCCAGCGCCTATCCCCCACCGGCCGCCTGAGCGGCGGCCTGACCAGCCGTCTTTTTATCGGCAGCAGCCTGGGCGCCATCCTGATCCCCTGGCTGATCGGGCAGGGTTTTGAACGCTTAGGTCCCCTTTCCGCGATCGTCGTCATCTTCGCCGCCATGCTGGGGATGGGCTTGGTTTTGGCCCTGCTTTTGTGGCCCCGCGCCCAAAATAGCTATCGTCAATAAAACGGATTGTGGTATTATTTTTCGACCGCAGAAAAAACCCTGTTTTCATGCATGAAAGAAGGCTTTTTGAATCGATTTGGAATGAAGATCTTCGCGCTCCTGGCCCTGCTCGCGCCCATGTCGCTGCGCGCGGTGAGCCCGCTGACCGTGACCAGGACCAGCATCGGGACCTTTTACGTCGAGACCAGCGCGCCGGCCTCGATGTGCGCCTACACCAGCTACAACATCTACAACAACACGCTCAGCGACCAGGCTGATGTGTGGGTCACTTTGGGCAATTTCAGCAACGCCAACCTGCATGTTTCCGTCAACGACCCGAACCTGAGCCATATCGGAGCGATCCCTTCGCATGTCACCAAGACCGCCTTCTTTTATCTTTGCGCTGACGCTATTCTTTTGACCCCCGTCACCCACGATCTCAACGCCTATGCTTCGTCCGTCACCAGCGGCGCGGGCTCGACCCTGTTGAACACCACACCCTTCAGCTACACCAGCATTGTGGACGGCACGGAAACGGGTTCCACCGCCATCTCGTCACTGACCATCAGCCCGAATCCGCCGATCCTGGGCGGCACCGTGGTCATGACCGTATCCGGCACCGCGGGCAACGTCAGCACGGGCAGCTTCATCACTTTTTCTCCCGCGTCTTTCGCCACCTGGCCGGCCATGTCGTTCCAGCTTCAGAGCACCAGCGTGACGCTGTCGAACAAGAACACGGGCACCTACACCGACCAGCTTTTCGTCAGCGGCTTGAACAACGGCAACAGCACCGATTATT
>JAZKAF010000075.1:0-7259 GCA_040389285.1 candidate division FCPU426 bacterium
CAGAAGCCAGGATCGCACGCGCCTGGCGAAAGGCCGGATGAAAGCGGTGGTTGAATCCCACCTTGGCCACCAAACCCTTCTTCTTAGCCAGCTCGGCCAGGGGCAATAGTTCGGCGCGGTTGCGCGCGCCAGGTTTTTCGATCAGGACATGCTTGCCAGCAGTCAAGGCGGCCAGGCCAATGGGGGCCAGCTGGTCGTGCGGGGTGCAGACCATGACGATCGCGATCTCGGGCAGGGCCACGGCTTCGCGCCAGTCCGCCACAACCCGGCAGCCTGGAAATTCCAGGGCCAGGGCATCGGCCCGCGCCGGATCCGCGTCGCAGACCACGGTCGGCCCGGATCCTTCCAGGCTCAAGGCGCGTTTTCTGCCCATCAATCCGCAACCGATGATCGCCACTTTCAAAATTCCATCCCCCTGTCTTTGGGCACGATCCTGCGCAGCGTGTAAATGTCGTTTTTCTCAAATTGGGGTGCCAGCTTGGCAAAGTCCTGCCAAGGATCCCAAAGCGCGCTGATCAGTTTGCCGCTGATGCCGCGCGCTTGGGGGCCTGCTAGAAAAAGACACAGTGAAACGCCTTCCTGCATCGAGGCCCCGCCCTTAGCTTTTTGCTCCAGAGATTTGGCGTAGAATTCTTGGCCGACTTTTTCCGGGCCAGCTTCCAGGACCTCCTCCAGCAGGCGCGTATTCAAGGCGCCGGGCGCGACCGCGTTGACACAGATCCCCTCTTCGCGCCATTCCTCGGCCAAGGTCTCGGTGAAGCGCACCACCGCCGCCTTGGAAGCCGCGTAAGCCGAAAGGCGTGGAAGCGGGGCTGTGGCGCCGCCGCCAGATAGGTTGATGATGCTAGGGGCCGCGCTTTTTTTCAAAGCAGGCAGGGCCAACTTGCACATGAGCACCGTGCCCATCAAATTGATCTGCACAGCCTCCACCCAGGCCTTCCAATCCGTGCTTTCCAAGGATCCCTTGGGGCCATAGACTCCGGCGTTGTTGATCAGTAGATCGATCTTGCCCCAGCTTGCCGCGGCTTCCAAAAAGCTACGCGCGCTGGTCTCATCCGCCACATCCAATCGCTTGGCTAATATCTGCTGTCCCGGTGCCGCGGACGCGCGTAAGCGCCCGGCCTCAGTTTCGAGAAGACTTAAGTCCCGGGCTCCCAGCAGCAGATCCGCGCCTTGGGCCGCGAAACCCTTGGCTAGGGCCAGTCCAAATCCCTGGCTGGCGCCGCTGATCACGACTTTTTTGCCGGCCAAGCTCATGCCTTTCCCACCCGGAAATAGCGAGTATTAAGGGGCATTTTCGTGTCAGCCAGCAGGCCTGAGGGATCCACCACCACGCAAGGTCCCGAATTTTGAAGGGCAAGCATTGCCTCTTTAAGCCCGGGCCAGGGCTGGGCGATCAGCAGGGCTTCGCAAGAACCCAGCAACTCGGAAAGTCCCGCGCTCAAACGAAGCTTAGAAAGATCCTCTGGCACGGCTTTGATCAGCGGATCAAAGGCGCTGACCTCGGCCCCTTGGCTCAACAAGGTTCGGCACCAAGCCAAAGGCTGGGAGCTGCGCAGCGTGTCCGTCCCGCTTTTATAAGCCAGGCCTAGCACTCCGATCTTCCGGCCGCTTAAATCTCCTAAAGCCGCTTCAAGTTTTTTTAAGGGCCAGTCGCGATGCAAATTATTGCTTAAGAGCACGCCGTCAAAAAAAGCCGGATCCAAACCCGCCTTGGTCGCGCTCGCACCTAAAAATTCCAGATCGCGGGCGAGCGTGCCCCCGGAAAACGCCGGTCCGGGCGAAAGACGGGCTTTGGCGCCGATGCGTCCGTCGCTCTTCAGTCCGCGCTCCACTTCCACAGCGTCGGCTCCAGTTTTTTCGCAAAGCTGAGCGATCTCATTGATAAAGACGATGGAGAGCGCCAAAAAAGAATTGATGGCGTGCTTGACCATCTCGGCTGAAGCCACTGACATCCATTCCAACTTCACGCTCAAAGGCCTGAACAGCTCTTCCAAGACCGCCCGCGAGGCTTCGTCCGAGACCCCCAGCACCACGCGTTCCGGATTTTGAAAGGCCGCGAGCGCCTGGCCTAAACGAAGATTTTCAGGACAACAGGCCACGCGGATCCCGGCTTCGGGCCGCGACCGCGTGACCTCGGCCTGCAACACAGCAGCGCTTCCCACGGGTAACTGCGAAGAGAGCAGGATCAAGGTCTGGGGATCGAGCAACGGAAGGCAGGCGCGGACTTTTCCAAGCACAAAACCGGTGTCGGCACGGTCCTCGGCGTCGAGGGGCGTGTCAAAGCAGATCCACAGGACTTGGCTACCTCGCAGCGCCTTGGCAGGATCAGCTTCCAAACACAGCGCGCCAGAGTCCAGCCCCTGCTGCAACAGTGCGTCGAGTCCAGGTTCGTGCAAAGGTGCTTGGCCTTGGCCAAGACGCACACGGTTTACGGCATCCGGCTCCAAGGCCGTCACTTGGTGGCCGGCTTTGGCCATGCAAGCGGCCGTGACCGAACCCAGATGCCAGAGCCCGTGAACGCAGACCTTCATCGCTTATCCAACAAGCCGGGCCGCTCTTTAAGAAAATCCACGGTCCGCAGCACAGCCTGGCGGATCGTCAGCTTCGGCGCCCAGCCCAGGGCGCGGATGCGCGAGCAGTCCAAATGGATCATGGGACTGTCCCCGATCCAGCCGCGCTTGCCGCCGCTGTAGGCGAGCTGCGGTTTAAGGCCCAGATGGCCGCAGATCCAGGCAATGGAATCCGCCACTTCGCAGGTCTCGTCGCTGCCCAAATTGAAGATATTGACGTTATTTTCAGCCTTTTCAAAGGCCAGCAACATGGCGTCCAAGCAGTCTTGGACATAAAGGTAGGACTTCCGCTGCTTGCCGTCCCCCAGCACTTCCAAACGCGTGGGGTCGCTGCGCAGCTTTTTGTAGAAGTCGAAAACATGGCCGTGGGTGTAGCGCTCGCCCAAAATGGAAACGAAGCGGAACACAAACGCTTTGATGCCATAGCCCGTGGCATAGGCCTGGATCAGGCCTTCGCCAGCCAGCTTGGAAGCGGCGTAAAGGGAGGTTTGGACGGGAAAAGGCGCGTTCTCAGGTGTGGGAAAGACCTCGGGCTCGCCGTAGACGCTGCCGGTCGACGAAAAAGCGAAATTCGGCACTTGGGTTGCGCGGGCCGCTTCCAGCACGTTGAAGGTCCCCAGCGTGTTCTGCTCCAGATCCCTGTGAGGATCTTCCAGTCCGCGGCGGATGTCCGCGTTGGCGGCCAAGTGGATGACCAGCTGGCAGCCGGCCATGGATTTCTTAAGCATGACCAGATCCAAGATGTCGCCACGCACTAAGCTAAAGCCAGGATTTTTTAAGGCGGCCTGAAGAAAGTCCTCCTGGCCCGTGGAAAGATCGTCGTAGCCGACCACCGAGATACCCAGCGAGAGCAAGCGGTCCACCAGGTTGCTGCCGATAAATCCGGCGGCGCCCGTGACAAAGACCTTTTGGCCGGGAGCTCTCAGGTCCATGGCTTAGCCACCACCAAAACTGAACGGATGCCAAAGGGATAGGAGACCCAGCGGCCGAGCGCGAGTTCAAATTTGAGGGCTTGATCCATCAAAAAATTGCTCCTGGTTCCCGCGATGTCTTGGGCCACTTTGTCGCGCTTGGTCACCGCAGCGCTGGACTTGAGACGGCGGTTGCGCAGCTTCACCGCGGCGAAAGCCGGATACAAAAAAAATCCGAGATGGGAACTTCTCAGCACCTGGAATCCCAGGCCCTTCAGCTTTACTGCCAGTTCCCTGCCGTTGTAGCGGCGATGATGCCTTAATAACTCGTCGTAGATATCGTAAAGCCCAGCTCCGGCTGGGACCTCGATCACGGCCACGCCGCCTGGCTTCAAAATGCGCAGAAGCTGCGAAAGCGCCAGCGTATCGTCTTCAATGTGTTCCAGCACGTTGAGCATGACCACGGCGTCGACACAGCTGTCGGGTAAAGGACAGCGCGTTAGGTCAAAGCGCAGCAACGGCAGGCCCTTGCTCTTTTCAGCCATGACCTTTAACGAAGCGCCATAGGCGTCCGAGCCGATCAGCAAGGCGTCCGGAAACGCGGCAGTGAGCATAGGCAGCAAAAAGCCTGAAGAACTGCCTATTTCCAGGATCACGGGGTTAGAGCCGCGGAGACGGCCTTTCAGGCCAGCAATAGCTAGGTTTCTGGAAGCCCGATCAATGGGATGGGCAACGCCCGCCTGCTCCTCGTGGAATACGGTGAGCCCTTCATCCCAGGAGGGGGTCGCCGTCTCCGCAGCTCCATATTCCAGGACGCTGAGCTGACGCTTCCCTATGCGAAAGGCCGAGCCATCCCAGACCGGAACCTTGGCTCCCGCGCGCAAAGGAGGCCAGGGAAAACCCGGATCAGCCTTTTTTCTTGCGGCCCGGTTTTTTGGACTTAAGAGCATGGACTTCTTCCTGGACGATATAAAGCGGACGCTGCTTCACCTCGTCATAGATCCTGCCGACGTATTCGCCCATCAGTCCCAGGCAAACCAACTGCACGCCGGAGAAAAAGGTGACCACCACCACGGTGGTGGAAAGGCCGGGCGAAAGGGGCATCTGCAGGAATTTTTGGGCGACGTACCAGGCGCCCAGCAAAAAGCCGAAACCAGCCATGGCAAAGCCGGCCAGAGACACGAACTGCAAAGGCCGGCTGGAAAAGCTGATGACCCCGTTCATGCCGATCTTCAGCGAACCCAGCCAGCGGTTGTAGTTGCCCTTGCCGTGCCGTCGTTCGTCGCGGTCGTATTCAATGGCCAGCTGGCGAAAGCCCACAAAGGCCACCAGACCGCGCAAAAATCCGTGGGTCTCCTTAAGGCCGCGCAACGATTCAACCACCCGTCGGCTCATCAGCCTGAAGTCCCCGGTGTCGGGCGGGATGGGTATCTCGGAAACGGCGTTGATCAGGCGGTAGCCGAGATGGGAGACGAATTCCTTCACCAAGGTCTCGCCCTTGCGCGAACGGCGGCGAGCCGTGACCACGTCGTAGCCTTTTTTCCAGGCCTCCACCATTTGGGGGATCAGCTCTGGCGGGTCCTGAAGGTCCACGTCGATGACAATGACGCAGTCGCCGGTCGCGGCGCGGATGCCAGCGATGGTGGCGGCGGGCTGGCCAAAGCGGCGGGAGAAGATCAAAAGCCGTATCCCGGGATCGGCCTCCATGCGTCGGCGGATGGCTTCTTCGGTGCCGTCGCTCGAGGGATCAAGGCAAAAAAGGATCTCGTAGGGACAGGCCAGGGACTTGAGCACCGCGCTGACGCGCTGCAAAAAGGGCGCGATGTTGGCTTCCTCGTTATAAACGGGGACCACGATGCTGAGCATGGGTTGTTTTGGCTTGGGTACAGGCATCAGGTCTCGCGAACAAAGGCGTAAAAAAGGCCGTCCCCGGATGGGAACGGCCTTTATTTTATCAGAGTTTTGGCGGAAATGACGTTAGAAAGCCCAGCCCAGGCTGAACTGCGGCAAGGTGGCGCTTAGATTGCTGCTGTTGGGCAAGGATCCAGTGACGTCATAGGAAAGCAAATAGCGGAATTTGACCCCGATCAGGGCCGGCCCCAGCTGCAGGTCGGCCCCGGCGACCAGGCCGAACCCTATGGCCGAGCTGGAAATGCTCTCGCTATCTATGTTGTTGCCCCGGATCAGGTAACTGGAACCGGTCAGATAAGTGAACATGGGTCCCATGCCGATGTGGGGGATGATATGCATGTTCTGCTCGACCGCGCCCAGGGGGATGGCCTTTTGCAGGCGGGGGGTGAAGCCAATGTCGACGCGCTGGATGGTGGCCCGGGCCGCGTCGCCGGTAGGGGTGAAGGTGAAACCCTTCTCGCCCTGGCTATAGCCGGTCCAAAGTTCCCAGCCTACGATGTCGTTGAAATTATTGGCGAGCGCCAGGCCGTAGTGCAGGCCGTTGAAATCGCTAGTGCTAGCGTAGCGCCCCAGATTGAGCCCGTCCCCGCTGTAATTCAGCATGCCTAAGCTGAAACTGACCTGCCGGCTGAGCAGCAAGCTGGTGCGAGGGAGCCCGTCTTCATTGCCGTATTTTTGGCGCCTGGCCTGCACCTGGCCGACATAGCTGTTCTCCACCACGCCGCTTGAAGTCGTGGAGTCTTCCACCACGGACTTGATCTTATCCTTGGCGACCCGCAGCTCTCCGGCGCCCGTCACCACGATGACATCGCCGTTGTCCTGTTTCTTTAATTCGCCGCTCAGCATGGTGCCGTCTTCAAGCATCACCGCTCCGGCCAGCAAGCGGCCGGAAAGGCCGAGGGCCAGGGCAAGACTTAGCCAAAGTTTGGAGGACATGGCAGACCTCAAAAAAGGGATCTCATCTAATTAAAAGACGCTTCAAACTTCCCCAAGTTCCGTTCCAAGGCGGCGAATTAAGCTTAATTAACAGCTATTTTCACCATTTTGTCGCCCTGGCGGATCTCTTGGACCAGTTCAAAACCCTTAGTGACCTGGCCGAAGACGGTGTATTCGCCGTCCAGCCCAGGCTGGGGAGCCAGGCAGATATAGAACTGGCTGCCGGCCGAATCCGGGTCCGAAGAACGCGCCATGGCCAGCGTGCCGCTAAGATGCGGGCGTTCGTTGAACTCAGCTTTGATCTGGTAGCCAGGACCGCCGGTGCCGGTGCCTTTGGGGCAGCCGCCCTGCACCACGAAGCCGGGCACCACTCGATGGAAGACCAGGCCGTCGTAAAAGCCCTTGCCGATCAGGTCCAGAAAACTGGCCACATGCTGGGGCGCCGTGTCGGGATAGAGCTCCATCTCGATGAGGCCGCCATTCTCCAACTGGATCGACACCTTGGGCGTCGCATCCGCGGGCAGGGCTTCAAAAGTCTTTGTTTTTTCGCCGAAGAGTCCCATTAGTCTAAAAATCCTTTCAGTTTGCGGGCGCGGGTTGGGTGGCGCAGCTTGCGCAGGGCCTTGGCCTCGATCTGGCGCACGCGCTCGCGGGTCACGCCTTCGATATTGCCGACTTCTTCCAAAGTGTGCGGGTATCCGTTCTCCAGGCCGAAGCGCAGCCGGAGCACCTTGGCCTCGCGTTCCTTCAGCGTGTGCAGGACCTTGGAGATCTGCTCTTGCAGCAGGATGTAGGAGGCCGCGTTCGCGGGCGAGACGGCGTCCTTGTCCTCGATGAAATCGCCGAGGTGCGAATCCTTCTCTTCGCCGATGGGGGTCTCGAGCGAGATGGGCTGCTGGGCGATCTTCAGCACGCCGCGCACCTTGTC
>JAZKAF010000076.1:0-6330 GCA_040389285.1 candidate division FCPU426 bacterium
AGCACGACCATGCTGCCGCCGCTTTTCTGCAGTTCTTCGTGACTGAGCAGGTGGAAGAAGAATCCGTCGCCAACACGATCCTGCACCAGGTGCGCATGGTGGGAGCCTCGAAAGGCTCGCTATTCATGATCGATCATCGTCTGGGCAAGCGGGCCCTGGCCGGAGCGGCTTAAGATCCCTTGACCTAGCGCTTCATCCGCCAAAAATGGTCCAGGGGGCCACGACCGGCGCCTAATCTGGCGCTGCGTGAACTTTCAAGGGCTCCCTGGACAAAGGCCTTGGCGTCGCGGGCCGCGTCGATCCAACCCATGCCCAGCGCCAAGTTGGCGGCCATCGCCGCAGACAAGGCGCAGCCCGTGCCGTGGGTGTTGCGGGTCGTCACTCTGGGCCCGGACAAGACGACAAATTCCCCGTCCACAAAAAACAGATCCTGGCATTCGCTCCCGCTGAGATGCCCGCCTTTCATGTACACCGACCCGCAGCCCAGCTTGGACAAGGACCTTGCCGCCTCGCGCATGCCATCCACCGTGGTGATGGGCTCAACGCCTAAGAGCATCGCGGCTTCATCCAGATTCGGCATCAGCACGGTGGCCAAAGGGATCAGCGCTTCGCGATACGCCTTGAGGCCCGCCTCTTCCATCAGCGCGAAACCGGAACTGGAAACGAGCACCGGATCGACCACCAAGGGGATGGCGGATCCTTCTAACAGACTGGCCACGGCCACGACTATCTCGGCGCTGAAGAGCATGCCGGTCTTGGCCGCCTGGGGCGGTAGGTCTTCCCGCAGGGTCCTGAATTGGGCGCGTACCAAAGCGACAGGGACTCCGGCCGCGTCGGATACGCCGAAGGTGTTTTGCGCGGTCAGCGACGTGACCACGCTGACGCCGTAGACCCCCTGGGCCGCGAAGGTCTTCAGGTCTCCTTGGATCCCCGCTCCGGCGCTGGGGTCGGAACCCGCGAGGGTCATGGCAATGGGCATGGACTTGAGCATGAGCGAGTATAGCATTTTCGCGCCGGGCGGCGCTTGTTGACGGGCCAAAAACGGTCAGAGATACTGTTTTTCAATATTTTGGGAGCAGGCCAGCCATGGATAGCGACGACAGATCACGGGACTTGATCCCGCCCCTTAGCGACGCCCAGCTTCGCCACGCCCTGACTTTGACGCCGGAACAACGCCTTGAATATTTTTTAGAGCAGGCTCTGGATCACGAGGTGCTCTGGACCCTGGAACAAGGCGGCCAGCCCCTGCTGATGCGGCTTGAAGACGGACGCGAGGCCCTGCCCCTATTTCCGCGCCAGGAATTCGCGGCGCTGGAAGCGGCCGACGCCTCGGAACAGCCCCGGCTGCTGGAGCTGGAGGATTTTGTGGAAAGCGGACTGCCTGACTTAGGCCGCCGCGGCCTGGCGCTGGGGGTCTTTCCGGTGAAAGGCGTGGCCTGGATCGCGGAGCCGGCGGTGCTGCAACAGCGGATATGGAACGACTGGGACGAGGAGGATTGACGTGACGGTGCCATTGCGATTTTTCAACACGCTGAGCCGCAAGGTCGAGGCTTTCGAGCCCCGGATCCCCGGGAAAGCCGGGCTCTACACCTGCGGCCCCACCGTCTACGCTTACGCGCACATCGGCAACCTGCGCACCTACCTGTTCGAAGACCTGCTGCGCCGCGCCCTGATCAAGGCTGGCTACGACGTGACCCACATCTGCAACATCACCGATGTCGGCCATCTGACCTCGGACTCCGACGACACGGGCGACGACAAAATGGAGCAGGGCGCCAAACGCGAAGGCCGCAGCGTCTGGGAGCTGGCCCAGTTCTACACCGACGCCTTTCAAGCCGACTTAAAGCGCCTGAACGTCATCCCGGCAACGGCCTGGCCGCGCGCCACTGAGCACGTCCCTGAACAGATCGCCATGGTCCAGACCCTGATCGACAAAGGCTTTGGCTACCAGGCCGACGATGGCATCTACTACGACACCTCCAAGTTCCCGCGCTATGGCGACTTCGCGCGAAAAGACCTGCGCGGCCAGGAGGCCGGAGCGCGGGTGGCCTGCGCCGACGGCAAGCGCAACAATTCGGATTTCGCCCTTTGGAAGTTCTCCCCGGCAGGTTCCAAGCGGTTGATGGAGTGGGACTCGCCCTGGGGCAAAGGCTTTCCCGGCTGGCACATCGAATGCTCCGCCATGTCCGTGAAATACCTGGGCGAGCAGTTCGACCTGCATTGCGGGGGCATCGACCACATCCCCGTGCACCACAGCAACGAGATCGCGCAGACCGAAGCCGTGACTGAAAAGGTCCCCTGGGTCAATTACTGGCTGCACGGCGAATTCCTGGTGATGGACAAAGCCAAGATGAGCAAGAGCTCGGGCGAGTTCCTGACACTGCAACGGGTCATCGACCGGGGCTTTGAGGCCTTGGACTACCGCTTTCTGTGCCTGCAGGCCCACTACCGCCAGCAGCTGGCCTTCACCTTTGAATCGCTGGAAAGCGCCAAGACCGGGCGCAAGAACCTGTTGGATCTGTTCAAGGACCTGGGACCTTTTAGCCCTAAGGACAGCGAAGAGGCCAGGAACCATCCTTATTGGACCGAGTTCTGGAAAGAGATCGCCAGCGACCTCAACGGTCCCCGCGCCTTGGCCAAGACCTGGGAGCTGGGCAAGGACCAGACCCTGCGTCCCGGGCTGAAAGCCGCCATCGCGGCTGAGATGGATTCCCTTCTGGGGCTGGATCTCTTGCTTCCCGCCACCGCCGTGGCGCCGCTCAGCCCACAAGCCCAATTGCTTTTGGACGAACGCGCCGCCGCCCGCGCGGCTAAGGACTTCGCCCAGTCCGACCGGCTGCGCGAGCAGCTGGCCAAACTGGGGATCCTTGTGAAAGACACGGCCAAAGGCCAGGAGTGGAGCCGCTCGTAGGAGTTTGACCCCCCAATTGACACGCTAAAAACACGGCCCTATAATCACTTTTCCGATTTTTCTCACGCTGTTGGTGCCTTTGTGCCCTCGCAATTAAAGTTAGGCATTCCCAAGGGTTCGTTGGAAGAGGCCACGGTCGAGCTTTTCAAAAAGGCCGGCTTTGTCATCACCACCTCGTAGCGCAGCTACTATCCCGGCGTCGATGACCCCGAGCTGAAATGCATGCTGATCCGCTCCCAGGAGATGTCGCGCTATGTCGAGGACGGCGTGCTGGATTGCGGGCTCTGCGGGCACGACTGGGTGGTCGAGAACCAATCCGACGTGATCGAATACGCCGAGCTGATCTATTCCAAGGCCACTGACCAGATGGCGCGTTGGGTGCTCTGCGTCCCGGAATCCAGCCCGGTCAAGACCGTGAAGGACCTGCAAGGCAAAAAGATCGCCACGGAGCTGGTGGCCACCACCAAGCGCTACCTGGCCAAAAATAAAGTGAAGGCCGAGGTGGAGTTCTCCTGGGGAGCCACCGAGGCGAAACCGCCCGAGCTGGCCGACGCCATTGTCGAGATCACCGAGACCGGATCGTCGCTGCGGGCCAACAAGCTGCGCATCATCGACACGGTGCTGGAATCCAACACGCGTTTTGTGGTGAACAAGGCCTCGTGGAAAGACAAATGGAAGCGCGAGAAGATCGAGAACCTGGTCATGATGCTGCAGGGCGCCCTGCTGGCGCGGCGCATGGTGGGCTTGAAGATGAACGTGGAGAAAAAGAACCTCAAGAACGTGCTGGCCATCCTGCCGGCCATGAAAAATCCCACTATCGCGCCCTTGGCCACGGGCGACTGGGTGGACGTGGACACCGTGATCGAGGAAAAACAGGCCCGCGAATTGGTGCCGCGCCTGAAACGGGCCGGGGCCCAGGGGCTGGTGGAATACCCCCTCAATAAAGTCATCTACTAACGCCATGAGACCGCTGGTCCTGCTCGCCCTGCTCTGCCTGCCTCAGGCCTCGGGCGCCGAAATGGCCGCGCCCTTGTCGCCGACCGCAACGGCCGAAGTCGTTCCTCTGTCCCCTTACAAGCCCCAGCCCAACCGACCGGTCGAAGACTTTTTCGTGGTGAGCATCGTGTCCCTGCCCTTCACGGCCCTTTGGAGCCTGATCGGAGCGGCCGCGGTGCTTTCCGTGTCCCAGGGCCAATTCCCGCCCGAATTGACGGATGCCTCGCTGATCGGCGCGGGCGCCACCGCCGTGGGCCTCAGCCTGGGCGTCGGTTTGATCAGCGTCCAATGGGGCGGCGGCAAGCAGGCTCCACCCTCCCTTGAAGCCACCCTGAGCCAAAAAGGAAATCCCTGATGTCCGAATGGAAAGATGCGAAATGGCGCGCTTCGATGGCCGTGAGCCTGGACTATGCCGGCATGATGAGCTCCCAACTGGGCGACAAGCACGGTCTCAGCGCCAAGCAGCTCAAGGCCCTGAAACCACGGCTGACCGTTGCGGACCGCGCTCTGAAGCTGGCCCGCACTTCGGGCAAACTGCCCTTCTACGACCTTCCCTACCGCCAGAAGACCCTGGATGAGATCTTGCCGCTGGCCAAGGCGGCCCAAGGGCGCTTCGACTCCTTTTTGGTGCTGGGGATCGGCGGGTCCGCCCTGGGCAACCTCTGCCTGCATTCGGCCCTGAACCACTACCACCACAACGAGTTGGCGCCCAAGAAGCGCGGCGGCTTCCCCAGGATCTACGTGCCGGACAACGTCGATCCCGACCGCTTGTCGGCGCTGCTGGACGTGATCGACCTGAAGAAGACTTGCGTCAACGTGATCACCAAGTCCGGCAACACGGCCGAGACCATGGCCCAGTTCATGCTGCTGGTGGACCGCCTGCAAAAGGCGGTGGGCAAAAAGAACCTGTCCCGGCACCTGATCGTGACCACGGACAAGGAAAAGGGGAACCTGCGCGAGATCGCGCGCGAGCTGGGGCTGATGACCTTTGAGGTGCCGGACGGAGTGGGCGGCCGCTTTTCCGTGCTGACCGCGGTGGGCTTGCTGTCGGCGGCCTTCAGCGGCATCGATATCCAGGGCCTGCTGGCGGGCGCGGCGGCCATGGACAAACGCTGCCTGAAATCCGACATGGAATCCAACCCGGCCATGCTCTTCGCGGCCTTGATGCATCTGTCCACCTATGAGCAGGGCAAGAACGTCCACGTCATGATGCCCTACTCCAGCCGCCTCTATCTACTGGCCGACTGGTTCCGCCAGCTCTGGGCTGAGAGCCTGGGCAAAAAGCTGAACCGCAAGGGCAGGGTGGTGCACACCGGGCCCACGCCGGTGAAGGCTCTGGGCGCCACGGACCAGCACAGCCAGGTGCAGCTCTACATGGAAGGCCCCTTTGACAAGGTGGTCTGCTTTTTGCGCGTGGAAGCCTTTGACCGCGACATCACGATCCCGAAGCTGTTCAAGGAAAAGGATGGCATCGGCTATCTGGGCGGCCAGAGCTTTGGCAAGCTGCTGAACGCCGAGCAGGCCGCCACCCAGGCCGCGCTGACCGAGAACGGGCGTTCGAACATGGTCCTGAAGGTGCCTGCGGTGAACGCCTACACCCTGGGCCAGTTGATCTATTTGCTGGAGGCGGCCACGGCCTACGCGGGCGAACTGGCGGGCATCGACGCCTTTGACCAGCCCGGGGTGGAAGCCGGCAAGAACGCCACCTACGCCTTGATGGGCAAAAAGGGCTACGAGGCGAAGCGCCGCGAGATCGAGGGCCGCATGCGTTCTTCCAAACGTTACGAGGCCTGAGCATGGCCCGCGTGCTAGTCACAGGGGCCTCCGGTTTTCTGGGCAGCAACCTGGCCCTGAAGGCCGTAGAGCAGGGGCATGAAGTCTGGGGGACTTACCTTAGCAAACCCTTCACCCTGGCCGGCGTCCGCGCTGAGAAGCTGGACATCTGCCTGCCCGCCGCGATCAACCTGCTCTTCGAACAGATCCGGCCCGACCATGTCTTCCATCTAGCCGCCATCAGCCAGCCGGATGTCTGCGCCCTGGACAACGCCGCCTGCCGCCAGATCAACGTGCAGGGCAGCAAGATGCTGGCCGAGGCCTGCGCTCGGTCCGGGGCCAAGCTGATCTTCAGCAGTTCGGACCTGGTCTTTGACGGATCCATCAAGTTCGCGCGCGAGGAGGATCCCGCCAATCCTCTGGGCGCCTACGGCCGTTCGAAATTGGACGCGGAGACCGCGATCCTGGGCATTTCCGGCAGCAGGGCCCTGGCCATGCGCGCGGTGCTGATGTACGGATGGGGCCGCGCCAGCGGACGCAGCTTCGCGGAGAACTGGCTACGCAACTTCATGGTGCGCAAGCCCGTGGGTGCCTTCAGCGACCAATACCGCTGTCCCGTCTGGGTGGGAGATCTCTGTGAGGCTTTCCTC
>JAZKAF010000076.1:6340-20478 GCA_040389285.1 candidate division FCPU426 bacterium
CTGCGCGGTGTCTATCACGCCGCGGGACCCGAGCGGATGAACCGCAGCGATTTTGGCAAGCGCCTGGCCCTGGAATTCGGCTTTCCCACCGAGTCAGTGCTTGCCACCAGCATGGACGATTTCGTTTTCGACGACCCGCGTCCCAAAGAATGCTCGCTCAACATAGAAAAACTGGGGACCGCCATCGGCTATAAGCCCCTGGACGTCGCCCAGGGCCTGCGGACCATGCACGACCAACTGCTCACCCTTCGCTGACCAACCCCCTTTTTTTCCAGGATCCCTGTGGCCACCATCGCCCCGTTCAAAGCCCTGCGTTACAACCTATCCAAGATCAAGGACATGGGAGCCGTCTGCGCCCCTCCCTACGACATCATCTCGCCCAAGGAACAGGAGATGTATTACGGCCTGCATCCCAACAACGTCGTTCGCCTGGATTTTGGTAAGGCCCTGGCCGGGGACAACGAGACCACCAACAAGTACAGCCGAGCTGCCACGCTTTTGCGGCTCTGGCGCGAACAGGGGCTGCTGAAGGAAGATGAAACCCCGGGGCTCTACGTGCTGGCCCAGGACCACCAGACCCCCGACGGCAAAAAACTGCGCTTCGCCGGGGTCTACGCCCTGCTGAAGCTGGAAGACTATAAAAAGGGCGGGGTCAAACCGCACGAAAAGACCCTTTCCAAGCCTAAGAGCGACCGCTACGACCTGACGAGCGCCACCAAGACCAATTTCTCCCCGATCTTCTTCCTCTACGACGACAAAAAGGACGCCGCCTCGAAATGGATGGCGGCCCAGATGAAGGCCAAGCCCCTGCTGGACTTAAAGTCCCAGAGCGGCGAACGCCACCGCCTCTGGCCAGTCACCTCAGCGCGCGCCTGCGCGCCCATGTTGAAGCAACTGGCCAAAGCGCCGGTCTATATCGCCGACGGACACCACCGCTATGAGACCATGCTGAAATATTCGAAAGAGGCCAGCGGCAAGCTCAAAGCGCGCGCGGCCTACACCCTGGCCTGTTTCGCGCCCTTCCAGTCCAAAGGCATGGTCATCCTGCCGACCCACCGCCTGATCGTGGACAAAAAAGGTTTTCAAGCGGCCGGACTGCTCAGCGCCCTGGCAGGCGACTTCGAGGTCCGTGAACAAAAAGACCTGAAGGCGCTGGAGACGGCGATGGCCAAGGCCAAAAAAGGCAAGATCGTGATGGGCTTATTGCTGCCCAGCGGCGCCTACAGCCTGTCTTTGAAAGCCTCGGTCAGCCCCAAAAAGGCGGTCCCGGACAAACGCTCCGACGCCTACAAAAGCCTGGATGTGGCCTTGTTGCAGGCGCTGGTGCTTGAAAAATGCTTAGGCATGACCCCGGAGAGCATCGCGGCCCAGGAGAACCTGGTCTTTGAAAAGTCGGCCGCCAAGTCCGAACAGATGATCCGCGAAGGACGGGCCCAGGCCGCGCTGTTGCTGAACCCCACGCGCATGGAGCAGTTGAAAGCGGTCTCCGACGCCAAGGATGTGATGCCGCAGAAGAGCACCTATTTTCTTCCCAAGCTGCTGACGGGTATGGTCCTGCGGACCATGGAATAATGTCCGAAGCTCCGGACCTCTTCTCGAACCCGGACCTGGTCAAAAAGACCGCCCCGCTGGCCGAACGCATGCGGCCCCAAAAATTGGAGGACCTGGTCGGGCAGGAGCACCTGCTGGGGCCCGGAAAATTCCTGCGGGCCGCCCTTGAAAGCGACCAGCTCGACTCGCTGATCCTTTGGGGACCGCCCGGCACGGGCAAGACCACCCTGGCGCGGCTGATCGCGAAAAAGACCGGAGCCCGCTTTGTCACGGTCTCGGCCGTTAGCGCCGGGATCAAGGAGATCAAGGACATCGTCGAGGAAGCCAAGGACCAGCTGCGCTTCAACGGACGGCGCACCCTGCTTTTTGTGGACGAGGTCCACCGCTTCAACAAGACCCAGCAAGACGCCTTCCTGCCCCACGTCGAAGACGGGACCCTGATCCTGATCGGCGCCACCACTGAAAATCCCTCGTTTGAACTGAACGCCGCCTTGCTCTCGCGCGCCCGCGTGCTGCAGCTGAAAAGCCTGGAGACCGCGGACATCAAAGCCCTGCTGCTGCGGGCCCTGAACGATGTGGAAGACGGGCTGGGATCCTACCAGGCGATCTTGGACGAGGAAGCCCTTGAGGTGATCGCGAGCCTTGCCGGAGGGGACGCGCGCCGGGCCCTGGGCCTGCTAGAGCAGGGGGTCAAGCTGGCCCCTCCCGGTCCGGACGGAAAGCGGCGCCTGAACGCGGCGGCGGCTTTGGACCTGGCCCAAAAGCGCGTCCTGCTTTATGACAAGAGCGGGGACCAGCACTACGACATCATCTCGGCCCTGCATAAGTCGGTGCGCTCCTCGGATCCGCATGCGGCGGCTTACTGGGCCACGCGCATGCTGGCGGCGGGTGAAGAGCCCCTGTACCTTTGCCGGCGCCTGGTGCGCATGGCCATCGAGGACATCGGCAACGCCGACCCCATGGCCCTGCAAACGGCCCTGGCCGCCAAGGAAGCCTACGATTTTCTGGGAAGCCCGGAAGGCGAGCTGGCCATCATCCAGGCGGCGCTCTACCTGGCCTGCGCTCCCAAGAGCAACGCCACGGAAAAGGCCTATGGCGAGACCCGGGCCGAGGTCGAGGCCAGCGGCCCTCTGGCCGTGCCCATGCACCTGCGCAACGCGCCCACGCGCCTGATGAAGCAGTTGGATTACGGCAAGGGATACCAATACGCCCATGACGATCCGGACGCGGTGGTGACCCACAGCCATTTGCCGGACGCGATCAAAGACAAAAAATTTTATTTTCCGGCGCCGAGGGGTAAAGAAAAGGAATTTTCAGAGACGTTGGATTGGCTGGAAAAAAAGAGGAAAGAAAAAGAGGGGAAAAGTTCTCAGCAGTGACGGGCTTCCCAGACCATCAGGTCCCTTTCGACCTGGTCTAAGTCGATCGCGGCCAGGTCGGGATAGACCGAAAAAAGCGTCTTATGGCGCGAGATCAGGTATCCGCAGCCCCAGGCAAGGCCAGGCGCCAGCACCGAGCCGGGCGCCAGAGCCCAGGCCTTGGCCGCACTAAGAGACCAGGGCTGAGGGACATCCTGAGAAGACGCGAAGACCGCGATCAAGGGCGCTTCATACCAATTGAATAGTTCCCGCCGCTTTTCAAACTCCTGCAGCAGCGCCAGCACCCGGGCGTCTTGGCCTTGGATGAGCAAAAGCAGGCTGTGCTTCTTTTTTTTGAGGCCGTGCAGGCTCTCCTCAGCTTGGTTATCAAGGCTGTGGAGGACAAGATCGGGGAATGGACTTCCGGGTTCGAGCATCAGCGACTTTATCACGCCGACCCCGCCTTGAACAGGCCTCCTGCCTCCTGTATCATGCAGGCCATGGCACAAACTTCCGCTCCCTTGGTCGACCCCGCTTCCCTATTCGCCCGAAAACTGGAGCGCGCCGGCGTTTTCACGCTGGGCCTGATCCTTATCCTGCTTCCCCTGTTCTTTTGGCTGGATACCCGCGACCAATTCGAGCTGCCCAAGGTGGTCCTTCTGCGTATCCTCAGCGTGGTGGCCCTGGGCTGCTATAGCGCCCAGCTGGCGCTCAGCCGCCGCTTCACGCTGCGCCGCACGCCTCTTGACCTGCCCATCCTTGCCTGGAGCCTTTGGCTGGTCGTCCAGACCCTCCACTCGGTCAGTCCCGCCCTTTCCTGGCGCGGCGAATACGAGAATTTCGCGGGCTCCCTGACCCAGCTCGATTATTCCCTGCTCTTTTTCGCGGTCACCCAGTGGGTGCGCTCCACCCGGCGCGCCCGCGTTCTATTGCTGGCCTTTGAACTCGGCGCCTTGGCCGTCGGCACCTACGCGGTGTTCCAAGCCCTGGGCCTGGATTTTGTCGCCTGGTCCGAGAGCTCGATCGCGCCGGGACGCTATTTTTCCACCATGGGCAATCCCAATTTCTTGGGCGCCTTGATGGTGATGGCCCTGGCCGCGATGGGCGCGCGCATCCAGGCTAACTGGACGGTCAAAGACCTGAGGATCCAGGGCTGGGCGCTGGGGTCCATCCCTCTGGCTTGGCTGGGCTTCTACCTCTTCTTCCCTCCCGGACATCGCCTGGATCTCGATGCCTTGATGGCCAAAGCGCAGACTGGCGCCCTGCTGACCATGGCGGGCTATGGTGTCGGTTTTGCCTTGGCCCTCTGGCTGGCTCTTCGCGGCAAGACCGTCATGGCAGGACGTTTCATGCTGGGCATGGAAGGCCTGATCCTTTTCAAAGCCCTGTCCGATACCGCCACCCGGGGCGCCTTTGCCGGGGGCCTGGCCATGCTGGGCTTTTTCGCGGCCCTGGTCCTGGGCGCTGCCTGGGCCACCCACCGTTTTTACAAAGTGCTGGCGGTCCTGGCAGGCCTGCTGGCGGTGCTAGCGGCCTCCACGCTGGCGTTAGGGCCCCAGATGCGAAGCCGCATGGCCTACACCGTCCTGCATCCCGCGAAGGCTTTCACCGAATCGCGCATGCAAATATGGGGCCCGGCGCTGGGGATGGTGAAGGACTATCCCCTGACCGGAACCGGGGTGGACACCTTCAAGAGCGTGTTCCCACAATATTCCGATTCGCGCTTCGCGCATTATGACGGGGCGAACATCTCCTCGCGCACGGCGCACTGCGAACCGCTGCAGATCCTGGCCACCCTGGGCCTGATCGGCCTGGCCCTCTGGCTATGGTTATTACTCACCCTGGGGCGTTCGTGGTGGACCCTATGGCGGGGCCGCAACAAAAGCGACCTGGAAAGAGCCGGGGTCTTGGCGGGATTGGCGGCGCTATGGATCGGCTATCTGGTCCAAAATCTGGTGAGCTTCGGGGTCTCGGGCATCACAGCGCCCTTTTTCATGTCCATGGCCCTGCTCTGGTCCGGGGGAGGCGCCGTTGAAAAAGAATTTTCAGGCCTGGGATGGCCTAAGGCCCTGGCGCTCACCCTCGCGGGCCTGGCCGTGGCTGCCGGCATCTGGCTGGCGGCTTCGACCTTTAGGGCGGACCGCCTTTACAATTTCGGGCACCGGGTCGATTCCCAGCTCGCCGCCCTTGAAAACATGACCCTGGAGGACGCGCGCGGGACCGCGGGCTACGCCTTGAGCGAGCTGCAAAAAGACCCGAAAAAATTGAGCAAGGAAGAATATGAGGAGGGAGGATTGTGGTTCGGGCGCTTGCAAGGAGCCGAGCCGCTGTTGGCCGCTCCGGGAGGGTCCAAAGATCCCAACCTTGTCAGCCTTTACCGGGGATCCGCGGACTCCCTATTGTTGTTATTATCGTCGATCCGCCAGCGCGAGGCCGTGGAGCTTTGTCCAGGCGAAGTCAAATATCGCGTTTATCTGGGCCTGGCCTACGAGGAACTTGCGCGCCGCAGCCCCAAGCCCGAACTGAAGATACACTGGTTCCAAAAGGCCGAGGGATCCTATTTGGAAAGCTGCCGCTTGAACCCACGCAACGCCTATTATCGTGGCAATTTGGGGCGCCTTTACGCGAGCCGGGCCGCCTCGGGCGACGAAGCTTATGCGGCCAAAGCCATCGAGCAATATCTGGCCGCCGTCCATCTGGCGCCCTCGACCCCGCTGTTCTATGAGAATCTTCTGCCGATCTACGTGGCCACCCATCGGACGGATGAGGCCTCGGCCCTGCTAACGAACCTGGCCTTGCGCGAACCGGCCATGGCCCAGCAGCTCACGGAAGCCCTGGCCCGACTCAGCAGTCCAACCAGATCTCCGTCTTCCCGGGAACTTCGAGCGCCACGCTAGGATCCAATCCGCGCGCCTCGGGAAGCTTCTGGACCAGCTCCCGGTCTCCCTTGATCCAATGCAAATGGACAGGCAGGCTTCCAGGATGCTCCGCGATCCAGTGCACCAGGTCCGTGGCCGAGGCGTCCATGGCGTCACTTCGCAGATGCAAGGCTCGCGCCGCTTTGGGAAGGCTTTCTAAGTCGATCAGCTCCTCGGCCGATATCTTCGGCTCCTCCCCGCTCAGATCCAGCCTGCCTTTGACCAGGACCAGCGCGTCTTTTTTAAGCCAGGCCTTGCAGGGCGCCAGGGCCATCGGCCAGACAAGCACCTCCAGCATCCCTTCAAAATCCTCGAGCATGGCCCGCGCAAAGACCTCGCCGCGCTTGGTGGTCTGGGTCTTCAGGCCCAGCACAATGCCGCAGACCTTCAGCGGGGTGCCGTCCCTTAAATCCGCCAGCTGAGCCAATCCATGCGGCCGCAAAGCCCGGATCAGGCGTTCATGGCGTCCCAGAGGATGGCCCGTGACATAGAATCCGAGCATCTCTTTCTCAAACCCGAGCTTCACACTGTCCGACCAGTTGGCCAGTGCGGCCACCCCGTTTCCACCCGCTTCCGCGGCGGCCACTGGCGCACTTAAGTTTCCTTCTGAATCCCCGAAAAGCGATCCCTGGCCCAACATCCGGTCTTCGGCCATGCGGGCGGCCCCGCCAACCAGCTGGGGCAGGTCGGCCATGGCCTTGGCGCGTCCATAGCCAGAAGGATACAGCGAATCCAGGGCCCCGGCCTTGATCAGGCTTTCGACCATGCGGGTGTTGAGGGCGCGGGGATCCACGCGGCTGAGCAAGTCGCGCATGTCCTTGAACGGACCCGCCTTTTTGCGATCTTCCAGCAGCAATTCCATCGCTCCCACGCCCACGTTCTTGATCGCGGCCAGGCCAAAGCGTATCTTGCCGCCGCTGATCGTGAAGAGCGCGCCGCTCTCATTGACGTCAGGCGGCGCCACGGACAGGCCCAGACGCCGGCATTCGGCCAGGGTCGCCACGACCTTGTCCGCGTTCCCGGCTTCCGCGCTCATCAGGGCGCACAAAAATTCGGCGGGATAATGAGCCTTGAGCCACGCGGTCTGGTAGGCCACCAGGGCGTAGCAGGCGGAATGGGACTTGTTGAAGCCGTATTCCGCGAAACGGGCCAGAAGGTCGAAGAGCTCCCCGGCCTTGTCGCTTCCCAGGCCATGCGCTTTCGCGCCCCGGCAAAATTCCTCGCGGTGGCCTTCCAAGAGCTCGGGATCCTTCTTGGACATGGCGCGCCGCAGCAGGTCAGCCTTGGCCAGGCTGAGCCCGCCGATCTGCACCGCGATGGTCATGACCTGTTCCTGGTAAAGGATCACGCCGCAGGTGTTCTTGAGCAGGGGCAATAATTCGGGCAGCGGGGCGTTCAAAGGCTCCTTGCCCTCTCGCTTGCGCAGGTATTCGTCGATCATGCGCATGGGCCCAGGCCGGTAAAGCGCGATCAGCTGGTCCAGATCCTCCAGGCAGCGCGGCTTGAAACGCTTTAGCAGGTCCCGCATGCCCGGCGATTCCAGCTGGAAGATGCCGTGCGAATGCCCGGCCGCCAGCATGGCAAAAGCCTCGGGATCCGCGTCGGGCAGGTGGTCGATGTCGGGCTTGGCTCCCTGGATCAGCCCCAACGCGGTCTCTAAGATGCGAAGGGTCCTTAAGCCTAAGAAATCCATCTTCACCAGGCCGACTTTTTCCAGGGATCCCATGTCGAACTGGGTGACCACGGTGGCGGCGGCGTTCTCAGTGGCGGCCTTGTCCAGGCAGAGCGGCACGCGCTCGATAAGCGGGACTGGCGAGATGACCACGCCCGCGGCGTGCTTCGAGGCGTTGCGGGCCAGGCCTTCCAGCTTTCGCGCCAGGCCCAGCAGGCGCCCGACCCTGGCATCCCCCTTGGCGGCGGCTGCTAGTTCCGGCGACCTTTCCAGGGCCAGTTCCAGGGTCATGTCCGCTTCAAAGGGGATCATCTTGGCGATGGCGTCGGTCTCTCCATAGCTATAGTCCAGGACCCTGCCGACGTCGCGCACCACGGCTTTGGCTGACAAGGTGCCGAAGGTGATGATGCCGGCCACCCGTTCCCTGCCGTATTTTTCCGTGACATAGGCGATCACTTCCTCGCGGCGGTCGTCGGCGAAGTCGACGTCAATGTCGGGCGGCGAGACGCGCTCCGGGTTCAGGAAGCGCTCGAAGAGCAGCCCGTGCTTCAGGGGATCCAGCCGGGTGATGCCCAGCACGTAGGACACTAAGCTGCCGGCGGCCGAACCGCGGCCCGGCCCCACGCGGATGCCCTTGGACCTGGCGAAGTGGATGAAATCGCGCACGGTCAGGAAATAGCCTGAGAACCCAAGGTGGCGGATCACTTGGAGCTCATGTTCCATGCGCTGGAGCGCTTCCACGGGCTGTCCGGGGTAATGCTCGGGCAAGGCCTGACGGCAGAGGCTTTCGAGTTCGGCGTCTTCGTCCAGCCCCTCGCCAAATTTAGGCAAAGCCAGCCGCGGCTTTTCCAGCGCCAGGTTGCAGCGCTCCGCCACCTTGAGGGTGTTTTCCACGGCCTCAGGCACCGCGGCGAAGAGCTCTGTCATCTCTGCGGGGCTCTTGAGATAGAACTCCTCGCCCTCAAAACGCATGCGCTTGGCCTCGTCCACGCGGGCGCCTGTCTGGATGCAGAGCAGCACGTCGTGGGCCTCGGCCATGTCGCGGGTCAGATAATGCAGGTCATTGGTGGCGACCAGGGGGATGCCCAGCTCCAAAGACAGGGTCCGCAGTTCCCGGTTCACTACTCTCTGGTCCGGGATGCCGTGGTCCTGCATCTCCAGATAAAAATTTTCAGGCCCGAAAATTTCCCGGTATTCCTCGGCCACCTGGCGGGCCAGGGGCAGCTCTTTTTTGAGGATGAGAGAGGGGATCTCGCCGGATAGGCATCCGGAAAGGGCGATAAGGCCGGCGGCGTGCTTTTTCAGGACCTCCTTGTCCACCCGGGGGCGGTAATAGAAGCCCTGCAAATAGCCGATGGAGGAGAGCTGGATCAGGTTCTGCCATCCCTGGTCGTCGCGGGCCAGCAGGATCAGATGGTGGGCGGCGTCCGAGAGCCCGTGGCGGGCGCTGCGTTCAAAGCGGGATCCGGGAGCCACGTAAGCTTCCATTCCCAGGATCGGCTTGATGCCGTTCTTCAGGCAGAGGTGGTAGAACTCGACCGCGCCGTGCAGGTTGCCATGGTCGGTAAGAGCCAGGGAATGCATGCCCAGCTCGCGCGCGCGCAGCACCAAGCTTTCCAGCTTGGCCGCGCCGTCGAGCAGCGAATGGTCGGAATGGACATGAAGATGGACAAAGGCCATGGAGGACCGCTAAGCCGGAAGGACCGGGGATGGGAAGGTACTATTTTTTCTTTTTCTTTTTGGGGACTGGCAGGGGCTCTTGGTCGAGGTTCGCCTGGAAACAATAGAGGACTCCCTCTTTGCCGGCCACCACCACCTTGCCCTGCGAGGCCGCGGCGGAGCTGAAAATGCCCCCGGGCACGACGGCGCTCCATAGTTCTTTGCCGCTCATCAGATCCAGGGCGACAAAATCACCGGCAAAAGACCCGATCCAAAGCGTCTTTCCGGTGAGCAGAGGCGAGGCCAGCACCGCGCCACCCGCGCTGTATTTCCACTTGAGGGCGCCATCAGACAGCCCCAAGCAATAGACTTGGCCGTCGGCTCCACCAAAGACCACGCTCGAACTGGCCAAGTCGACCACCGGCGAGGACATCACGCTGCGCGCGGTCTGGAAAGACCAGAGCAACTTCCCGGTGCCTGAGTCCAGGCAACGGAAAAAGTGGTCCCGCGAACCGAAATACACTTTGCCGTCAAGCACGGCGGGCGTGGTGTTCAGCAGGTCGTAGGCTTCGCTGCGCCATTTCAGCGTGCCCTTTTCTTTGTCCAAGGCGTAGATCCGCCCGTCGGTCGAGGCGATAAAAAGATCGTCCCCGGCCACGGCCGGCGCGGTGTCGTGCACCCGGCCTCCAGTGCGGTAGCTCCAGATCTCCTGCCCCCCGGGCAGCTGGAAGGCGTAGACCTCGTGGTTATCCGACCCCACATAGAGCCGCCCGTCCTGGACCAGGGAGGAGCCCAGGATGTCCGGGGTGCTGCCAAAAAAGGTCAGGCGTTTGACGCAGCGCGTCAGGGACACGGCCCCGCTGTCCAGCTCGAGGGCATAGGCGCATCCGTTCACGGCGTTGATGTAGACCTTGCCGTCCGTGACACAGCCACTGGAACCGTAGATCCTTTCGCCCAGCTGGGAGGACCACTTTTTGGCGCCATCCTCCAGATAGTAGGCGTAGACATAACGGTCGACGTTGCCGAGCACCACGATCCCGTTGACGATGACGGGCGAGGAATAATAATGCCCCTTGGAATCCTGCTCCCAGACCAGCCTGGCCGGAGGCACCAAGGCCTCGGCAGTCGCGCCGCTCCGGGCGGCGTCGCCCCGGAACAGGCTGTAATCCGCGCCGCTCAGCGGCGCCGCCGCTAAAAGGCAACCTAATATCAGCGCGGTGGCTCTCATGCTCCCTCCTTCAGGGTCAATCGTCTGCGCAGGGCGTCAAAAGTCATCAAGAAGTAACCCTCCAGCTCCAACGGATACGCCAGGCTCAGCGAGGCGTCGGTCTCATCTCCGGCCCGGGGATCGGCAAGGGCCACTTTCACAAAGCCCGTGCCTGCGGCCGCCTTACGCTCCGGGGAAAAACCGCGGGGGCCCAACTCGAGCAGCAAGGCGCCGCTGCGCTCCGCCCGCAGGTCCCGGCCTCCGAAGCGCTTCAAGGATTCCTCGATCTCCGCCAGCTTGAACAGCGGATGCTTGCGGGGATCCGGCAGCATAAAGCTGGCGGAAAGGCCGAAGTCCTGCCCGAATTCCAGCTTTGAGAACGCCTGCAAGGCATCGGCTTCCGAGACCACCAGGGCCAGGATCTTGCGGACCCAGGCGGCGTCGAAATGCTCATAACTCGCGTCGCTGGACATCTGGGTCAGCTCGTATTCCACCAGGTCGAAGCTGACTCCCTCTTTTTTCGCCTTGGCCCGGTCCTTGAATTCTTGTCCCAGCAAAAGGTCCCAAAGCTCCTGGACTTGGGTCCCCTCGCCGCCACCGTCCTGGGCCCGCAACCACTGTTTCAAGTCGTCCAGAGGGGCGATCAGGGTGGCGCCGGTGTCGCTGAAGAGGCCTGAGTCCAGCATCTGCGCGGCGAATTCCGGGATCAAAGCGGCGCTGTCCACGCGCATCCCCAGTTCCGGGATGCGCAGCGTCAAGTCATTCCCGTTCCAGATCCTGGGCACCTGCTATTCCCACTCGATGGTGGCGGGCGGCTTGGACGATATGTCGTAGACCACGCGGTTGATGCCCCGGACCTCGTTGATGATGCGATTGCTGATCCGCCCCAGCAGGTCATGGGGCAGGTCCGCCCAATCCGCGGTCATGGCGTCCGAGCTGGTCACGGCGCGCACGGCGCAGGTGTATTCATAGGTGCGCTCGTCGCCCATAACGCCCACGCTCTTCACCGGCAGCAGCACGGCGAAGGCCTGCCAGAGCTTGCGGTAGTACCCGGCCTTTTTGATCTCATCGATGACAATGGCGTCCGCCTCGCGCAGCAGGCGCAGGCGCTCGGGCGTGATATCGCCCAGAATGCGGATACCCAGTCCCGGGCCGGGAAAGGGATGGCGCCAGACCAGGGTCTCATGCATGCCCATGGCCTCGCCCAGCAGACGCACTTCATCTTTGAAAAGTTCGCGCAGCGGTTCGATCAGCTTGAAACGCATGCCCTTAGGCAGGCCGCCAACGTTGTGGTGGGACTTGATCACCGCCGAAGGGCCCTTCACGGACACGCTCTCGATGACGTCCGGATAAAGGGTTCCCTGGCCTAGGAAGTCGAATTTGCCGATCTTGCGGCTTTCCTTGTCAAAGATCTCCACAAAGGTCCTGCCGATGATCTTGCGCTTCCGCTCCGGATCGCTAACGCCCTTCAGCTTCTTTAAAAAGACCTTGGAGGCGTCCACCACCGTGACGTTCATCTTGTAATGCTTCTTGTACATGGCCTCGACCTGGGCGCGTTCGTCTTTGCGCAACAAGCCGTTGTCCACGAAACAGCTGACCAACTGCTTGCCGATAGCTTTGTGCAGCAACACGGCGGTGACCGAGGAGTCCACCCCGCCGGAGAGCCCCAGCAGGACCTTGCCCTTGCCCACCACCCGGCGGACCTCGGCGATCTTGTCGGCCAAAAAGGAATCCATGGTCCAGTTGGGCAAGCAGCCGCAGACCCGGTAGAGGAAATTGCGGATCATGCCCATGCCGTGCTCGGTGTGCGCCACTTCCGGATGGAATTGGATGCCGTAGAGCCGGCGCTTGGGGTCGTCCATGGCCGCGGCCAGGCTGTTGTGGCTGTGGGCCATGCGCGCGAATCCCTTAGGAAGCGTCTCGACATGGTCCCCGTGGCTCATCCAGACGCTCTGGCGGGCGGGCAGCTTGTAAAAGAGCTCCGCCTTGTCGTCCACCTGGATCACGGCGTGCCCATACTCGCGGACCTTGCCGGGCCGCACCTTGCCGCCCAGCACATGGCCCATCAGCTGCATGCCGTAACAAATGCCCAGCACCGGGACGCCCAGTTCGAAGAGCTCTTTGGGCACCTTGGGCGAGCCTTTGGCCAGCACCGAGGCCGGGCCTCCCGACAGGATGATGCCTTTGGGCGCCATTTCGCGGATGCGCGCCAAGGGCAAGCTGAAGGGGTGGATCTCGCAATAGACCTTGGCCTCGCGCACGCGGCGCGCGATCAACTGGGTGACCTGGGATCCAAAATCGAGGATCAGGATGAGCTGGGAATGTTCTGCCATAAAAACCCTTTAAAACTGGTGCCGGAAAAAATCAAAAAGGCGGACTCGCGCCCGCCGATCTGTCCCACAAAAGACCCCGCTCAACAGGCTAGTTAAGCCAGTAATTGGGGGCTTCGTTGGTGATGACGACGTCGTGGGGGTGGCTTTCCCTCAGTCCCGCGTTGGTGATGCGGGTCAGCTTGGCTTTTTTCAGCTGAGCCAGGTTGTGGGCGCCGCAGTAGCCCATGGCCGCGCGGATGCCGCCGGCCAACTGGGCCACCACCGAGGCCAAGGCGCCCCGGTAGGGCACGCGGCCTTCGATGCCTTCCGGCACCAGTTTGGCGTCCGAGACCTCGGACTGGAAATAGCGGTCCTTGCTGCCCAGGCGCATGGCGGCCAGGCTGCCCATGCCGCGGTAGACCTTGAACTGGCGGCCTTCAAGCAGGATCAGCTCGCCGGGGCTCTCGTCCGTGCCCGCGAACATGTTGCCCATCATCACGCAGTCGGCTCCCACGGCCAGGGCCTTGGCGATGTCGCCGGAATACTTGATCCCGCCGTCCGAGATCACGGGGATCTTGGCCTTGCCGGCCACCGAGACCACTTCGCGCACGGCGGTGATCTGGGGCACGCCGACCCCCGCGATCACGCGGGTGGTGCAGATGGAGCCGGGCCCGATGCCGACCTTCAGGGCCGAGGCGCCGGCGTCGATCAGTTCACGGGCGCCTTCGGCCGTGACGATGTTGCCGACGATGATGCTCAGCTTCGGATATTTTTTGCGCAACAAGCGCAGGGCCTTGACCACGCCTTCGCTGTGCCCGTGGGCCGTGTCCAGGCAGAGCACGTCCACTTCAGCGGCCACCAGCGCGGCCGCGCGCTTTTCCATGTCCGCGGAGGGGCCCACGGCAGCGCCCGCCCGCAAACGGCCGTGGCCGTCCTTGCAGGCATAAGGGTGTTTCAGGCGCTTCTCGATGTCTTTGATGGTGATGAGGCCCTTCAGGCGTCCGTCCTTATCCAGCACCGGCAGCTTCTCGATGCGGTTCTTGTGGAGGATCTCCTGGGCTTTTTCAAGGTTGGTGCCGGCGGGCGCGGTGATCAAATTTTCGCGGGTCATCAGGTTGGACACGGGCTGGTCCACATTTTTCAGGAAGCGCAGATCGCGGTTGGTCAGGATGCCGACCAATTTTCCGTTCTCGGTGATGGGAACCCCCGAGATCTTGTAGCGCGCCATGATCTCCAGGGCGGCCATGACCGAATCCTCGGGCGCCATGGTCACCGGGTTGCTGATCATCCCCGATTCGCTGCGCTAGACCTTGTCAACTTCCGCGGCCTGGTCTTCCGGGGTCAGTGTCACGTTATGCGGCATCGCGGCTTCCGGCCGGTCGGGATTGAACGGCGCGGGCAGGAAGAACATCACGTCGGTTTTCAGCGCGGCGGTAAGCTCCTCATGCAGGGCCTCCAGCG
>JAZKAF010000076.1:20488-21362 GCA_040389285.1 candidate division FCPU426 bacterium
TCCGGGGTCATGTTCTTGTGGATGATGCCGATGCCGCCTTCCTGGGCCAGGGCCACGGCCAGGCGGGATTCGGTCACCGTATCCATGGCGGCCGATAAAATGGGCAGATTCAGCTCGATATCGGCGGTCAAACGGGTCTTGAGGACCACGTCCTTGGGCAGGATATCTGATTTAGACGGCACCAAAAGGACATCGTCAAAGGTGAGGGCTTCGCTATCGATGGAATAAGGCATCAAGGACTCCTAACCGGCGGGCATTGGAATAACAGAGAGTAAGGCGGGCCTAAGCCTTTGTCAAGGCGGGCCGGGCCGGAGGCTGAAAACCATTCCCGCAGCCCCAGATTCCGGCTCTTTGGCCAAGATCTGGCCCTCCCAAGGCGCGGCCAACAGCTCTTTCAAGAACTGTTCTTCGCCCTGGCGCAGCACCAGATCCAGGGTCAAGACCCCGTTGGAAAAGGCCGCCACGGCGAAGCGCTGAACCGAATCCATCTGCGCTAGGTTGCGGCGTAGCAGCTTCTGGCCGCCCGGGGTCACCCCCTTAAAAACAGCCTTGGAGGGACGGGGGGGACTCATTTTTCCTGCCATCAGGAGGGTCAAGTCCGCGCGTAGGTAGCGACCCACTCGCGACGCGGCGGCTTCCAAGGCCTGACGCGAGGTCTCTTCGTAGGAACGGCCTTCCTTCTCCGTCACGCTGAAGGCGCTTTCCGTGACCAGCTCGTCCCCGAACTCCCTGGCCTCGAGCAGCTTCACTTCGGCGAGGGCCGAAACGCGGGGAGGGCCGGCGCCGGCATCCTTGACCTGATTGACCACCAGATTGCCGACCATCACCCAGCGCGCGCCCAGCTTCCTGGAAAAATCCTGGATGTAGGCGTCAT
>JAZKAF010000077.1:0-2473 GCA_040389285.1 candidate division FCPU426 bacterium
GTTGCGGTCCACGGTGTCCAAGCCCAGCTGGTCCACTTCCAGCATCTTCAATCCGGCGTCCGCGACCCCTGCGGTGATAGCGCCCTCGGCCCGCACCTGGGCAAAGTCGCGCAACCGCTTCAAGATCCGGTTGGCGATGCGGGGCGTGCCGCGCGAACGCCGCGCCGCCTCGAGCGCTCCCGCCGGATCCAGGGTCACGCCCAGGATCTTCGCGGAACGGGTCAGGATGGTCCTGAGCTCTTCCGGCTCGTAATAATCCAGGCGAAGGGTCATGCCAAAGCGGTCGCGCAACGGCGCCGACAGCATGCCTGGCCTGGTGGTGGCGCCCACCAGCGTGAAGCGTTTCAAGTTGAGCTGGATGCTCTGGGCTGAGGGTCCCTTGCCGAGCAGGATGTCGATCTTGAAGTCCTCCAGGGCCGGATAAAGGACTTCCTCCACCACGCGGTTGATGCGGTGGATCTCGTCGATGAAAAGGATGTCCCCTTCCTCGAGCGAGGTCAGGATGCTGGCGAGGTCGCCGGCCCGCTCCAACACGGGGCCCGAAGTCACCTTCACGTTGACGCCCATCTCATGGCCTAATATCTGCGCCAGCGTGGTTTTTCCCAGGCCCGGAGGCCCGTAGAGCAGGATATGGTCCAGGGGTTCGCTGCGCCCGCGGGTGGCCTCGATGGCGATCTTCAGATGCTCGCGTACCTTGGCCTGGCCGATGTATTCCGCCAGGGCTTTGGGCCTCAAAGAGCGGATCAGGCCCTCTTCTTCAAGGCGCTCCGGGTCGCTGCGGGGATCCAGGGGCCGGGGTTCCATGTTCAGATCTGAAAAAGGAGGCGGAGGGCTTTGAAACCTTCAGCCGCCTTAACGCGGCCCTGGAATCCGCGGAAAGAGGCCATGCTGCGGGCGCATTCCAGGATGTTATGGGCGGCCACGTTGACCTTGTCCAACTGGCTGCGATGCAGACGGAGCGCGGCGTATTTCGCCTTCAGCTCGCCGCTGATGTCGACAAAGACGTCCGGCTGAAAACCGACCGAGGTGGGGACCTCGAAAAAAAGCACATTGGGAAGGTTGCGGGTGGCGGAGAGGACGACCGCCGAAGTATTGCGATGGTCCTGATGGGTGTCCTCGGCGTGGTTGGCGAAGACCACGTCGGGTTTCACGAGGTTGAGGACCTTGTCCAGCTTGTCGATGGCCTCGCGGTCCACCGGCACCCGGGTGTCCTGGTATCCTAGCCACGAGATGCTGCGGGCCTTAAAAAGCCTGGCCGCCCGCTCCTGTTCCTTGCGACGGATGGCTCCGGGACCGCCCACGCTTCCTTCGGTCATGATGGCTAAGTGCACCGCGTGCCCGGCCCGGGCGAGCTTGATCAAAGTCCCGGCGCAGCCGATCTCGATGTCATCGGGATGCGCGCCGATGGCCAGAATGCTCAGCTTCTTTTTTCCGGAATTGGCCTTGCGCAGCGATTCCATATTATTCCTGGAGGAGAGTGGAGCGGAACAGGTTCCGGCTTTCAGGGCCTTCGTTGAAGAGCAAGTCCAGCACGCAGAGGTTGGGGACGAAGCCCTGCTTCATGTGCTGCTGACGGTAGACGGGATGTTGATAGTGCTGGTAGCGCAAACTAAGCCCCTCTTCGCCAAAGCGGGCCTCGTCCATGTAGGCCTTGCCCCCCGCGCCTGACAGATAGGTATCGGCCCCGGTTTTTTTGCAGAGGCTTATCAGGCGCTCGGTGGATTCACCCTCGCTCCCCAGTTCCGATTCCATCTCAAAGGGGGTTGAAACGCCCAATTCCGCGCTCAAGAACCGGTACATGGCCAGGTTCAGCTCCACCAACCGAGCCCAAGGCTGGTTATAAAAAGGCGCCAACAAAGGGGCGTAATGCGCCCAAAAAGGGGCCTTCTTGTAGTTGAGCTCCAGGGTGGCCCAGTGCTTGCGCTGCCAGTCTTCGCGAGGGTTGATCTCCACCTCGTGAAGGGCCTGGCCGCTCTTTCCCTTGGTCAGCACCGGCACGCTCAGCCATAGCGGCCCCGCAGCGGTCTTCACCCGGTTGCGGTTCTGATAGTCGTTTTTTTCGAACTGCGGTTTGTCCAAGAGGACGAAGCGGTCCGCCGCGGCCACCTTGTCGAAATACCCCAGGTAAGGAAGGTACTGGGGCTGGTGCAGGGTGAGGATCACGGCAAGGTCTGGACCTTGCGCTCGAAGCCCGCCAATTTCGACGCCGCTGACCGGAGTACCCGTTCGGTGGTCTCCCAGCTGATGCAGGCGTCGGTCACGCTGACGCCGTATTTCATCTTCGAGCGGTCCTTGTCGATCTTCTGGCTGCCCTCGTGGATGTTGCTCTCGATCATGACGCCCACGATCGAACTGTTGCCTTCCAGGATCTGGTTGACCACGTTGTCCAGAACCAGCGGCTGGACGTTGTAGTCCTTGTTGGAATTGGCGTGCGAGCAGTCGACCACCAGGGCGCGGCGCAGTCGGCGCTTTT
>JAZKAF010000077.1:2483-6334 GCA_040389285.1 candidate division FCPU426 bacterium
GGGCGATCGAGACTGAGTCATAGTTCGGCCGACCGTTGCCGCCGCGCAGGATGATGTGACCGTACTTGTTGCCTTTGGTGCGCACCACGGCCGTCTGGCCCTGCTGGTTGACGCCCAGAAAATGGTGGCGGCCCGCGACGGCCTCCAGGGCGTTGAGCGCCACTTCGATGCTGCCGTCAGTCCCGTTTTTGAAGCCCACGGGCATGGACAGGGCCGAGGACATCTCCCGGTGGGTCTGGCTTTCCGTGGTGCGGGCGCCGATCGCCGACCAGGAGATCATGTCCGACATGTACTGGGGAGAGATAGGATCGAGCGCTTCGGACCCAGCTGGCAGACCCAGCTCGTTGATCTTGAGCAGGATCTCCCGCCCTAGCTTCAGCCCTTCCTCAATATGGAAGGAGTCATCCATGCGAGGATCGTTGATCAGCCCTTTCCAGCCCACCGTGGTACGCGGCTTCTCAAAATAGACGCGCATCACCAGGACCAGGCTCTCCCGCAGTTCCGTGGCCAGCGCCTTCAGGCGCCGGGCGTAGTCCAGGGCCATCTCAGGGTCGTGGATCGAACAGGGGCCGACGATGACGAAAAGGCGCTTATCCTTGCCGTCCAAAATGTCTTCGATGACCTTGCGGCCACCGATGACCGTTTGAAAGCCGGCCTCGCTCATGGGGACCTGCTTGCGCAGGGCCTCCGGCGACACCAGGACCTCCACTGAATCGACATTCACATTGAAAACTTTGCTGATATCCATTTATCCCCGCTTCTCCCGTGATTGTTCCCATATTTTCAGGTTAAAAACAAAAGTATAGTAGCCAGTGAGGAAACAGTAAAGAAGTCCCTGAATCCCATCCAGAAAACCTAGTTTTAAGAAGTAGTTCTTGAAAAAACGCTCCAAGGGCCGCCAGAGCAGGCCGTAAAAACCGGCCCGATCTCCGCGCTTCAGACGCCCCTGGGCTTCGACGCTGGTGTAGTGGTTCAATTTCTCCAAAGCCAGCTCCACGCTAGGGTACGCTTGGTGGATCAGATGTCCCTTGAGGTGGCCGGGATCGGGGATGCGCACGCCCTCATGCACGTCGGCCTTTCCGCTCTCATAGCGGGCCCCAACGCGACGGAAAAAGGCGGTGTGCTCGCTGGGATAGATGCCCGCAAAACGAAGCCAACGCCCAAAATAATTGTTCACCTCGGGTACCTGGTAGCCCTGGCGGTCCGGGACGCCTTTCAGCAGGTCTCGGATGGCCTGCTCAAGGTCGGGCGCGACCCGCTCATCCGCATCCACGCTGAGCACCCAGGGCTGGCGGCATTTGGATAGGGCGAAATTACGCTGAGCCGTATAACCCGGCCAGGGGCGGACCCAGACTTCGGCTCCAAAACGGCGCGCCACGGCCACGGTCTTGTCCGTGCTTTGGGAATCCACGACCAGGACCTGAGCCGCCCATCCAAGCGAGCGCAGGCAATCCGGGAGGTTCTTTTCCTCGTTCTTAGTGAGGACGACCACCGACACCGGTAGTTTTTGGGGATCCTTAGCCACGCAACCATTCCTCAGCGTTTTTCAAAACCAGCTCCGGCCGCAGATCCAGTATGTTTCCCGAATCCGCCTGAAGGGCCCAGTGGCCGTCTTCCCGGCGGTAAGGCTGCCACTCCCGCAGGCCTTCCGGACCGAAGAGCGTCAGGGTGCGGGCACCGGAGGCCGCAGCAAGGTGCCGGGGTCCGGAGTCGTTGCCGATCGCGTTTCCAGCCCAGGCGGCCAACGCGCCCAGTTCCAGAAGGCTGGGGGTCCTGATGGCTTCGCTGGGTCCCGTTTCTCCGGGCGCCACGACCCAGGCGCATCGGATCTTCTTTTTTTTGAGAGAGGCTGCGAGTCCCTCAAAAGAGGCCATGGGCCAGCGTTTCTCGGGCTTCCCCGCCCCTGGAAACAGCAGCACGCTGCGGCCCCGCGGCAGACCCGCCTTTTTCGCTATCCGCTGCGCCGCGGCACGGGCCTCCGACGTCAGCATCAATTTCGGACCTGGATCTTGCGGCTGCAAGCCAAGGGCGCGCAGGGCGTCAAAGTCCCGCTGGATGATGCTTTTGGGCTCCTTGGGCTCGCTGGAGCGGACATTGCAAAACCAATCCGGGCCGCTGTGGTTGCGGATCGAACGCTGCTCCGCACCGCTCATCCATCCGATCAAGGCGCTTCGAAAGCTGGCATGAAGGCATACCGCGAGATCAAAACGCTTCGCGGCCAGCGACGCGAAAAAATCCGCGTGATCCTTCATCGATCGCAAGCGTTTGCGGGGATAGGCGATCGCCTCATCCACCCGGCTGTCGCTGGCGACCAGCTCCAGCGAATGTTCCGGGAACAAAACGCTCAATCTCGCTTCGGGAAAGCCGCGGCGCAGCTGTTCCAACGACGCCAGGGTCAGCACGCTGTCGCCAATGGCGCGAAGCTTCACCAGCAATATGTTGTGCGCCTTCACTGACAGATCCCGTCATAAAGCGAGGCCATGTCCGTGGCGTAACGGGTCAGGGAAAACCTTTGCTCCGCGACCTCGCGCGCGGCCTTCCCCATTTTTTCCCTGGCCGAGGGCGAACCAAGCGCGGCGTCGATGGAGCGGGCCATTCCTTCGGGATCCTCCGCATCGCAAAGCCATCCGCTGCGTCCCGCTTCGATCAGTTCTCCGCTGGCCTGTCGGGTGGCCACGATAGCGCAGCCCGCGGCCATGGCCTCGATGACCACCAAGGGCGATCCTTCAAGGCGGGACGAGGAAACAAAAAGAGCGGCGCTCTTGAACCAAGGCGCCAGATCTGCCTGGGCCGGCAGCACGCTCAAACGGCCTTGCAACTCCGGAGCCGAGGCTAAGCGGCGTAATAAGCTTTCATGGCCTGATTCGGATTGGGCAGGATCCCCCAAAAGGGCCAGATAACAGGGCGTCTGCACCCGGATCATCGCCTCCAGCAGCGTGTCAAATCCCTTGTGATGGCGCCGCATTCCGGCGGCCAAGACCAAGGGCAGGCCGGACGGGATCTTGTGCCTTTTCAATGCCGCGGGCGTCAACGGCTTGGCCGAGGCAAAACGGCCCATATCCGCGTTGTTATAGAACAAAACCAATTTGTTTTCCTGGATCCCCAGGGCTTTCAGGGCCTCAAAGCCCTGCCGCGATACCGCCAGGACCCGGTCGTTGAAGCGCGAAAAAAAGCGCCACAAGGCTCCGGTGGAAGAGCCTGGCCTTTGCGTCACCCCGATCTGTTTGTGCCAGACGCTGGGGATCCCCAGCGAGCGAGCGGCCAGCGCCGCCAGCTTGTTCACGGGATAGCAATTACAATGCACCAGATCCACTTTCTCCTCGGCCATCAAGCGCCGCAGCCTAAAAAAAGCGGGTAGCGCTTCCCAGGGACGTCTCCAACGCGCCTTGCCCATGGGGACGAAAAAAACCGGGACCTTCAGGGCCCTGGCAGCCTGGGCAAAGGGGCCTTCTTTCGAGAGAACCAGAATTGGGCTATAACGCTGCCGGTCCATAGCCTTGAACAACGACAGCAGGTTGATCTGGCCGCCGCCTAAAAAGGAATAGAAATCGGCGTAGAGGATCTTCTTGGCGCTCACGCTTTCAACCCGTCCATCGCGGCCGCCAGCACCTGATCGGGCAAGATATGTTCCATGCAGTGATGGTGGCCCAGCGGGCAGCTGCGCGCGTAACAGGGGCTGCATGGCTCATCGCTATAGAGCACCCTGCTGCGGCCTCCCAGAGGCCGGCTCCAAACCGGGTCCACGGGTCCATAGAGGCCGACCGAAGGCCGCGCCAGCGCCGCGGCGATATGCAAGGGCCCTGAGTCGTTAGCGACCACCAAGGCGCTGTCCGCCAAACAGGCTGCCAAGC
>JAZKAF010000077.1:6344-13178 GCA_040389285.1 candidate division FCPU426 bacterium
CAGGATCTTTAAGCCCTCTGGGCCACGGCCCAAGGCCTCCACCAACGGAAGTTCCGCTGGCGCGCAAAGCACGTAAGGCCGGTAACCCCGGCTCTTGAGCTCTCGCGCGAGAGCCGAAAATTTTTCGAGCGGCCAGACCTTGCTCGGGCCGTAGGCGCTGGTCGGGCAAAGGGCCACACGCGGAGCACCCGGTTCCAGGCCGGCCTCGCGAAAGAGCCGGTCTTTTTCTTCGATGCTCGCGGGCGACAAAGCCAAAAGCGGTTCTTTATCGGTGGGCAGAGCTTCGGCACCCGCCAAGCGGGCCAAGTCCAGATATTCGTCCCAAACCGGGCGTTTCCGATCCGCCAGAGGCAGATCTTTCAGGTCAAAGAGAAATCCACGCGCCTGGCCGCCCCGGCCCAGGCGGTGCTTGGCCCCGCTCAAAAAGGCGGCCAGCCCCCAGGAAAAGGAGTTGGGGAAAACAACGCAGAGGTCGAAACCGCGCGGCCGCAGGCCCCAACAAGTCTTAAAACGAGCCAAGGATCCCCAGGAATCCAGGGCCACAAAATCATCGAAGACCGGCGAGGCCCGATGCAAGGCCACGATCCCGGAACGCGCCAGCAACGTGAAGCTCGCTTCAGAAAAGCGGCGTTTCAACGCGCTCAAGGCGGGCAGCATGAAGATCGAATCTCCCACCCAGTTCGGCGCGACGATCAATATTTTTTTAGGTGTCAATTGAGGATCCATGGATCCCCCGCTTTGCCTCCCCGGGCCTCCCAGGATCGGTGCCAATATTTAGCGTATTTCCAGAACACGGAGGACGAGGAAAGCAGGGAAAGAAACAGGCCGTTCTTTCCCTCGATGTAGGCCGCCTTCATCACGTACATCTTCAGGAATGTCAGCGGCGGATCCGCCAGCATCCGCAGGGCCGCTTGCGCCGGACGGGGCCCTCTTTTTTGAAAAAGTTCTTCGGCCTGCAGTGTGGTGTAGCGGTTCATGCGGTCGAGGTAGCCTGACAGGTGGGGATAGCTGTGATGGTGCAATAAGCCTTCGAGGCGCCCGACCCGCATGCCAGGCTCCACCACCATGCCCTCGTGCACCAGGCGCTGGTTAAAACGGGCTGCCCCTTTTTTAAAGAGGCGGATCTGCCGGTCCGGATGCCAGCCGCCGCGCCAGACCGGCTTTTTCAAGAAGTAGTTCAGGCGGTTCAGGCTGAAGGCGTCGGCCGCGGGGTGAGGGCGACGCAGCTCGCTGCCGAGGGCCGAGAGCATCTCTTTGTCCGGGTTCTCGTCCGCGTCCAAGCTGAGTATCCAGGGGGCTTTGCAGGCCTTAAAACCCCTGTTCTTGGTCTCGGCAAAGCCTTGCCACGGCACCTTGAGGACGCGCGCGCCATACGACTTCGCGATCGCCACGGTGTCGTCGCTGCTACCCGAATCCAGGAGCAACACCTCGTAGCGCAAGCCTAGGCCTTTGAGAGACCCAAAAAAGGCTGCTAAGCGCGGAGCCTCGTCCTTGGCGATCAGCAATACCGACAGTTCGGGCCGGATCACGCCAGCGCCTCACGCACGGCGCGCGCCGCGTCAAAGGGCGCCAGCATCTCCATGCAAGCATGGGTCTGGATGGGGCAGCGTTCGCCGCCATGCACGCTACAAGGACGGCAACTCAAATTCGCCTGAAGCACTTTGTCTCTAGGTCCGCGAGGGAAGAATCCGAAGAATTCGACGGTAGGCCCGAACAGCGCGACCACGGGAACGCCCAGTGCCGTGGCCACGTGCATGGGGCCGGAATCATTGGTCAAAAAAGCCTGGCAGCGGGAAATGAGGGCGGCGAGACGCGCCGTGTCCGTGACCCCGGCGGCGTTGATAGCCAGGTCCTTACCCTTACGGGCGTAGGAAATAGCTTGGTCAGAGAGCAAGCGGTCTTTTGCGTCGCCCACAAAAAGAAAGCGAAACTTGTCAGCATCAGCCAAAAGGCCCATAGCCTGGGCGAAATATCCGGGGCTCCAGCGCTTGGTCGCCCAAGCCGCCCCGGCGGAAATGCCCAGCAACTTCTGTCCAGGTTTCAACCCGGCTTCGGCTAGATAGGTATCCGCCCAGCCAAGGGCCTCAGGATCCGGGCTCAGCGAGGGTAGCGCCGAGGCTTCCGCAGGATCCAGGCCCAGCAAGCGGGCCGCGGCTGCGATCCCTCGTACCGCGACATCCGGAGGAGAGTCCATGCGAAGCCAGGGCAGCCATACCCTGGCGCGGCGCTTCCATAAATAGCCTTCGACCCGCGTCGTCCTGGCCCCGGAGGCCAGGGAAAGGAGCCGGCTCTTGGTCCCGCCGTGAAGGTCCAGCACCGCGTCAAAGCCTTCCCTGCGCACCCGCGCCAGGGTGCCATTGCCTTCAAAACTCCATACCTCATCCACAGCCGGGTGGCCCTTCAAAAGCGGCGCGAATGCCGGCTTGGTCAGGAACACGATCCTGGCGCCAGGCGCTTTTTCACGTAAGAACCTCAGGGCGGGCGTGGCCAACACCACATCACCCAGCGACGAGAGGCGGATGACCAGGATCTTCATGCTCAGAGCAATCCCGCCGCCAGCGCGGCGAGCCGCGAACGCTCCGAGCGGGTCAGGGTCACATGCCCGAATCCCTTTTGGCCTTTGAATTTCTCGACAAGATAGGTCAGCCCATTGGATTCCGCGTCCAGGTAGGGATTGTCGATCTGGTAGGGATCCCCGGTGATCACCACCTTGGTGCCCTCGCCGGCGCGGCTGACGATGGTCTTGATCTCATGGGGGGTCAGGTTCTGGGCCTCGTCCACCACCACGAACTGCCGGGGCAGGGAGCGCCCGCGGATGTAGGTCACGGCCTCCATCTCCAATTTATTGGTCTCCAGCAAGTAATCCACCTGGGACGAATCGTCCTCGTCCTCGTCGCTGTTGTGGGTCAGGTACTCCAGGTTGTCGAAGATCGGCTGCATCCAATGCTTCAGCTTCTCCTCCTTGGTGCCGGGAAGATAACCTATGTCCTTGCCCAAGGGGATCACGGGACGGCTGATCAGGACCTTCTTGTAGCGCTTGTCTTCGACCACTTTTTGTAAGCCCGCGGCCATGGCGAGCAGGGTCTTGCCAGTGCCGGCCGTCCCCACCAGGGTCACCAGTTCCACTTCCTCGCTCAAAAGCAGGTCCATGGCGAATTTCTGCTCGACGTTCAGGGCCCGCACGCTCCAGGCGTCCTTTTCCCCGTAGACCAGCGGCAAGATGTCCCCCGCGTCGTCCACACGCCCCAGAGCGCTCTGGTTGGGGTTTTCTGCGCTGCGAAAGAGCACGAACTCATTGGGGTAGACCTTTTCGCCCAAGAGGGCCTCAGCGTTGGGCAGCCGTTTGTCCCTGTAAAAAGCGTCGATCAGGTCCTTGCTGACTGTCTTTTCGACCCAGCCGCGGTAGAGCTCGTCGATGTTGACCTTGGCGTTCTCAAAATCCTCGGCCAGCACTCCCAGAGCGTCCGCTTTGATGCGGGCATTGATATCTTTGGACACAAAGCGCACGTCGCGGCCCTTCTTTTTCAAGGCCAAGGCCACCCGCAGGATCGAGTTGTCCGTCTTGCCCAGGTCCAGGCCCTCGGGCAGGGGTCCGTTCAGGTCGGTCTCCACCCTCAGGCTGCCCCCGTGCTCCAGCTTGACCCCGTCGGTCAGGCGCCCCAGCTCCCTTAAGGAGTCCAGCAAACGGGAGCATTGGCGGGCGGCGCGTCCGCGCTCATCCTGGTACTTTTTCAGGTTGTCCAGCTCCTCGATGACCACCAAGGGGATGATCACTTCGTTGTTCTTGAACAGGAAAACGGACTGGGGGTTGTGGACCAGAACGTTGGTGTCCAGCACAAATGTCTTGATCATTGGTTTCCGCAAGTGAGGGTATTAAAAAAGGCCGCGAAGCCAGCGGGACATCCCCAGGATGTTCGCCAGCGAAGTGTTGCAAAAATCCCAGAACGAGACCTTCTCGGGCACGACCTGCTTGAACACGAACATGACAATGGCGATGTTCAAGGCCAGGATGAAGGGAATGGCGAACAGCCATCCCACCTCGGTGATGTCGCTCTGGTGCTCCCGCATCGAATAGGTGGTGAGGACCAGATGGAAGGCCAGCGACATGCCCAGCAGGAACAGGACCGGCAGCTTGAATTTATCCGCGGAGATCCAGAGCGCGATCAGCAGGAAAAAGGTGTAGATCGGGAAAAAATAGGGAGCCAGGCTCACCACGAAATTATTGCGCGTGACTTTGACCTTGCCGCCCTGGGTGCTGGCGTGAAGGTGGTCCGCTTCCCCGCCCTGGATAAAAGCCGCCAGGGCGTGGGTCAGCTCGTGCCCCAGCACGTACATGAAGATGGGGCGCCAAAAGAAGATCTGCAGCAGCACGTAAAGCCCCACCCCGCCAAAAAAGCTCAGGACCCGGGGGTCCTTCAGCTCCATGCCGGGTCCGGAAACCGCAGAGATCAGCGCCATGACCATCCCTAAGGCCAGCGGCCATAGCAGCAGGGAGAGGAGCAGTTTCGCGATCAGGCCGGCAATGCGCATCCCCGGAGGTCAGCGGCCGGTCCGGGCCCCTGAGGCCCCGGGCAGCTTGATGTTGAGGCTCAAATAGTGGACTGGGGTCAGCTCGTAATTGATGAAAGCGTAGTCCACCTGCATCATGAAAATATGAAAGGCGAGGCCCAGGGTCCATTCGGTTCCCTGCAATCCGCCCGCGAACTGTCGCAGCCCGGCGCGAAAAGCCAGGGTCTCGCGGTACCAGAATTCGCCGCCCAGATGGTAGAGCATGTTCGAGCCGTAGCGCGGATCGACGTCAAAGGCCAGGCTCATGCGGCTGCCCGTGGACCTCAAGAACATCAGGTCGGGCTGGTAACCCAGGCCCAGCTTGGGGTTCAGCGTCACCGCGTCGGTGGGACTGCTTGCGGTGTTCTTCCAGGAGACACCCGTGTTGAGCAGGTCCTGAAAATTAAGACCCAGGCTGAGCCCTTGAACGGCCTTGGCCAAAGCGCCGAAGTCGACCATCATCCCTAAGTCCAGGCCTGCGTAACTGTAAGTCGCGTCGCCCAAAACGCCCGATCCAGCCACCAGGCCGGAGGTGCCGCCCCCTATCCATTTCAGCGAGGCGCCCGCCGACAGCGAGGGCAGCACCCGCATGCCATAACCAGCGAGAATGCCATTGTCCTGGCTCGAAAAGGTCCCGATCTCGTGGGGCGAGCCGTCGCTGTTCAATCCCGAGACCTGGGGGATGCCGCCCACCCCAAAATGCATGAACGCGGCGCCGAAAGACCCGAGATGCGGCGCGGTCACGGCCCCCGAAAGAAAGATATACTGGGACCCCAATTCGTTCAGTCCCAGGGATTCCCTGCTGACCTGTTCCGAGGCCGCGAATTCCATGTTCGGAATGCGCACCAAACCGGCCGGATTCCAATAGACCGCGGTGGAGTCGTCGGCCAGGCCCACAAAGGCGCCACCCATGCTCAAGGCGCGGGCACCCGCGCCGATGGCCAGCACTTCGTTGGCGTAATTCGCGGAGCTCGCCAGCGCCGGGGCCGCCAGCGCGATACTCAAGGCCAGGCCGCGAAAATACTTGGATGTCATGGCTTGGTCCCCAAGGTCTCTTTAAGGCTGTAGATCAGCGCGTTGATCTCCAGCTTCTGAGTATCCGTCAAACGCCATTCATTGAAAGCGCGATACCGCAGGATCTCGGCCAAGGCGGCCAGTTTGGCCGCGTTCTGCGCCCTATTCTTCGCCAGCAATTCCTTGTCCCCGTCCTCGACCGCGGCCAGGTGGCCCTCCAAGTTCAACTGCAGTTCCTGCAGCAGGGGGAGGCATGCCTCCAGCTCCTTTTTGGTTTGCGAGGTCGCCGCGGAATCCAAAAGGCCTTTCAAAGACGCGATCGAACGCTCAATGGCCGCCTGGGCTTCGTCGCCCTCCTCATCGGCGCGCGATAACGCCATCACCGCATCGCTGAGCGGTCCGCTGATGTAGGCCATCCCCAGGCGTTGCTCCGCCGTGCGCTTGGCGGCGAGCGAGGAACGCCAGTGCCAGGTCAGCACCCCAAGGGCGGTCAGGCCCATGGCCAAAAGTATCCTGTTTTTTGTTCTCACGGCTTGGCCGCCCTTTCGGGGATCATGGGATAAAAATCAGGCTCGAGCAGGACCAGACTGGTGGTCCCGGCCGCGTCCAGCACGGCCAGCGAACGCTCCACCCGCCACCCGTCGAAGCCGCGCCTCGCGACCGGCTTTTGGGCGCGGGTCTTCGGGATGCGGGTCGATCTGGTGAGCAGCCAGCGGCGGGGCGGGGCGGTTTGGTCACCCCAGACCTGCACCGAGACCCTGCCATCCACGGCCGCCGCCGAGATGGTCACCGCCGTGGATCCCCGGTTCTCAAAACAAAAATCCTTCCCCGCCGATCCGCTCACCGCCGCGTCGCGGCCAGGTTCCACATAGGCGTCCACGTCGTCATAAAAACTGTGGCTGCGGCGGTCGGTCACGGATAGGCCTGCCAGCAGCACGGCGTTGTAAAGGGCGGTGCTGACCTGGCAGATCCCCCCGCCCTTGCTCATCACGACCCGGCCGTTGCTGAGGGAGCGGCCCCTCACAAAACGTCCGCGGCCAAGCTCCACACAACGCAAAAACGAGAAACGTGCTCCCGGCTTTACCACGGTGCCATGCAGCAGGGATGCGGCCAGGGATGCGTTGGTCCAGCTTCCTGGATCCACCGGCCTCGGCCGGACACAGCTGTATTCAGCGAGCAACTCCGCCCTCGCGCCGGCGGCCGCTAGCAGGCAAAGGGAGGCGAAAAAAAGAGTCCTGCCCATCTATCGGGTGGCCTCCCACCTTTTTTTCT
>JAZKAF010000078.1:0-21104 GCA_040389285.1 candidate division FCPU426 bacterium
GGTGATATCGGGCGCTTTGCTATTGCCGAACATGTCCGACAACGAGACGTTCCCGGAGAGCTCCAGCGAGCCAGGGGAACGCAATTCATTGCGCACATAGTCGCGGCTCTGCCTGAACGAATACACGGCGCGGGGGGTGCGTATAAACTTCGACTTGTCATATTGCAGGGTCAAGTCGGGCCGGATCTCGCGATACTGGGGCTGATAATCGTCAACGCCGCTCGAGGGGTCTTTGGTGTCAAAATCCGACCCCAGATCGTAATACGCCGCCTTGGGCTGGCTAAGGCTGGGTACCGGGATCTTTCCTTGAGCGTCGCGGTAGGTATAGTCGTAGGCGGGGCTCAGCGACAGACCCTCTACCAGACGGTATTGCGCGGAATAGCGTCCATGATAGCTGCGTTGGCGCCTGCCGTTGTTCTTGAAGTTGGTCTGGGCGTCAGTGGTCTCCCGGTCGAATGTCCTGCTGGTATCCATGAAATTCCAGTCAAAGCTGAACTGGTCGTTCTTTAAAAAGGGCACCCCCGTGGGCACGGTGTACCCATAGGTCTGACTGACGTTGAGCTCCTTGTTGCTGTAGTGGGGCAGGAAATTGTGGTCCAGGCCCTGGCGCTGGGACAGGGTGTGCTGGGCGTCCACGTATCCCTGAAGATATTCGTCCCGGGAATTCAGGTAGGACGCTCGATTGCTGATGCTCAATTTCGGGATCACGTTGAAACCTACGGTGCCTTCCAAACGGTTCGCGGTCTCGTCCGGGTCCACGAAATTACGGCTGTAAGCCGGATCGTCGCGGCGTTCTATTTCCGTCACGCTCTGGCGGTTCTCCCAGCGTAAGTTCACGGGCATCCAGCTCACCGCCGCGCTGTTCAAGCCCACAGAATGGACCCTATCGTGGCGTTTGGGCGGGTCGCCCTGGGTGTCCACCCGGATGAAATCGGATTCGATCTCACGGTAATCCTCGGTCACCTGGACCATGCCCGCCACATCGTAGACCAGGTTGATCTTATAGGCGGTCCCTTCCCTGCCCTGGGTATCGGTCAACCGTAGGTTGTTCAACCAAAGCAGTTCCCTCCCTTTATCGAGGTGGGGCTCGTCATTCTTCAAATTTTGGTTGTAGGTCAGCACGGCCAATGCCACGAACTTGACGTTTCGTAAAAAGGGCTGGCCCCGCACCTTGCGGCGGCCGTCCGATCCGTCCAGGGCAAGCGTCACCGAGTGCCATTGGTGGTCAAAGGGCACCTGGTCCAGAAGGATGTGGTATTCAAAATAGTTGTCGTCATCCACGCCTACCCGCAACAGCAACTCTTCCCCCGGCATATTTTCATGCGGCTTAAAAAGGTCCAAGCGCAGGTTCTTGTAATCCCCGAGATCCAGGGTCTGGCCGGTGGCAAGGATCCGGCGGGCCATATAGTTGGGCGCTCCGTTGGTCTGGTCCTGGGTGGTCAGCCGGTATTCCACCTGCAACGACTGCTCCCGGTTCTTGTCCGTGGAGGTCTGCGAGCGGAAAAAGTCAATGTTCGGGCTATAGGCGTAATAGCTGGTCGGCGCGTCGGCCCAAGCCGCCACGCTGGCGGCGGTCTGGGTGTTGATGGTGTTGACCTGGAACTTGTAGGTGTCCGCCGTGTTGGAGACCCCGAAGGTGGTGGCCCGGGGATCGCTGCGGATCTGCCATTTGCTACCCTTGAACTGGATGCTCTCGATGTAGATCGTGCCGCCGCCGGTGCTGTCCGCTTCGTTGATCCATAGGCGCACGTGGCGGATATCGGCGTAGAAATTCAAGTCTCCGGGCACCCCTTTGCGGGTGTTGCTGGGGTCGAAGATCTGCGCGTTGGTGAGCGGGATCTGGATCAGCTGGAAGTCCATGGTGTCGGGATTGTTGACCTTCGTGATGCGCCGGCTGAAGCGGTAAAAACTGTTGGTCATGTCCAGGGAGCCGGTACCATCAAGATCCTCGGTGTCCACCACCCGATTATCCTTGCCCCAGTAATTGGGGTCCACATAGCGGGGATCCAAGGAGTCGGGCAAGGGATAGCAGTCCGATCCGCCGCAGGACCCGCTGTTGGAATTCCAAAATCCGATGTCTTGCCCTTTTTTCAGGATGCCGGTGGTGCTCTCGGTGTCCATCTGCAGGTTGTCCGTCGCGTCCTCGTTCACCCGCCCGACATCGATGTTCAGGGTGATGGGATTTTCGGTCTTCACCCAGACCTCGATGTAGGTGTAGTCCTGCAGATTCTTGTTGCTGCCGGTGAAGGGCGTGACGAAGGAGTCCCATTTCTGCGGGTTGATGAATTTGTCGTAGTGGATCATCATCATGGTCCGATTGGGGTTCTCAGTGCCCGTGCGTTCCTTCGCGTCATGCCCCGGGATCGTCACGTTGCCCTGTTTGCTGAAGACCCTGTCCGCCCGCGGCAGGCCCTTGTCCGAGAAGGAATTGCTGGTGATAGGCCGGCTCGAGGGGAACCAGCTGTTCTCTTCGGTGGTGACCGACACGACGTTGTCCACGCTCTCGAAATTGTCCATCATGGCCACGCCGCTCTCGTTGTGCTGGTTGAAGGTGTTCGGGTTGTACCAGGAGTGGGCCACTTCCCCCTTCACCGTGATGGCCAGCGGTATCTTCCGGTCGCCGGTGAGGCCCGAGAGGATGTCGCTAAGGCGCTCCTTGCTGAAGGTCGCGAGGATATCGCCATCCAGCAGGGCCAGGGAGTAGGGGGTGGAGCGGAGCTCCGGCGTCTCCAGCGGCGAATCGCTCGAGTTCAGGATAAAGGTGCTGCCGATGGAGAGGTTCTTGGCCACGTCGTATTCCGCCCGGGTGCCCCAGATCGTCGAAGTGAAGGAGCCCCCGAAGGGCAGGTATTCGTAGGTGGCGTCGATCACCGAATTGTCCTTGATCATATCGGGGTTGGAGAAGACCAGGATGCCGGTGTCATAGTCCAGGAAATAGTCCACGTCCCGGGCGAGGCGCCGGCCGTCCAAGGTGATGAACTCTGAGCCGCGGATGATGTTGAAGCGCAGGCTGTAGCTGGACACCTTGTACTTGAACTCCAGGTGCACGGTGTAATTATGGATGGGCTGGGTCTGGTTGTAGGCGTCCTGCGAGCCGCTGACCAGGGTGTCTTCCGATTTGTTGAAGCCGGGGTCCATCTTCAGATCGCTGGGATTCGCCAGGCCCTTTTTGAAGGGATAGGGCACCCGGAAGATCATGGCTCCCTGGCGCGGGTCGAAGCCCACCACGTCGCTGAAGTTGTGCTGATGGTCCAGTTCATAGATGGGACGCTGATCCGAGCCGTAGATGATCATCTTGAAATCTGGATCCAGCTGCGGGTTCAGGATGTCGCGATAACCCAGGCTGTAGACCTGCAACGACATATGACCGTCGTATTGCGAAGTGTAGCGGCTGCCGTATTGGATCAGATGCTTGCTGTCGGTGGTCTTGCCGCTCAGGACGTTCGAGTCCATGTTGGCGGGCGTGAAATCGAAGGTCGGATAGCTGGAATAGCCCACGGGAAATTCCACGCCGCCCCTCACCTTGATGAAGGCGACCGCGATGCTGGCGTTGGCGGGGACGGCCACGTTGTTGAAGGTGACCAGGCCCGTTTGCATGTCGACGCTATACTGTTCGTTGGGGGTCAGACGCACGAAATTGAACTTATTCTGGCCATCGCTGCTGTTGACCACGATCTTATTCGGGTCGTAGACCGTGTCTCCCGGCCGATCGATGTAGATCTCCACGCTGCCGGGTTTGATGAAATCATTGCCCTCCACCAGCTCTTTTTCACGGCTCAGATAGTAATAACGGAAGGGGGTGAAACCGATGTCCTGAACGTCTTTTCCGGGGATGTTGTTGGTCTTCACCTGCTCCATACCGCCGACGATGCGCTTGGTCTCGGTGAAGCCCTTGGTCTGGGCGCCGATCGCGGTAAGGCGGAACTTGCCGTCGGGGGTCTCGAGTTTCACCTTGGCGCCGAAAAGGTGCTTGTTGTAGCCGGCGAACTCGGTGCGCCCCGAATTGAGGTCCATCAGGATGTCGCCGAAAGCGAACTCCTTGAAGACCTCCTGCTGGTCGCCCGTGTAGACCACAGAGATCTTCTGCTGTTCTGTGCTCAACGCTTTGTCGTCGTAATCCACGTCGACCTTGATCTTTCGTCCCACCTTTCCGGTCAGGCGCACTTGCAGCTGCTGGTCGATGGTGAAGCCTTCGGGAACGCCCGCGGCGTAGCTGTTCAGAGCGTTGGGATCCGACTTGACCACGTGGGTGTAGCCCATGTCGATGGTCTTTTTTCCCTGGATCGACAGGGTGCTGGCGGTGCCAGGGATCTCGACGTCGGTCGCCGAGAGCCTGGTCAAGGACGCGGTGGGGCTCGCTGCCACGGGTTCGCTGGGTCGCGAGGGGCCTCCGTGGTTGTCCACCGCCACCACGCGATAGTAGTAGAGCGTGCCTAGGACCGGCGGCACGGTCGAGTTGTCTGGATCATCCTCGAAACGCGGGCTATCCACGATCAGGCTCTTGTTCAACGGCGCCGCGCTGAGATCCACCGGACTGAAGGTCGACCGATAGATGTTGTAGCCTTCGATGGGAAAGGTCCCCTTCCCTGGCGAATTTTCCCATTTGAGCACGATGCTATCGTCGCCCACGCCTCGCGCCTTCAATTTTCTGGGGGTAGGAAGGGATCTGGATGGGATGGCGCGGACTTCAGGCGAGACGTCGCTCAGGTTCCCGGCGTCATCGACGCTGCGGAGGACGTAATAATAGGTCTCACCGTTGGAGACGGCGAGATCGTCGTAGGCGGTCACGGACGACGGCAGCAACGCGGAGGGGGCCCCGAACTGCCCCTCCACCACGGTCCGGTAGACCTGATAAGCGGAAAGCTCCCGAGGCCCCAGGGACAGGGGTTCCATCCAACGCAGGGTCACCCGTCCGTCTTCCTGGGCGACTGAGACCTTCGACGGCGGCATCAAAGGGCCGTTGGGAGTGGCGGCCACCACTTCGGACATGGGCGACATGCGGCCGTCCAAATCGAACGCGCGGATCCCGTAATAGTAGAGCTTGCGGTTCAAAGGAGGATCCGACGGATTGCTGTCTCCGTCATCGCGGAACTCGGTCCCCAGGACCGGCGTCTTATTGATGGGAAGCAGGGAGAGCGACTGCGGGGATTCGCCGCGGTAGATCAGGTACCCGGCGATGGCGAAGGGACCCTGGCTGGGCGCCCAGCTGAGCTCCACCGAGCGGCTTCCTGATTTTGGGTAGAGCACAACCGGGGGGCTGGGCAACTGGGAAGAACCGCCCAAGCTGGCGGGCAATTCAGGAGGGGGGCCTACGACGGGGGTGCTTTCCGCGGATTCCGAGGGAGGGGCGGGGACCAGATTGATCTCGTCGCCCGATAGATCCAATTCGCCGGGCGCGACGGAGTAACCCGCCGCTGTCGCCGCCAGGAACAGCCCTAAAAACGGCTTCCAAATTGAATTCCTCTTAAATTTCAATGGGTTTCCGTTTTGTTGCGCGGTCGCTCCCAAAATCTATTCAATATAACAAGAGCGTCTTATGCTGTAAACCTTTGCCGGAATCTTCAATAATACGAACGAAGAACCGCGAAAGTGCCAATAAAAAAGCCTCCGCGAAACCTCTTCTACCGCTGAGCGGCCAAAAAGGACACGGAGGCTTTTTTGTGGATCAATTGCTGTTATTCGGCCTTTTTCTTAGCCACTTTCGCAGTTTTCGGGGCTGCCTTAGCCTTGGGGGCCGCCTTAGCCCCTTTTTCCGGCTTCGACTCTTCCTTTTTGGCCGTTTTCTTGAACTTCTTCTTCGGGGCGACCGGCTCGTTGATCACGCCCAAGGGCTTACGGTCCACCAGCTCGATAAAGGCCATCGGAGCGTTGTCTCCGGGGCGATTCTCGAGCTTGAGGATACGGGTGTAGCCGCCCTGACGGTTCTTATACCAGGGAGCGATATCTTTGAACAAACGGCTCACCACCTTCGGGTCGTACACAAAGGTCACGGCCTGGCGCTGGGCATGCAGGTCGCCCCGTTTCGCCAGCGTGATCATGTGGTCCGCCACCGGGGCCAGTTCCTTGGCCTTGATCTCCGTGGTGCGGATGCGTCCGTGGGTGAAGAGGGCCGTGGCCAGGCTGCGCATCAGCGCCTTGCGATGGGCCTGCGAACGGCCTAGTTTCCTGCCCGAATTTCCATGTCTCATGTCGTGTCCCTTTATTTTTTCTTGCCGCGCGCGGCCAGCTCAGGCTCCGCGGAAGCGGACAAGGATTCGGAGCTCATGCCGAGTTCCAAGCCCATTTCGGTGATGATCTCTTTGATCTCGTTCAGCGACTTACGGCCGAAGTTGCGGTACTTGAGCATTTCCGCTTCGGACTTGGTCACCAGATCGCCGATGGTCTTGATGTTGGCGTTCTTCAGGCAGTTGGATGAGCGCACCGACAGCTCCAGTTCGTCCACCGAACGGCTCAGCAGGTCGCGCATCTTCCCTTTTTCGTCGTCCGCCTGTCCCGCGGCTTCCTCGGGCTCTTCCTCAAAATTGATGAAGATCTGGAGGTGGTCCTTCAACAGCTTGGCCGAATGCGCCAGGGCGTCTTCGGGCTTCATGCGTCCGTCGGTCCAGATCTCCATGACCAGGCGGTCGTAGTCGGTCATCTGTCCCACGCGGGTGTTCTCCGCGTCGATGCGCACGCGGGTCACGGGCGAGAACAGGGAGTCCATCGGGATGGTCCCCACCGGCATGTCGTCGCGCTTGTTCTTGTCCGAGCTGACGTAGCCGCGTCCCATGTCGACTTCCATCTCCAGTTCCAGCTTCGCGTCGCGCTCGGTCAGGGTGGCGATATGCAGGTCCGGGTTGACGATCTCGATGGTGGCGTCCGTCTTGATGTCGCGCGCCGTCACTTCCTTGTCACCGCTGACGCTCAAGCGGATGGTCTTGGGGCCTTCGCCCTCCATCTTCAGCTTCAGCTGCTTCAGGTTCAGGATGATGTCGGTGCTGTCCTCGGCCACGCCGGGGATCGAAGAGAACTCGTGCAGCACGCCTTCGATACGGACGCTGGTGACAGCGGCCGCCTGGATGGACGACAGCAGGATGCGCCGCAAGGAATTGCCGATGGTGATGGCGTACCCGCGTTCAAAAGGTTCCGCGTAGAACTTGCCATAGGTGGCCGACAGGGTGTCGCGGTCGTAATCGAGCCTTTTAGGTTTTTCTAAAGCTTTCCATTTCATGGACGCTGACCTCCTTGGCTTACTTCGAGTAAAGTTCCACGATAAGCTGTTCCTTGACCGGCAGCGCGATATCGTCTTTCGCGGGCAGGGACTTCACCGTGCCGGACAATTTCTCCACGTCGACGCTGACCCAGCCGGGGAATCCGCGCTTTTCCTGGGCTTTCACGCTCTCCCTCACCGCGCTCCCCTCTTTATGCTCCCCCGACACCTGGATCAGGTCCTGGGGCTTCACCAGCATGGAGGCCACGTTCGCGACCTTGCCGTTCAATTTGACATGGCCGTGGAGCACCAGTTGCCGGGCGGCCGTGCGCGAAGGCCCGAAGCCCATGCGGAAGACCATGTTGTCCAGGCGCCTTTCCAGCAGGACCAGCAGGTTCTCGCCGGTGATGCCACGCTGCCGTTCGGCGGCGTCGAAGACCCGGCGGAATTGCTTCTCCAACACGCCGTAGATGCGGCGCACCTTCTGCTTTTCGCGGAGCTGCACGCCGTATTCCGTCACCTTGCCACGCCGCTGGCCGTGCTGGCCGGGCGCGTAGCCGCGCCGTTCGATGGCGCACTTGGAGGAATAACAACGCTCGCCCTTGAGGAACAACTTGATCCCCTCGCGGCGGCAGAGCTTGCAAACGGGTCCCGTATACCTGGCCATTCTCTCTCCTTAAATCGATTAAACTCGGCGCCGCTTGGGCGGCCGGCAGCCGTTATGGGGGATCGGCGTCACATCCCGGATCAGCGTGATGACCATGCCCGCGGCGGCCAACGACGAGATCGCCGTTTCACGTCCCGAGCCCGGCCCTTTGACGAACACTTCCACTTCCTTCATCCCCAGGTCCAGCGCTTTTTTCGCCGCCGCTTCCGCCGCGACACCGGCGGCGAAGGGGGTGCTCTTACGGGAGCCCTTGAAGCCGGACCCTCCGGCCGATGACCAGGACACCACGTTCCCTTGCTGGTCCGTGATGGTGATGATCGTATTGTTGAAAGAGGACTGGATGTGCACCACGCCGTTGCGGGGTACTTTCTTGTCCTTCTTTTTTACCTTGGGCACTGTGCTCACTGAACTGCCTCCGTTCAAGATTACTTGGTTTCGGTCTTTTTGCCCGCCACGGTGCGGCGCGGTCCCTTACGAGTCCTGGAATTGGTCTTGGTCCTCTGCCCGCGCACGGGCAAGCCCTTGCGATGGCGGGACCCGCGGTACGATCCGATGTCCACGAGCCGCTTGATGTTCTGGGCGATCTCACGGCGCAGGTCACCTTCGACTTTGACCTGAGTGCCGTCTCCCAGACCCTTGTTGACGATGGTCTGGATCGAGTGGACCTCGCCTTCCGACAGGTCCTTGGACCGGGTGGTCGCCTTCACGTTCGCTTCCTTGAGGATGCGACCGGCGAGGACGGTGCCGATGCCGTAGACATAGGTCAGCGCCACATCGATGCGCTTGTCCCTGGGTAAATCGATTCCTGAAATACGAGCCACGTGCTTCCTCCTACCTTAGCCTTGGGCCTGTTTGTGCTTGGGATTCGAGCAGATCACCCTGTTGACGCCTTTGCGCCGGACGATCTTGCACTTCTCACATATTTTCTTGACCGATGCGCGAACCTTCATCTTGCGACCTCATTTAAAACGGTAAGTGATCCGTCCTCTTGTCAGATCGTAGGGCGACAATTCCACCGTCACCTTGTCTCCCGGCAGGATACGGATGAAATGCATCCTCATCTTGCCTGAAACATGCGCCAAAACCTTATGCCCGTTCTCCAGCTCGACACGAAACATGGCGTTCGGGAGCGGCTCCACGATCTTTCCCTCGACTTGTATGCTTTCTTCTTTGGCCATTCGTCACCAGCGCTCTATCAGGACAAGCGCGTCATGATTTCCGGTGCGCCATCCGACACGATGATGGTGTCTTCGAAGTGCGCCGAAAGTGAACCGTCCCGGGTCACCACCGTCCATCCGTCACCGAGCACCTTCACCTGATAGGCGCCCCGGTTGATCATGGGTTCGATGGCAAAGGCCATTCCCTTTTTGATCTTCAGCCCCAGCCCTTTTTTTCCGTAATTAGGTATCTGGGGCGACTCGTGCATCTTGCGTCCGATGCCGTGTCCCACAAAGTCCCTGACCACCGAAAAACCCTTCGGCTCGACATACGACTGAACCGCGAAGCCGATGTCCTGCAGATGATTCCCGTCCCGCGCCTGGTCGAGTCCCTTATCCAAGGCTTCCCGGGTGGCGTCGATCAACTGTCGCGCCTCCGGGCCGATCTTCCCGACCGCGTAAGTCCTGGCCGCGTCCGCGACCCATCCGTCAAGCGTGGCCCCCACGTCGATCCCGATGATGTCCCCTTCGGCCAACTTCCTGGGTCCCGGGATCCCGTGCACCACTTCTTCGTTGACCGAGGCGCAGATCGTGGCCGGATAACCCTGGTAGCCGAGGAAGGTCGGCAGCGCGCCTTTCGCTTCGATAAAGCGCCTGGCAAAAAGATCCAATTCCCCGGTGCTGACTCCCGGCTTGACCTTGGCGCTGAACTCTTCAAGCAACGCCCCGATGATCCTGCCTGCGGCCCGCATTTTCAGTATCTCAGCCGGACCCTTCAGCTCGATCATACTTTGGCGGCACGCCCGTCGATGATCCCGCAGATGGTCTTCAACATGTCCTCGATGCCGCCTTTCAGCACCAGCTTGTGCAGGGCGTTCCGCGCGGCGTAATAATCGATCAGCGGTTCGGTCTGCTCGGTATAGACCGCAAGCCGCTTCAGGATCACCGACTCCTGGTCGTCGTCGCGCTGATAAAGTTCCCCGCCGCAATAATCGCAGATCCCATCCACCTTCGGCTTCAGGGTGAAAACGTTGAAGTTGCCCTTGTCGCAGCTGCGGCACATGCGCCGTCCGGACAGGCGCCGGATCAAGGTCTCTTTGTCGACATCCAGGCTGATGACCAACGGAAGCGGCATCTGGATGCCCTTCAAAAGGCCCACCAGGGCGTCCGCTTGCTCGACGGTCCTGGGAAAGCCGTCCAGGATGAACCCAGCGCGGCAATCCGGCTGATTAAAGCGGTCGCGCACCAGCCCGATCACCAGATTATCGGGGACCAAGGCTCCCTGGTCCATGTACGCGACGGCCTGATGCCCCAGCTCGCTGCCTTCTTTGACGGCGGCCCGGAACATGTCGCCCGTGGAGATCTGAGGGATCCCGTAGCGGGTCTTCAATTCTTTGCAGTAGGTCCCCTTGCCGGCGCCCGGGGCTCCCAACAGGATCAAGACCAGGCCGTTGTTGCTCACGCGAAACGCCCCTTGATCTTGGTGTCCTTCACAAATCCATCATAATGGCGCATCAGCAGATGCGCTTCGACCTGGCGCATCGTGTCCAAGGCCACGCCGACCATGATCAAGAACGTGGTGCCACCGAAATACCAGCCGATGCTGAGATAGCGCGCCATCATGTCCGGCAGGACCGCGATGACGACGATCATCAGGGCGCCGCCCAGGGTGATCCGGTCGAGGATCCTGGCCAGGTACTCCGCGGTCGACTTGCCGGGCCGCAACCCGGGGATGAATCCGCCGTACTTCTTCATGTTCTCCGCCACGTCATCCGTGTTGAAGACCATGGCGGTGTAGAAAAAGCAGAAAAAGATGATCAGCGACGCGTAGAGCGTCACATAGACCGGATGCCCGTGGGTCAGCCAGTTCTCCAGCAGGTCGAAGAAATGTTTGGAACGGTCGCTGCCCGCCATCCACGCGTTGCTCTTCAGGTTGCCCACGATCAACGCGGGAAACGACAGCAACGAGGACGCGAAGATCACGGCGATAACGCCCGAATAATCGACCTTCAGCGGCAGGACCGTGGTCCCGCCCGCCATCATGCGCCGACCCATCTGGCGCTGGGCGTACTGCACCGGGATCTTGCGGTAAGCCAGCTGGCTGACGACGGTCAATCCGATCAACGCCAGCATCAAAAGAAGGAAGAACAGGATGCCGAAAAGCGACACCGAGCCGGCGTCATAGCTCTGGTACATGGCTCCGAATTCCGCGGGCAACTGCGCCACGATGCCGATGAAGATGATCAAGGACATGCCGTTGCCGATGCCGAATTCGGTGATCTGCTCGCCCAGCCACATCAGGAACATGGTCCCGGTGCACATCGTCAGCAGCGTCACCATCGTCCAGGCCATCCCGTCGTCGACGATCAGCTGTACCCCGCCGTGGCTGGCGGCGATGGAGCGCAGGCTGGTGGTCATCATGTAACCCTGGAAGATCGCCAGGATGACCGTTCCATAACGGGTGTACTGGGTGATCTTCCGCCGTCCCGCCTCGCCCTCGTTCTTCAACTGCTTGAGCGGGGCGTAGACCTCGGTCAAGAGCTGCAAGATGATCGACGTCGAGATGTAGGGCATGACGCCCAGGGCCAGGATCGAAAAATTCTTGAGGGCGCCGCCCGAGAACAGGTTCAAGATCCCGAGGACGCCGCCTTCCTGGGCGTTCATCAGGCTGCGCATGGCAGCGTGGTTCACGCCAGGAACGGGGACATGGGTGCCGAGCCTGTAGACGAAGAGCAGCGCCAGCGTGATGAGGGCACGCCGCTTGAGCTCCGGGATCTTAAGGCTATCGACGACCGGATTTCCCACTAGGCCGCTGCTTCCTTGGTCAACAAGATCGCCTTGCCGCCGGCCTTCTCGATCTTTTCCTTGGCCGTCTTCGAAAAATGCATGGCCTTGACCGTCAGAGCGGACTTGAGCTCCCCGTCCCCGAGGACCCGCAGTCCGGCCAACACGTCGGACACCACGCCTTTTTTACGCAGCAGCGTCACGTCGATCTCGGCGCCAAGGGAGGCCAGTTTCTCCAGCTGGCCCACATTGACGTAGCAATAGGTCTCGCGATGGAAATTCGTGAATCCGCGCTTCGGAAAGCGGCGCGCCAAGGGCGTCTGTCCGCCTTCGAATCCGGCCTGCTTGTGCTTGTTATGCGCGCCCTGGCCCTTCTGGCCTTTTCCGGACGTCTTGCCCAGCCCCGAGGAGCGGCCGCGGCCCACGCGGGTACGCTTGCGGGCGGCGCCTGGAGTGGCATGGATCTCGTTAAGTTTCATCGCGCTCAGGCCTCCTCGAAGGTGACCATATAGGCCAACTGGTTGAGCATGCCGCGTACCGCCGGATTATCCGGACGGGTGACGGTCTTGCCGATCTTTTTCAGGCCTAACGCCTCAAGGGTCTTCAGGTGGGCCGTGCTACGGTGGTTCTTGCTCTTGACCATCGTGACTTTGAGTTTCTTATCAGCCATGACTTCTCCTTAAACCGCAGCCGCGACCGAAGCGGCCGCGGGCGCCGCTTTGCGGCGTCCAAAATCGTCGGGGTTCTTGCCACGCAGGCGGGCCACGTCTTCACGCTGCCTCAACGCCTGCAGTCCGTTCATCGTCGCGTGGACCACGTTGTGATGGTTGTTGGTGCCATGCGCCTTGGTCAGGATGTCCTTGATCCCGGCCGCTTCGACCACCGCGCGGACCGCGCCGCCGGCGATGACGCCGGTTCCGGGCGCCGCCGGCTTCAACAGCACGCGCGCCGACCCAAAGCGTCCGATCACTTCATGGGCGATGGTGTTCCCGACCAAGTGGATCTCCGCCAGGTTCTTCTTCGCGGCGTCCACGCCCTTGGCGATCGCCTCAGGGACCTCTTTCGCCTTGCCCAGGCCGCTGCCCAAGTGGCCGCGTCCGTCGCCCACGACGATCAAGGCCGAAAAGCCGAAGCGTCGGCCGCCTTTGACGACTTTCGCGGTGCGATTGACGAAGACGACGCGTTCCTTCAGGTCGTATTTGTTAGGATCAAGGCGCTGCAATTTTCCTCCGGACATTAGAATTTCAGACCGGCCCCGCGGGCCGATTCCGCCAGGGCCTTGATGGCCCCGTGGTACTGGATGCCGCCGCGGTCAAAGACCACGGAACTGATGTTCTTTTCCTGGGCCTTTTTCGCGATCAGCTCACCGATGAGCTTGGCGCCCATCTGCGAAGACATGTTCTTCGCCTTGCCAGCCACGTCCTTGTCCAGGGTGGAAACGCCGACCAGGGTGACCCCGGCGATGTCGTCCACCAGCTGCACATGGAAGTGCTTCAGGCTACGGTACACCGAGAGCCGGGGGCGCTCAGGCGTGCCCTGCAGCTTCTTGCGCAGCCTGACATGCCGGCGCGTACGCGATTCTTTGCGGTTCAGTTTCTTGAACATTACTTGGCCCCCGTGGTCGCCGTCTTGCCGGCCTTCCGGCGGATGACTTCGTCTTTATAGCGGATACCCTTGCCCCGGTAGGGCTCAGGCTTGCGCAGGAAACGTATGTTGGCGGCCACCTGGCCGACCAATTCCTTGTCCACCCCGGACACCAGCAATTCGGTCTGGGCTTCGACCGCGATCGTGATGCCATCCGGGATGTTGAATTCCACCGGATGGGAATACCCCAGGGTCAGGTTCAATTTCTTGCCGGCGACGGCGGCGCGATAACCGACGCCCTCGATATGCAGGCCCCGCTCGTAGCCTTTGGTCACGCCCAGGACCATGTTATTGATCAAGGAGCGCGTCAGGCCGTGCAGCGACCTGACCGAACCCTCGTCGTTGGGGCGGGTGACCAGGACCTGGTTGCCTTGGACCTCGACCTTGATGCTGGGATGCAGCGCACGCGCCAGCTTCCCCTTAGGTCCTTCCACCTTGATGGTGCCGTCCAGGACTTCCACTTTGACGCCTGCGGGCACTTCAATGGGCTGTTTTCCGATTCGTGACATAACGCGGTTCTCCTGCTCTCTACCAGATGTTGAAAAGGTGCTCTCCGCCAAGGCCCGCCATGCGGGCCTCACGGTCGCACATCAGGCCTTTGGGGGTCGAAATGACCGCCGTCCCCATGCCGCCCAAAACCCGGGGCACCGCCGCCTTGCGCACATAAACGCGCAGGCCGGGCTTGGAGATCCGTGTCAGGTTGGTGATGACTTTTTCCTTGGTGTCAGGCCGCTTGAAATAGACCCGCAGGGTCCCCTGCTTGTCGTCGGCGACATACCGGAAATTCTTGATGTATCCCTCGGCCTTGAGGATGCGGACGATCTCCTGCTTCAAACGCGAAGAGGGGATGTCCACCTTCTCGTGTCCCGCATCGTTGGCGTTGCGCACGCGGGTCAAAAGGTCCGAAATAGGGTCGTTCATGCTCATAAGATCACTCTCGTTAGAAGAAAATTTTCCGGATCTACCAGCTGGCCTTCACCACGCCCGGTATCAGCCCCTTGTGGGCCATGTTCCTGAAACAAATGCGGCAGACCCCGAATTTGCGCAGGAACGCCCTGGGGCGTCCGCAAATGCGGCAACGGTTGTGCTGTCGCACCTGAAATTTCGGCTTCCACTGGGACTTATTGATGCTCGCTAAACGGGCCAAGACCTACCTCCAGTTAGTTTCTAAAGGGCATTCCCATGAGCTGAAGCAACTTCTTCGCCTCAGGGTTCGTCTTCGCGGTGGTGACCACGCAGATGTCCATGCCATGGATGCGTTCCACCTTGTCCACTTCGATCTCGGGAAAGATGATCTGTTCCTTCAATCCCAGGGTGTAATTCCCGCGTCCGTCGAACGAACGCACCGGCACGCCGCGGAAGTCGCGGATACGGGGGATGGCGACGTTGATCAACCTGTCCAGGAACTCGTACATGCGGTCGCCGCGCAGCGTGACGCTGCATCCGATCGGCATGTTCTCGCGGATCTTGAAGTTCGAGATCGCGATGCGGGTGCGGTTGATCCGCGCCTTCTGTCCGGTGATCTTGGCCATCTCTTCGGCGGCCGCGTCCAGGACTTTGATGTTCTGGGAAGCCGCGCCCATGCCCATGTTGACCACGACCTTTTCGACCTTGGGGACCTGGGACACGTTCTTGTATCCGAACTCCTTGGTCATCAAGGGGACCAACTCCGCCCTGTATTTTTCCTTCAATCTGGCTGCCATGTTTGCTCCGGTTGTTTACTGCTAAGTGCTTAAGGTTTCACCGCTTCGATCATCTCGCCGCTCTTTTTCACAAAACGCACCAGCTTGCCATCGGGAAGCCGCTTGCGTCCCAGGCGCGAAGGCTGATTGGTCCTGGGGTCGAGCACCATCACCTTGGAGATCCCCAGGGGGGCTTCCTTTTCGATGATGCCGCCCTGCTGGATCTTCTGGCTGGGTTTCGTATGGCGCTTCACAAGATTGATGCGCTCCACCAAAAGCCGGCCCTTTTTCGGGTACACGCGCAGGACCTTGCCGCTCTTGCCCTTGTCCTTGCCGGTCAGCACGGTCACCAGGTCGCCCCGGCGTATTTTTGCTCTGTTGACTGCGGAGTTCATGTTCCTATCCCTTTTTTAGAGTACTTCAGGCGCGAGCGAAACGATCTTGAGAAAATTCTTCTCACGCAGCTCCCTGGAGACCGGCCCGAAGATGCGAGTCCCGACAGGGGAAAGATCCGGCTTGATGACGACGGCCGCGTTGTCGTCGAAAACGATATAGGTCCCGTCCGCGCGACGGCGCTCTTTGGCGGTGCGCACCACGACGGCCTTCACCACTTCGTGCAACTTCACGGTGGCGCCGGGGGTGGCTTCCTTGACCGCCGCCACGATGATGTCGCCGATGCTCGCGTAACGGCGCTTCGAACCGCCCAGCACCTTGACGCACTGCACCAGTTTGGCGCCGCTGTTGTCGGCGATATTAAGGTATGACTGCATCTGGATCATTGCGTTACCCCGTTATTGCGCCAGCTTGGCGCGTTCCAAAATTTCCAGCAAACGCCAGCGCTTCGTGGCCGACAGGGGCTTGGTCTCGACGATGCGCACGCGGTCGCCCGCCTTGCATTCGTTCTTCTCGTCGTGAGCCTTGAAGTTCGCCGTACGCCGGATGATGCGTTTGTAGAGCGGATGCCGGAAGCTTCGCACGACCGAGACGACGATGGTCTTCTCCATCTTGTCGGACTTGACCACGCCTTCCCTGACTTTTCTTTTCGCCTTGATGGCCATTCTCGTTCTTCTCCTTGGATTATTTCGGGGAGGCTGCTTTGGTCTTTTCCGCGAGCACCGTCGCCAAACGCGCTATCTCGCGGCGGGCGTGGCGCAGGCTGACCGGATTTTCCAGTTGGCGCGCTTCCTTGCGGATGCGCAGCTTGAACAACCCCTCGCGCTGGTCCTTGATCTTCGCTTTCAGTTCGTCCGCACCCAATTCCCGCAGACTTTTGGCTTTGCTCGCTTTCATATCCTTAGGCCTCCGCCAGGGCTTTTTCACGCGCGATAAAACGCGTCTTGATGGGCAACTTGTGGCCGGCGAGGATCATCGCTTCGCGGGCCTGGGGCTCTTCGACCCCTTCGATCTCGAACAGGATCCTTCCGGGCTTCACCACGCTGACCCAGAATTCGGGATTGCCTTTACCTTTACCCATGCGGGTCTCGGCCGGCTTCTTGGTGACGGGCTTGTCCGGGAAGATGCGGATCCAGACCTTGCCGCCGCGCTTGACAAAACGGCTGATCGCCACGCGGGCCGCCTCGATCTGTCGGTTGGTCACCCAGCCACGGTCCTCGGCCTTGATGCCATATTCCCCGAAAGCGAGATAGGAGCCGCCCTTGGCGTTGCCCTTCATCTTGCCACGCTGGGATTTGCGGAACTTAACTCTTTTGGGCAGTAACATTCCTGTTTCCTCTCTGTCCGCGATCCCCCTGCGGGCCGCGGTCTTGCCGGTCGGATGAACGAGGGCCACCGCGCCCCATGCGCGAATCGCGGCCTTCCACGTAAAGGTTCACGGGGATCTTCGTCTTATCCAGGATCTCTTCGGTGAAGATCCAAACCTTGACCCCATTGGTGCCATAGGTGGTGAAGGCGGTCGCCGCGCCGTACTCGACATTGGCGCGGAGGGTGTGCAAGGGGACCTTGCCTTCCATGTATTTTTCGATCCTGGCGATCTCGGCGCCGCCCAGGCGTCCCGAGCAGACCACCTTGATGCCTTTGGCTCCCATGGCCATGGCCGTGGTGATCGACTTTTTCATCGCGCGCCTGAATCCAACGCGGCGCTCCAGCTGGGAGGCGATGTTCTCGGCGATCAATTGCGGGTCGATCTCGGCGTTGCGGACCTCGCGGATATTGATGGCCACCTCTTTTTTGGTGAGGTCCTTCAATTCCTTGCGAAGCACGTCCACTTCAGCGCCCTTCTTGCCGATGATGATCCCGGGGCGGGCTGAAAAGATGTTCACAGTCAGGCGGCCCGACGAGCGCTCCAGGTCGATCTTGGAGACCGCCGCATGATACAGCTTGCGCTTGACCAGGGTACGCACTTTATGGTCTTCGACCAAGAGGTCCGCGTAACCGCGCTTGGCGAACCAGCGCGACTCCCAGGTTCTGATGACCCCGAGGCGAAAACCGTGCGGATTTACTTTCTGACCCATGGACTCTCCCTTTTAAAGTACTATCAGCCTTTTTTTCCGCGAGCCGCCACGACGTCGTCAACGACGATGGTCAGGTGGCACATGCGCTTATGGATCGCGCTGGCCCGACCCATGGCCCGGGGGATGAAGCGCTTGGCATTGCGGACCAAGCCGCCGTAGTTCGCGACGCAACTGGCCACGCGGGCCGTTTCAAGGTCCAGACGCGCCTCGCCCTGGTTGGCGTTGGCGATCGCGGAACGCAGAGCCTTTTCGACCATGTCTGCGGCGCTGCGCGGGCAGAACCGCAAGATCTGAAGGGCCTCTTCCACTTTCTTTCCGCGGATCAAACCCAGCACCGCTCCGACTTTCCGGTTACCGGTCCTGAGATATTTCGCTGTCGCGCTGCTTCGCATGCTAAACCCCTTAAAAGATTACTTCTTAGCCGTGGTGGCGACCTGAGCCGAACCGTGCGCCTTGAACGTGCGCGTGGGGACGAATTCCCCTAATTTGTGGCCGACCATGTTCTCCGTCAGATAGATGGGCACGAACTTCCTTCCGTTGTGGATCCCCAAGGTGTGGCCCACCATCTCCGGCGTGATCGTAGAACGTCGCGCGTAGGTCTTGAGCACCTTTTTGTCGTTGGAGGTATTCATTCCCTCGATGCGCCCCTGCAGGCGTTCATCGACATAAGGGCCTTTTTTTACGGAACGTCCCATGGTCCTACTCCTTTATGCGTTCTTTTTGACGCGGCGCCGCACGATAAAGCGGTCCGTCGATTTGTTGCTGCGGGTCTTGTATCCGCGGGTCGGTTGGCCCCAGGGCGAAACTGGATGGCGCCCGCCCGAGGTCTTTCCTTCGCCGCCGCCCATCGGATGATCGCAGGGGTTCTTGGCCACGCCGCGCGAGAATCCTTTGTAGCCCATCCAGCGATGGCGCCCGGCCTTGCCCATGGAAGTGTTCTCATGCTCCAGATTGCCGACCTGGCCGATCGTGGCGCGGCATTCCCCGTGGATCACACGGATCTCGCCGGAGGGCAGCTTGATCTGCACCATGCCTTTGTCCTTGCCGACGATCTGGGCGGCCGCTCCGGCCGTCCGGCCCATCTGTCCGCCCCTGCCCATGTGCAGCTCGACGTTGTGGACCATGGTGCCTTCAGGGATGTTGATGACGGGCAGGCTGTTCCCGACCTTGATGTCGGCTTCAGCGCCCGAATGGATCTCGGTGCCCACTTCCAGGCCGTCCGGCGCCAGGATGTAGCTCTTGGCTCCGTCCGCGTAATGCAAAAGGGCGATGCGAGCGGTGCGATTCGGGTCGTATTCGATGGTGACCACTTTCGCGGGCACGCCCACTTTGGCGCGCAGGAAATCGATCACGCGGTAGCTGCGCTTGTGGCCGCCGCCCCGGTGACGCGAGGTCTGAACGCCCATGTTGTTGCGTCCGCCGCTCTTGGACTTGCCCTTGGTCAGGGACTTCTCGGAGGACCGTCGGGTCAGCTCTTCGAAGGTCGGCGTCTTGGTGCTGCGCCGTGAAGGCGAAGTCGGCTTATGTGATTTGATTCCCATGTCCTTGTTTCCTTAGTTGCAGGCGGCCTTCTCAGGCGCCTTCAAAAAATTCGATGGTGTCGCCCTGCTTCAGGGTGGCGACGGCCTTTTTCCAGCGCGCTTCCTGCGCCACGCTCGCTCCGAACCGGCGGGACTTGCCCGGCAGGGTGACCGTGTTGACCTTCAGGACCTTGACCTTGAACAGGCTTTCGATGGCCTTTTTGATCTCTGACTTGTTGGCCTTCGGATCGACCTCAAAGGTCACCTTGTTCTGGGACACTTTGGCGGCATTGCTCTTTTCCGTGATCACGGGCCGGCGGATGATGCGGTAAGTTTCCATCAGGCCAGGACCTCCTCGATCATTTTGATGGCTCCCAAGGTCACAAAGACCTTGTCAGCCCAGAGCAGCTCATAGGGGCTCACGCTGCCCGCGGTGGTGTAATGGAACTTCTCGATGTTGCGCGCCGACTTCTTGACGGCATCGCTCAACTTCTCGGAGATCAAGAGGACCTTGGTGTCCGTCGCCTTGAACTTTTTCAAGAATTCGATGACCTGCTTGGTCTTGATGGCGGCCAGGTCGAAGGATTCCAGGACCACCAGCTGGCCGTCGTTGTTCTTGACGGTCAACGCGGACTTCAGGGCGGTCTGACGGGTCTTGCGGTTCAAGACCTTGGAGTAATCGCGGGGCTGGGGACCCCAGACCGTGCCGCCGCCCTTCCATTGGGGGGCGCGGATGGAGCCCTGACGGGCGCGGCCGGTTCCCTTCTGCTTCCAGGGCTTGATACCGCCGCCGCTGACTTCACCGCGGGTCTTGGTCTTGGCCGTTCCCTGGCGCTGATTGGCCAGGTAAGTCACCACGGCCGAATGGAGGATGGCTTCACTCACTTCGGCCTTGAAGACCTTGTCGTTGAGCTCGGCCTTGCCGGACTCCGTGCTGTCCTGTTTAAAAAGGGTCACCTGGGGCATCTTGGTCTCCTAGGCCTTCTTGCTTTTTTTGATGAAAACGATCGCGCGCTTGCCGCCGGGCACCGCGCCACGCACCAGCAACAGGTTGTTCTCGGTGTCGACCGAAACGACCTTCAGTTTCTGGCAGGTGCAGGCCGCGTCGCCCATGTGGCCGGCCAGCTTATGGTTCTTGAACACGCGGGAAGGGCGCGAACTGGCGCCCATGGATCCCGGCTGACGATGATGCATGGAACCGTGCGTGTTGGCGCCACCGTGGAAATTGTGACGCTTGAAAACGCCCTGGAACCCCTTACCGATGCTGGTCCCGGAAACGTCGACCCACTGGAGGTCCTTGATCGAATCGACCGTGATGTCCTGGCCGATCGTGTATTGCGAGGAATCCGTGACCCTGAATTCGCTCAAAACCCTGTAAGGCTTCAAGGAACGCTTGGTGAACTGGCCCAGCAGAGGCTTGGCCACCCGCTTGGGGTTGACTTCCTCAAAGCCCAGCTGCACGGCCTCATAGCCGTCGGTGGACTTGCTCTTGGCCCGGACGACCTTGCAAGGCCCGGCCTGGATCACGGTGACCGGTATCCACTTCCCGTCTTCCAGGAAGATCTGGGTCATTCCGATTTTTTTTCCGATGATTCCCTGTAACACAAAGACCTCTTACAGTTTGATTTCGACGTCGATGCCGGCCGGAAGATCCAGCTTTTGCAGGGCGTCCACCGTCTTCGGAGTCGCCTCCAGGATATCCACGAGACGCTTATGCGTGCGGATCTCGAACTGTTCCCGGGACTTCTTATCCGCGTGGACCGAACGGTTCACCGTGATGATGTTACGGTGGGTCGGCAGCGGGATCGGCCCCGAGACAAAGGCCCCCGTCTTCTTGACGGTGTCCACGATCTCACGGGTGGACTGGTCAAGAAGGCGGTGGTCGTAGCCGCGCAGATGGATCCTGATTTTCTGGTTCATTTTATGCTGTCCTACTCTAAGATTTCGGTGACGACGCCGGCGCCGACGGTGTGGCCGCCTTCACGGATGG
>JAZKAF010000079.1:0-13113 GCA_040389285.1 candidate division FCPU426 bacterium
CGAGAGCCATTTCATGGGAGTGCATTGCGGCGTGATGGACCAGATGGCGGTGGCGGCCTGCGAGCCGGGCTGCGCCCTGCTGATCGACTGCAGAAAATTGAAACTGGAGAGCATCGCGGTCAATCTCAGGGACTCGGTCTTCGTGGTGGTCGATTCGGGGGTCAAAAGAGAGCTGAAGAACAGCGCCTACAATGACCGCCGTGAGGAATGCGAAAAGGCGTATGCCGAGCTTCAAAAGATCGATCCGGGACTGAATTGCCTGAGCGACGCCACGCTGACCGTCTTAAAAAAAGCCGGAGATCCTTCCGAAGTCTGGTTCAAGCGAGCCCGCCACGTGCTGACCGAGAACGCGCGGGTCCGAAAGGCCGTGGAAGCCCTGAAAAACGGGGATGCGCCGGCTTTTGGAGCCCTGATGACCCAGTCCCACGAGAGCTTGCGGCAGGATTTCGAGGTCAGTTCAAGGGAATTGGACGCGCTGGTGGAGGGGGCCCTGGCGTTGGAGGGCGTCTATGGCGCGCGCCTGACCGGGGCGGGTTTTGGCGGATGCACCGTGAATCTGGTGGCCGCATCCAAGGTCGACGCTTTTGAAAAAGGCATTGTGAAGGCTTACAAGGCGAAGACCGGGCTCGACGCCAAGGTCTACCGCTTCAATCCTGGAAGTCCGGCGCGGCTCTTGACCTGAAGCGCTGCCGGTTTATTTATTGAATAAGATCCGGTTGAAGATTGCGTCCACCGCCTTCATGCCTTCGGCGGGCGTCAAGCTGCCCCGCATGATCAGGTCCACCTGGGGCTGGACGGTTTTGTTGGCTTCCTCGAAGCGCGCGTGGTCGGGCGTGTAGATCGCCTGGTCCGGCGCGCTGATAAGGAATTTCTTGTTCTGCGGGGGCGTGCTTCCCAGGAAGACCTCTGAATTAGCCAGGGCCTTCAGCGCGGGCATCGCGTAGCCCTGCTTGACGTAGATGCGCTGGGTCTCTTCAGACGTCAGCATTTTGATGGCCTTCCAAGCTTTTTCCTTGTCCTTTGCATTGGCCGATATGGCCCAGCCCGATCCCCCGGTGCCCCAGGAATGCCCCTTGGCGCGGGGGCCCTTTGGGAACGGAGCGATATCCCAGTCCAGGTCCTTGGTCAGGCGGAGGGTGGCGCTGATCCAATAGCCGGTGTGGAGCATGGCTAGTTGGCCCGCCGCGAAAAGGTCGTTGCCGGCCCCGCCTTGAGTCGGCTTGTCGGCGTCGGAGGGCATCACCTTGTGCACGTTGATAAGGTCGGCCAAGAATTTTACGGCCTCCACGGCCGCCGGTTCCGCCACCGTGCTGCGAGTCGGGTTGCGCCAGTCGTCCACCAGGGTCCCGCCGTTGGAATAGACCATGTTGATCCAGTCGACGGCGTAATTGTCCTTGTAGCCCCAAACCGAGGTGCGGCCCTGCGCGTCTCTCTTGGTGAGTTTCTTGGCTGCGGCCAGCATGTCGTCCCAGGTCCAGGAATCGTTGGGATAGGCCAAGCCCGCTTCCCTGAACAGCTTTTTGTTGTAGTAGAGGCAGGCTATGGGTGCGGTATCTTCGGGTAGGGCCCAGACATGGCCTTTGCTGCTGAAGCGGGCCCTGACCCCTGGGTAAAAGGCGTCCATGTCAAAATGGTCGCGGGCGATCATCTCGTCTAGGGGTGCCAAGGCGCCTGCCTGTTGAAGGGTCACATAAAAACCCACTTCCACCCAGAGGATGTCAGGAGCCATGCCTGCGGCGTACTGCGCCAGGATCTTGTCCGCATAGTTGTTGAAAGGGATGATGTTGACGCCGGTGTCGAAACCTTCGGTCGCTTTGAGGCGAGCCACGCGCTCGTTGATGATGCCAATGCCGATAGAGTCCGCGGTATAGGCCATTTCAATGTCGTGCTTGCGTTTGCTACAGGCTCCTAGAGGGCATAAGAGCAGGGCCAGGCAGGCCAGTCGCAGGGATTTTTGTGCTATCATGGGTCACCTCAACGGAAACCGGTTCCAGAAACTGAAAAAGAGTATCACGAAGGGAGAGGATCATGCCAGTTAAGATCGCCTTCATCGGAGGAGGGTCGCTGGGTTTCACCCGCCGCCTGATCCAGGATCTGCTCTGCGTCCCTGAACTTCAGGACAGCCATTTCGCGCTCATGGACATCTCCGCACCCAATCTGGACCGGACCGCTCGGCTCATCAAGCGAGATATCGAGGCCAATGGATTCTCGGCCCGCCTTAGCACCACCCTGAACAGAAAAGACGCACTGAAGGACGCTGATTTCGTTTTTTGCACCATCCGTCAGGGCGGATTGGAAGCCTTCAAACTGGATATCGAGATCCCGCTGCGTTACGGAGTGGACCAGTGCGTGGGAGACACCCTTTGCGCCGGCGGCATCCTCTACGGCCAGCGCGGCATTCCCGCCATCCTCGCCATATGCGCCGACATCAAACGCTACGCCAAGCCCGGCGTATTATTGCTAAATTATTCGAACCCCATGGCCATGCTGACCTGGGCTTGCAACCACTTTGGCGGCGTGCGCACCGTTGGCCTCTGTCACGGCGTCCAGGGCGGGCATCACCAGATCGCCGAGGTGCTGGGCAAGAAGCAGGACGAAGTGGACATCATCGCCGCTGGCATCAACCATCAGACCTGGTATTTGCAAGTCAAGGTCGGGGAACATCTGGTGGGATCAGCAGAATTGCTCGCCGCGTTCAAAAAGCACCCCAAGTACTCCAAGACCGAAAAGGTGCGCATCGACGTGCTGGAGCGCTTTGGCTACTACAGCACCGAGTCCAACGGCCATCTTTCGGAATATGTCCCCTGGTACCGCAAGCGCCGGGGCGAGATCAAGGACTGGATCGACATGTCGGACTGGATCCACGGCGAGACCGGTGGGTATCTGCGCGTTTGCACTGAGGGGCGCAACTGGTTCAAGACCGACTATCCCAATTGGCTGAGAGAGGAGCCTCCGAAGATCACGAAGGAGATCCGTTCCCAGGAGCACGGCAGCTACATCGTGGAAGGGCTGGTCACGGGCAGGCTCTATCGCGGTCATTTCAACGTGGTGAATCGCGGCACGATATCCAACCTTCCGGACGACTGCATCGTCGAAGTGCCGGGCTATGTGGACAACAACGGCATCAACATCCCCCGGGTCGGGGACCTGCCGCTGGCCTGCGCCGCCACCCTGAACGCTTCGGTGTCAGTGCAGCGCATGGCGGTGCACGCCGCCTTAAAGGGCGACGCTACCTTGCTGAAACAGGCCATGCTGCACGATCCGCTTTGCGCCGCGGTCTGCGATCCTGAAGAGATATGGCAGATGGCCGACCGCATGCTGGTGGCTCAGGCGGCCTGGCTGCCCCAGTACAAGCAAGCGATCCCGGCCGCGAAAAAGCGGCTGGCTTCCGCTCCCGACCTCCGCAGCTACCAGGGGAAGGGAGCCGCGCGCCTGAAAGTGGCCTCCGTCGCCCAGATGAAAAAGAACGCCGCTCGATCCCGTAAAAGCGCCCAGGCCGCTGATAAAGCGGAGTTGGCAGCATGAGGCCGCGCCTGGTTTTCTTAAGTGTAGCGCTTCTTCTCTGCTCTGGGGCAGCGGCAGGACCGATCAGCACGACCAGGGCGACCGTCAACGGTAAAGCCTGCACCGTGGTCACTTGGAGCGACTCCCATGGAAAGCCGCGCACGCTTTCCATGATCGACGACCGGCCAGCCGCCACCAGCATGACCTATTACATCGGCAACGAATTGGTCACGGACAACGAGCTAAATCACGCCATCGGCGAGATGGTGAACCACGGTTCCTGCGGGGCCACCGTCAGTTCGAACGGCAGCAGCGAGGTTGTCAGCTCACAGCCGTTGAAGGGGTCCGACCACCTTATCTTCCGTTATACCTTCAAGCAAAAGATGTGCAGCGAACCGGGCAAACAGTGGAGGGTTTGCGAGGACTGGGTTTTCCGCAGTGGCCAGGACAGCTTCCTTCAGGCCGTGGCCTTTGATTCCAGCGATGTGCCGGCCGGAGAATTTCTGGGTGACGACTTGCGGGGCCCCTATTGCCAGACCGATTGGCCGCGGGCTAAGGGCGTCAGCCGGGTGGCCTGGGGGAACAGCCATAAGTTTCAGACCACCAGCGCCTTCATCCCGGTCCCGGCGTCCTGCCTCTATTCCTGCTCTGGCAAAGCGTCGTGGATATGGGAAGAGCCCAACACCATTCCTTATGTTTGGGAATGGTGCGATCCAAAGCTGGGCGCCTCCGTGGACCGCGAGTGGGGCATTGTGCAGAATCTTCCGGATAGCGTGATGGACTTTGGGGGAGCCTATTACGCCACAGGCAATATGCCGGCAGCGCTGCCTGCCAGAAGCGTGGGCGACGCGATGCCCGAGTGCTGGGCCGCTCCCACCCAGATGTCCTGCTACGACAGCGCCTGGAACTCGGGCCGCATCACCTGGGGGGCCGTGGGGAACAACGGCAATGTGGGCGCGGACCGCAGCGTGTTCAATAACGGGCACCATAACGACCGCCGCAGCCGGGTGATGGGTGATATCTTCAGGCCCGTGGCCGGCTTCAGTTGGATGCACCTGATCGACGCGCATAGCGCCGACGGGGTGCGGCGCCTTGTCCGGGATACCGAGAACATCTTCGCCTCCACCCTCAGCGCCACAGTGGGAACGGTGAACGCGGCGGGCCCTCGCGGTCCTGGAAATCATGTCGGTCCCGGTGTGGGCGGCCAGATCGTGGCCGGCGTCATGCCCAGCATGACCTATCCCAATCCCGGATTCGATCATGTCTACCGGACCTGGAACGCCACGGCAAGCCATGGCAAGCTGGCCCTCACCTTGAAAGTCAGCGGCAGCCTTGTTAAGCCCAGTTTTGTGGTCTTTGATTTTCCGGCCTCCTCGCCTTGTTCGGTCCAAGTGGCGGGCAAGCTCCAGGTCGCGGGTAAGGACTATTTTGCGGATTATGACGCCGCCGGCAAAAAACTATGGCTGACTCTAACCAAGGATCTGGGCCCCGGGGTTCAAAAGATCTTGATATCCGGCGACTGCGCCGGGCATTAATCCTGATAAATAAGCGGTTTTTCTGTTTTCGGATTGTATTTTTTTGAAGTCGGCGATATTCTTGCAAATGTTGCTATGGCGAAAATCATCGGTAAAAATATGGTCGTATCCCCAAAAAAATTAGCCTCTCATCTGCGCCAAACGGCCCAAAAGGGCCTTTGGGCGTTGGCCTTGTTGACGCTGGTCACTGCCGACCTCCGTGCCGCCATCGCCTATGTGTCAGGCGTTTCGTTCTCGAAAAATGCCCTGGGAACCAACGCCCGAACCGTCAGCGTGGCCAGCGGAGACGATGTCCTGGTCTATGTCCTGATGGAGAACAACACTGCCGCCATCGCGAGCATCTCGGATACCGGAGGAAATTCCTATTCCCAGTTGGGATCCACCTACACCGACGCGACCAACCTGAAGCGGATATTCGTTTATCATACCAAGGCGACGGCCAGCGCCACGTCTGTGACCATATCCCTGAGCCCTGGAGGGACCGGAACAGAAGCGATCGCGACCTATAGCGGGGTGGCGGCCATCGGGGTCACCCATGTTGCCTCGGGCACAGGGGTGACCAGCTTTAACCTAGGCCTGAGGACCCAGGATGCCAACAACTTTGTGGTCGTCGGCATGACCAAGGACAGCACCGGCGCCCCGACCATCACGAGCAATTCCCGGGCCACCAGCAGTAACGGCCCTGGGCCGGCCGGAGGGGTCGGGGACAGTTCCGCTGCCAGCCCAGGATTTGTTTCGGTTTCCTTTACTGGGAGCCTAGCCGTCGGAAACACTTGGGGCGCGGTGGCCGTTGAGTTGCGCGCATCGCTGCCCACGCCGACTTATACGGTCTCCGGTTCGCCGACCAACACGCCCAGCCCTACGGCCACCCCGGTTGATACGTTCACGAATACGGCCGTTCCGACCGAAACCAATTCGCCGACGACCGTATCCACTTTCAGCAACAGCCCCACGCAGACGCCGACCTATTCCGTCAGCCCATCGTTCTCAGCCACGAAGTCTTTCACGGGTACGGGTTCGCCCACCAAGACTTTCACCGTGACAGCCAGCCGGACCGTCACCCCAGCTCCGACAGCCAGCTTCACCCTGACGAGTAGCTATTCCGTCTCGCCTTCGGAGACTTCCACCTACACCATAACGTCGTCGCCCACCTTGACTCCTACGGAGACCCAGTCCTTCACTGAGACCCAGTCCTTTACCGAGACACGGTCTTTCACCGAGACGGTCTCCTTCACTGAGACCAGGACGCAAAGTCCGACTAGCACGCCAACCCTGACTGTCAGCGAAAGCCGGACGCCCTCGGCGACGCGAACGGTCAGCGCTACTTTCACGGTCACGCCCACATGCTCGGCGACGGTCACCCTGGTTCCTGGGGAGATCCCCGGGCTGACGCGTAGTTTTATGGCGCCCGCGCCGGTTTTTCACGGCCAGTTACTGAAGGTTTTCACGCCTAAAGCGCCCTTGACCACCCACGTCAGTTTCTACACCTTGATGGGTGAAAAGGCCGCGGAACTGGACCTGGATCCTGGCACCGGTTGGGCGCCCGACAGGATCGCGGCTGGGATCTATGTCATGGTGGTAGATGTGGTCTATCGGAATGGCGAAAGCGAGCGTTTTACCCAAAAAATATCGATTTTAGCGAAACCTTAGGTTTTAAAGCAAAAATCCCGGAGTTCGGTCCATGGATCTATGTATCATAGGATTGACCCCGGGTTTTTTTGCGGCTAAAATCCCCTATCTTTTGGGGAGCCTGTTTGAAGAAAGACCAAAAAAACCAGATGAATAAGGCATTTTCCCATCCTTTCCAAGATCCGGACCTAGGTATCGAAGAGCGGCTCTCGAACCTGCTTTCCCTGATGACCCTGGAAGAAAAGATCCGCTGCCTGGGAACGGTTCCTAGCGTCCCGCGTTTAGGGGTGGTTGGCACCGGCCATGTGGAAGGCCTGCATGGCCTGGCCATGGGTGAGCCCGGAGGCTGGGCCCAAGGATATCCCGTTCCAACCACCCAGTTCTGTCAGGCTATCGGCATGGCTGAGACCTGGGACACCGCATTGATCCAGCGCGCCGGACGCGCCGAAGGCCTTGAGACCCGGCATCTTTGGGAGAGCCCGAAGTACAAACGGGGCGGCCTGGTAGTGCGCGCGCCCAACGCGGACCTGGGACGCGATCCCCGCTGGGGACGCACGGAAGAGTGTTTTGGGGAAGATCCGTTTTTCAACGGCAGCATGGCCTGCGCCATGACCCGCGGTTTGCAGGGCGAGCATCCCAAATATCTTTTGACCGCGTCTTTGTTGAAACATTTTCTCGCCAACAGCAACGAAGACCTTCGCAGCAGCACTAGCTCTGATTTCGATGAACGCCTCTTCCATGAATATTATTCTGTGCCCTTTCGCATGGCCATCCGTGAGGCCAAGGCCAACGGGTACATGGCAGCCTACAACGCGGTCAACAGCGTACCAGCGCACGTGCATCCGGTCTTGAAGGAAGTCACCATGGACCAGTGGGGCCACGATGGCCTTATCTGCACGGATGGCGGCGCCATGAATTCGCTGTTCAGCGACCATAAGTATTATCCCGACCTGCCCATGACCGCCGCGGCGATCATCAAGGCTGGCATCGGCCAGTTCCTTGACAAGCACGCCGAACCCACGCGGGCAGCGCTGCAGCAGGGACTGCTGACCGAACAAGACGTTGACGCGTCGCTGGCGGGCGTCTTTCGCGTGATGATCCGTCTGGGCCAGTTGGATCCGCCTGAGCTCGTCCCCTACCGGGTGGCCAGCGAGGAGGATCCCTGGGACAGCGAAGCGCACCGCGCTTTGGCCCTTGAAGTGGCGCAAAAGTCGGTCGTGCTACTGAAAAATGACAACGAGACCCTGCCCCTTGACCCAAAGCGTTTGAAGTCCATCGCCGTGATAGGGAACAACGCGGACGAGGTCTTCTTTGATTGGTACAGCGGCACGCCTCCTTATGCCGTCAGTCCGCTGGAAGGCATCAAGAAGCGGCTCGGCGCCTCGGTCCAGGTCCGTTTCGCCAAAGATGATCAAGACGGCCGCGCCGTTGCCCTGGCCAAAGAGTCGGATGTCGTCATCTTTTGCGCGGGAAACCATCCCACTGGGAACCATGGATGGGGAAAGATCGATTCGCCCATGGAAGGCAAGGAAGCCTTTGACCGCCAGAGCATCGGCTTTCGCCAGGAAGAGCTTGCCAAGGCCCTTTACCGGGCTAATCCCAACACCATCCTAGTGCTGGTCAGCAGCTTTCCGATCGCCATCAACTGGGCGCAACTGCATCTGCCTGCTATCTTGCACGTCACCCATAACGGCCAGGAACTCGGCAACGCGGTGGCAGGAGCCCTTTTTGGGGACATCAATCCCGGAGGACGTCTGGTGCAGACCTGGCCCCGTTCCTTGGAGCAGTTGCCGCCGATGATGGACTACAATATCCGCAACGGCCGCACTTACATGTATTTCAAGCATGAACCGCTTTATCCCTTTGGATTCGGGTTGAGCTACACCCATTTCAGCTACGCGGGACTCAAGATCGCCAAGGCAGATCAAGGCGGCTTTTCAGCCAGCGTCGAGGTGTCTAACGCCGGAAAACGCGCCGGCGATGAAGTGGTCCAGCTCTATGTGCGGCACCTGGATTCCGAGGTAGAGCGACCGGGCAGGGAACTGAAAGGTTTCGCCCGCATTTCGATCGAACCTGGAAAAAAACAACGTGTGGATTTTCGGGTCAAGGGAAGCGACCTGGCTTACTGGAACACAGGGAACAAGAATTGGCGTTCGGAGTCCGGCAAAATAAAAGTCATGGTGGGTGCTTCGTCCTCCGACATCCGCGCCGAAGGAGTAGTGCACGTTGAAGCTTAAGGCGCTCTTAGTTTCGGCCCTGATTTTTTTCGCCGCAGCTCCTGGCTTTGGCGCGTCGTCGGAGGGCGTGGACCTCAGTGGCCCGACCGCGGTGGAGCTGTCCACGCTGGCCAACAAAGCCATCACCGCGGGAAATAAGGACCTGGCCATCTACTACTACAGCCAGGCGTTGCTGCGCCAGCCCGACAACCTGGAGTGGCGCTTGTGGGTGGCCGAAGCTCTGCTCAAACGGGACAACAAGGAATCCGCCCTGAAACAGGCGCGGATCATCCTGGAGCAGCAGCCTGAGAATACGCGCGCCCAGACTGTGGTTGCGGCCGCTCTTTACGTCCCTCCGCTCAAGAGCAAGAAACAGGCCGAGCAGGAGGAGGATGCGGCGGCGATGGGCTCGGTCCCGTTTCCCGAGCCGACCGACGTGCCGCTTCCCAAGGCCCTGGCCGCCTGGGTTTTTGGCGATCTGGTGGCGACCGCTGACACTATCAATGTCCACAATCTCGCGGCGTCAAAAAGCCAGCAGATCTATTACTTCTTTGTGCCAGCCGGTGAGCTCGGGATCGAAGGCGCTAAACTCTCCCTGAAATTCGATACCCGGGCCGCGATGGCTCTTTCTGACGCTTTGGCGGGTGATTCCATGGTGATCCCGGTGGTGCACGGGCTGAGCCGTGGATGGCAAAAAGTGCCCAGGTCTGAATGGGAACGGGTAGCCGCTGAGATCGCCACAAAGATCGAGGCGGATAAAAGGGTGGCCGGTGTGCTTTTTGATATTGAGCCCCACGTCAGCGTGCTCCACGTCATGTTTGCTGCCACCAAAAAAGGCAGTCATAAGCCGGTCATGGCCGTGGGAGGGGAGCGCCTGACCTTCAAATACGCGGATGTGGGTGTTCTCAAGTGCTTTGGTTTTGGCGCCAGGGTCGAGGATTCAGGCCTCAGCATGGCCAATTCGAAGGGCAATGCCGTCGTGCCGGAGCTTCGCGTTTACGCCGGATCTGTCGCCTCGGCTGTAGGAACGTTTCTCCGGGATGCCCGGGCCATGGGGGGGAAAGCATTGATCGGCATCCCTTTCTCCGCCACCACCCATGAATTCGAGGAAAGCAGTCTGGCTGGTGATGGGACGCGATCTAGGAGCGGCCTGAAAATGACCGATTATATCGGCGCCGCTCTGGGTTGGGTGGAGCACGAGATCCAGATCAATGACGAGACTTTCCTTGGCATCGCCGTTTGGTCCGTCCGTCCGGACGGCGGGGTCCATGAAGCTCCGGATAAAGGTTGGTATTTCCCATCGGTGATCTCCCCTGATCTCTGGCAGCGCCTCAAACTCCCGCTGATACGGCGATGAAAAAAATCCTGCTCACGATCTTGTTCGGGGTCCTGTCGCTGGCATTGCGCTCGCAAAGCCTGGATGGTGCCCGTTTGTTCGATTGGTACTATCCCTCGGAATCGTCGTATCAGACGCTTGCCGATGCCGCGCGCCAAATGGGCCGCAGGGGCTGGGTCGTCTCCATGATCCAGCGCGGAGAGAAGATCCCCCAGGCCTCGGCGCGGGAGCTTGCTTTGGACCTGGAGTTTGACCCGAGGATCCCAGCGGAACTCAAGGCGCGCTTGAAGGCCCAGTTTCCCCCGGAGACCAGCGGCGTGACCACTGCTGGAAAAGGCGCGGAAGGCCGTGATATCTCGAACTTGGAATCCCAATTCGCCGCTCTGAATGCCCGCATGGACGCGCTCGAAGTCACTATCAAGAAGAACCATTACGACAAACAAACCTTCCCTTCGACCAGCGCCAGCATCCGGGCGGCCTATGTGAACTCCGGAGCGGCTGGCCTCCTGGCGGGCAGCAACGACGCCCATTTTTCGGGCGGCATCAACGTTAATTTCGATGGCCAGGGGGATGCCGGAGGATTCAGTTTTAGCATCAGTGAATCCATCGATCACGGAAATCTTCTTATCCCCACCAGCCTAGTTTTTCAACATGGCACCCTGGGCACGGGCGCGCCTAATTTCCAAATGGGATATAAGGACGCCACTCTGTCCGTCAATCTGGGGGGTGGCCACTCTCTAAAGCGCTCCGCTCTGGTCTTGGGGGGCAAAGCTGCGCCCAATGCAAACGGCGCTTTTGTGGTCGACATGGAGTCCGGCAACCGGCCAAGCTACAACTCGCCTGACCTAAAATTGGGATTGCCTTACGACGCAGTATGGGCGCCCCTTCTGATCTATGCCAATAAGCAGGGAACCGCGGCCTACTGGCCTTTTTCCACAACAGAGATTTTTTATGGTCCTGAACCAGGCTTTTTGGAGCCCTACAATGGATCCAAAAAACATCTATGGGGGATCGATACGGAATTGGACATGGGAAACATGTGGGGCCTAGTGGACCACAATCTGGTCTATGGAGCCATCACCGGAGCACTCAATGATAGGGATCAGCTCCGCTCCTTTGGCGCGCAGGACAGCCCTGCCGGTGGCACGGCATGGGCGCTTGGCACCGACACGCTTCTGCCTTGGGGCGGGGAATTGTTCTTTGAATATGGCCAAAGCTATGAATATGCTAGGAACAACACCTATCAATTCGCCACACCGGCCCAGCAGTCCCAGATCGAGGATTATCCGTCTCCAAAGTTGATCACAGGTTTTGACCGGCATTATTTGGACCAGGCTTTTGTCACGGCGTACACCCATCCGATCGGCGTCATGACCATCGGCCTGGAGTACTCGCACATCAATCCCTTCTTCTTGCCGGCCCTGGGGGCCGTGAGCAGCATGATCTTGACCAGCGACAACAATGATCCGCTTCTGAACCCTTATGGCGGCGGGATCATCACCCCTTGGTATAACTCCCCCAATCCGGGCGGGCATATGGAGAACGGGAAAGTCGTGGTGGACAAGGCGAACGATGTGGCCTGGGGAACGGAAGCGTCAGATGCGACCGGATTGATGAACAATACCGACAAGGTGGTTTTGCAGAGTCAGTTTTCCTGGTCCTGGCTTTCCCTGGGTGTTTTCACGGGCATCGCCAAGCAGATCGAGCCCAGCGGTCCCTGGTTGAAGACCCAACCTGGATTTGAATCGGGCTCCAATGAAGCTTCGGCGGGCGGAGATTTCTTGCTTTATAACCATTTCGGAGGGAGCTACTACCTGCCGGCCGCGCCGCTCTCGCCCGCGCCGGCGAAGACGAACCTGGCGATCTTTCCTTATTTCGACGGATCGGCAAATGCCGGTTACTACCTTTGGGCTTTCAACCGTCCAGCAGATGGAATGGGGATCGATAATAAGGGAGTTGCCCATCCTGTCCATTGGAATGCGTTGGCCCAATTCTCCTATCGAAGGCTTGATTACTATGTGCTCTTTAGCGAGAAAGGGGTTGGAGACGCCCATATCGACGGGTTCAACCAAAAATACACCAATTATTTGGCTGGTACCTTAAAATTTGATTTTCAAGCCATGCTCGGAACTTTGACGCCAGCGGAGATCAGGGTGTTTGCCTTGTTCAGCGACGTCGCTGCCCAGCCCGGAACGCCAAGCTTCGGTTCTGTGGGACCTGCAGGCCCTTCCCAGCCTTATTTCACCCAAGTCTATTTCAATGCTTTTGCCCGATATGGCCTGACCTCCACCTTCTCCCTGGTGGGCCTTTTGGGACATGAAGAATGGAAAAGCAATCACAGTTTCTTCCCCATCCTTACCGGAACCAATGAATTTGGCCTTGGTTTCGACGTGGATCTGGCCAAGATCCTTACAGGCTTAGGCGTTTTTGTGCGGTCGAGGATCCTTTATTTCGAGGATTACAACATAGGCGAGCGCCAATACAACGCCTGGAGCACGGCGATAGGCACCAATCTTAATTTTTGAGGCTAAGGAGTGAAACGAAAAACCATATTTTTGATGTTCGTCCTTCTGCTGGCGTGTTTGGGCCTCGGAGCCCGGGCGGTCGCGGCTGCGGTGGATGCTCCAGCCAATCCGGCAGATTGGCGCTTGGTCCGTGAGCTTCAGAACAAGGCCGACGGAAAACCAACATTGTCCGCTACGCCAGGCGACACAGGAGCGATGCTTTTGAACGCCTCGGAGATGGGCGTTGCAGGCGGGAGCAACCTGAATGCCAGGGATTACGAAGCGCTGTACAGCCTACTGCAGCGCTATCGCGATGAACTGGTGGGAATGGGTCTGGATTACGACAAGCTGGTGGCCCGCTTGGAAGACTTGAAAAAAAGCACCCAGGA
>JAZKAF010000080.1:0-12281 GCA_040389285.1 candidate division FCPU426 bacterium
TAAATGACGGCAAAGTAATTCACAAGTTATTGACAGCTTCGGAAATATTTGATATTTTTGCCTAGTTTATGAAAATCCTTGAAATACTTTACTATTCGGGATTTTTTCTGGCTTTGGCCTGGGCCGCTGTATCGGATTGGCGCACAGGCCTGATTTTGGACAAACTGACGCTTCCTTTGTGGATCGTTGGACTGCCCGCTTCGATTTTTTTCCCTGTTTATTACGAAGCGTGGTGGAGTTCGGCCCTTGGCTCGGTGCTTTCATTTTTTGGAATGTTATTACTGGCCCGTTTGGGAAAAATTTTCGCGGGCCGAGAGGCCCTCGGGGGCGGCGATATCAAGTTGGCCGCGGCCATGGGCGCGTTCTTAGGTTTAGGGCAGGCATGGAAAGGCCTGGTGCTCGGCGCGTTCTTAGGTCTTCCACTGATGTTGATCTTTTTGAAGATCAAAGGTTTGAAGTTTCGCGATCCGGCGCCTTTCGGGCCGGGCCTTTGTCTGGGTTCGGCGCTGGTGCTGTGGAACCTGCTGAGCCAGGGCGCCTTGCAGCCGTTTTTTGATCGCTTGGGGTTATAAATAAGATGCTTAGATTTCTGACCGCGGGGGAGTCGCACGGCGAAGCCCTCAGCGTCATCATCGATGGGATCCCCGCGAACCTGCCCTTGCCATTGGACAAGGTCAATTTTTGGCTGGCGGAGCGCCAAAAAGGCCACGGACGCGGCGGCCGCATGAAGATCGAAAAAGACCAGGCTCACGTCATCGGCGGCCTTCGCAACGGTCGCACGCTAGGCAGTCCGGTGTCGATCCTCATCCACAACAAGGATTGGGCCAACTGGGAAAAGATGATGCACGCCGAGCATGGCTCGCCCGCGCATATGCAGAGCGTGGCGCTCAGCCGCCCGCGTCCGGGGCATGCCGACTTAGCGGGCAGCCTCAAGTACGCCCAGACGGACCTCAGGAACATCCTGGAGAGGGCCAGCGCCCGCGAGACCACCTCGCGCACGGCGGCGGGAGCCGTGGCTATCGCTTTGCTCGAACAGTTCGGAGTGCAGATCACGGCCCACGTGGTCCAGATCGGGCCCCTGCAGCTGAAGGCGCGGCCGAGCTTCGCTTCCATCGCCAAAGACGCGCCCCTTTCCGACGTACGTTGCGTGGATCCGGCGCTGTCCAAGCGCATGGTCGCGCTGATCGATAAAGCCAAGAAAAACGGGGACTCGCTGGGCGGGACCTTTGAAGTCCGGGTGAAAGGGCTTCCCATTGGCTTGGGAAGCCATGTCCAATGGGATCGCAAGCTGGATGGCCGGCTGGCCCAGGCGCTGATCAGCATCCAATCGGTGAAAGCTGTGCAGGTGGGCTTGGGCGTGGATTACGCCTCCCATTTCGGCTCTGAAGTCCATGACGAGATCTTTTGGCGCGCGGGCGCCTATGGCCACAAGAGCAACAACGCCGGTGGCATCGAGGGTGGCATGAGCAACGGCGAGGAATTGGTGCTGAGGGCCAGCATGAAGCCTATCCCTACGCTGATGAAGCCGCTCGGCACCGTGGATATGAAGACCAAGGAACCCATCAAAGCGAAGTACGAACGCTCCGACACCTGCTCGGTGCCGGCCGCGGCCGTAGTGGGCTGCGCGGTCGTGGCTTTCGAGCTGGCGGACGCCTTCCTTGAAAAATTCGGTGGCGACAGCCTTGAGGAATGCAAGGCCCACCTCAAGAGCTCGTTGGCCCTTCAGAAACGGCGCTGAGCCATGCCGGCAAAAAAGGACCTGCTGTTCCTGACCGGGATGCTCGGCAGCGGCAAGACGCGGGTGGGGAAATTGCTGGCCCGCCAACTGGGCTGGAAATTTTACGACACGGACCATGAGGTGGAAGCGGCCGCCGGGATGACCATCGCCGCCCTCTTCGAAAAGTCCGGCGAGGCGCGATTCCGCAGGCTGGAGAGCGATGCGTTGCGCTCCTTGAAGGGCAAAGGTCCCGCAGTGGTCGCCACCGGCGGAGGGCTTCCGCTGAGATCGGCCAACCGAAGCTTCATGAAGGCCGTGGGGATCAACGTCCATCTCTCAGTGCCGACCGCTGTCCTGGCCCGTCGTTTGAAAGCGGCGTCGATCAAGAAAAGGCCGCTGCTAAAAAACGGCCTGTCCGCGCTGAAGACGCTAGCTCGTGCTCGAGCCAAGATCTACGCCGAAGCCGACCTGGTCGTGCTCGCGTCAGAGTCTCCGGCCAAGGTGGCGGCGGAACTCAAGACGGCCCTGCGGACAATGGTTCCGGGCTTTTTGCCTTGATGTTTTTACGGGCCTGGCGCAGAGTTTTGGAGCTGACCTTTAGCAGTCCGGGCCGGGTCATCAAGGCGAACCTGGTGTTCACGGGCCTCCTGTTGCTGCCGTTGCCGCTTTGGGCGCTCGGTTCGGCATTTCAGGCGGGCAGGGCCCTGCGCTTAGGGATGGCCGGGGCAAGCGCTCTATGGATATGGTGCTGCGTCTCCTGGCTCTGCTTCGCTCTGCGGGATAGCTTGGAAGACCGGGCGACCCCCTTAGCGGATCTGTTGCGGGGATGGTGGCGGGCCAGGGCCAAGGAGCGTAGTTTAAGTTTTCTTGCCGCATCGACGGCAGCCGTCTGGATCGGCTTCGCCCTCTTTTTTTACGCCGGAGAAAGAGGCGCTTCGCGCCTCGGGCGATCGGGTTTTTTAGTGGCCGCGCTGATGGCCATCCTGTTCGCGCTGAGCCTGATGCTGGATATGGGCCTGGCCTCGCGTTCGAAAGTCCGATGCTGGGGGGAGTGGAAGGCCGCGATGCTGATGGCATTCTTGTTCTTCGCCTCCAGCCTGGCCGGCGGCGTCTCGTTGCTGTTATTCAGTGGAGCCTTGTTCTTCTTGGTCCCTGCGGGGCCGGGCTGGCTGGCGGGACTGCTCTGTATCCCGGCCTTTTTTCTGCCGGTCGTGGGGGCCGGTATCCTGGCCGGCTTGACAGTGGCTTTGAGCGACGAGTTTTTGGCCCGGAGCCTGGGGATGCCTTCTCCAGGACCGGATACGGGATCTCTGAAGCAGTGGCTTCGCCCTTGGGAGTAACGCCTTGAACCAGCGCATCAAGATCGAAAAAAACCTGCGGCGATGGATGGACGATCTGCGCACTTCGCCACGCAAGAAAAAAACCCGGCGTAGCCTGGGCCTTGCGGCAGCCGCCGCCGTATCCTATTGGATCTTCGGCGGTTCCCAGGGACTTTTCGCCCTGGCCACGACCTATAACGAGACTTGGTCCCTGAAGCGCGAGATCCGGGAGCTTGAAAAGGCCCACGCGGATCTGGTGGCTCGCCAGGCCAGCCTCTCGCGTGACACCGCCTATTATGAGAAATTCGCCCGGGAGAAACTGAACCTGAAGGGGAAGGGCGAGATCACCTTTCGTTTTGACCGGCATCCTTAAGGCAGCACCATCATGAAACTTGTCATCGTAGGTTCCGTGGCCCTGGACACCTTGGCCACACCCGCTGGGGCCGTGAAGCGCGCCTTAGGTGGCGCGGCCACTCACGCGGCCGTCGCGGCCAGTTTTTTCACGGATAAACTTGGCATCGTGGGCGTGGTCGGCGACGATTTTCCCGCCGCCTTTCCCAAGCTGCTGCGCAGCCGGAAGATCGATCTGGGGGGCTTGAGCCAGGTGACGGGCAAGACCTTTCACTGGAAAGGCCGTTATGAGGGCGACATGGCTGTGGCCAAGACCCTGCACACCGAACTGGGGGTCTTTGCGGGCTTTGATCCGGTGCTGCCCGCTGCCTACCGCAGCGCGCCCTTTGTCTTTTGCGGCAACATCGTGCCCGAGATCCAGTCCAAGGTGCTCGACCAGGCCTCGCGCTCCTCGTTCAAGGTGCTGGACACCATGAACCTTTGGATCGCGACGAAGAAAAAGGCGTTGCTGAACGCGATCAAGCGGGTGGACGCCGTGGTCTTGAACGACCAGGAAATACGCCAGTTGACGGGAGTGCATTCCTTGATCCTGGCGGCCAAGGCGCTGCTGAAAGCGGGTCCCCGTTTCGTGCTGTTGAAGCGCGGCGAGCACGGCGCTTCGCTGATATCCAAGAACGAGTACTTCCACCTTCCCGCGTTCCCCACAGAAAAGGTCCGCGACCCCACGGGCGCGGGCGACAGTTTCGCTGGCGGCCTGATCGGCAGCCTGACCGCCGCCGGACGGGTGGACAAGGGCACCTTGCGCCGGGCCATGGCCAGTGGCATCGTGATGTCCTCCTTCCAGGTGGAGGATTTTTCCCTGTGGCGGACCGTGAAGCTGAAACGTCCCGAGATCGAGAACCGGCTCAAGCGCCTGCGAGCCATGACCTCTTTTTAATATGAAAGTCCGCCATGACCTTTGACGCCGAATCGAACAAGATCAAACGCATCCCGCCCTACGTGCTGGCGGTGGTCAAACAGTCGGTCCATGAAGCCCGCTTGCGCGGCGAGGACATTGTCGACTTCGGCATGGGCAACCCCGACGGCTCGACCCCCGCGCATATCGTCGACAAGCTGGTGGAGGCGTCACGCAACCCCAAGAACCACCGTTATTCCGTGTCGCGCGGCATCTTCAAGTTGCGCCTGGCCATCTGCGATTGGTACCAGAACCGTTACGGCGTGACGCTCGATCCGGACAAAGAGGCCATCGCCACCATCGGAGCCAAGGACGCCCTGGCGCGCCTGGTGCCGGCCTGCCTGAACGCGGGGGACGTGGTGGTGGTGCCTTCGCCCGCCTATCCCATCCACGAATACTCGCCGGTCCTGAACGAATGCAACGTGGTCTCGGTGCCCTTGAGCGCCGGAGAGGACATCTTTCCCAAGCTGAAGAACGCCTGCGAGCAGAGCTGGCCCAAGCCGAAGATGTTGCTGCTCTCCTTTCCGCAGAATCCGACCGGCGCCACCGTCGACCTGGAGTTCTTCGAGAAGATCGTGGAATTCGCCAGGGAAAATTCGCTGATCGTGGTGAACGACTTCGCCTATTCGGACCTTGTCTTTGACGGATACAAGGCGCCCTCCATCATGCAGGTGAAGGGGGCCAAGGATGTGGCCGTTGAGATCACCTCCTTGTCCAAGACCTATAACATGGCTGGCTGGCGCGTGGGCTTCTGCGTGGGCAATCCCCGTTTGATCGCAGCTCTGGGCAAGATCAAGGGGTACCTGGATTACGGGATGTTCCAGCCCATTCAGATCGCCGCCATCGCGGCCTTGAACGGTCCCCAGGACTGCGTTACCGAGATCGTCGAGACCTACCGCAAGCGGAGGGATGTCCTGGTGGAGGGGCTCAATAAGGCGGGCTGGAACGTGGCCTCGCCTAAGGCCACCATGTTCGTGTGGGCCCCCATCCCGGCGCCTTATCAGCACATGTCCAGCGTCGATTTTTTCAAGAAGCTGCTGGATGAGGCCAAGTTCGCGGTCAGTCCAGGGCGCGGGTTCGGCGCCGCGGGCGAGGGCTTTGTGCGTTTTTCCCTGATCGAGAACGAGGAGCGCACCCGCCAGGCATTGCGCGGACTGAAGAATCTGACGCCTCCTTGACCGGTTTTTACGGAGTGGATGATGCCGACTTCGAAAGAAAAAAAGTTCTTCACCAAGAAAATGGACCTGCGTGAGCATGATGCCCGCCTGCGATCCGCTTCCTCCCAAAAGAACAGCCTGCCCCTGGGATGGGTGCTGGCCTTCGCGTTCCTGGCAGGGGCGATCGCCCTTCTTTATTTTCAGCGTTAGGGGATGAAAAAACTGGCGGGAAGGCTGAAGACCGGCCTGAAGCCGGGCCGATACAAGCATACCCAGGGGGTGGTCCATACCGCTGGCGAGCTGGCCCGCCGATTCCGCGTCAGCGTGCGGCGCTGCCAGCTGGCGGCCTGGTTGCACGACTGCGGTAAGGCCCTGGGACCCGTTGAAGCGAAGCGCCTCTTGAAAAGGTCCGGAGCCGACCGCGGCGAGCGGGCCGCGCCGGGGCTCTGGCACGCGGCGGTGGGCGCCTGGATGGCGGAGCATGAGTTCGGGATCAAGGACGCCGAGGTCCTCCGCGCCATCCGCATCCATTCGACCGGCGCGCCCGGGATGACCCGCCTTCAGAAGATAATTTTCGTCGCGGACTATGTCGAGCCCGGCCGTCCGCCTTGGCCTGAATTGAAGCGGCTGCGGCCGCTGGCCTTGGAGGACCTGGACGCGGCTTTTTTCGAAGTGCTCCGCCATAAGATCATCGAATTGCTGAAGCGCGGCCGCCAAGTGCATCCCCGTAGCCTAGCCGCCTATCACGAAGCCATCCAATGACCCTGCGCAAAAAACTGGACAAGATCTTTGGCGACGCATTCGCCGCGGCCGGCCTGGACCGCTCCTTCGGCTTGGTCCAGGAATCGGCGCGTCCCGACCTTTGCCAGTTCCAGTGCAATGGAGCGCTGGCGGCCGCCAAGGCTTCTAAGGCCAACCCCAGGGCCTTAGCCGAAGCCGTGTTGGCGGCCGTGGACAAAGGCATCGTGATCCGGGATCTTAGCCTGGCCGGCCCGGGCTTCATCAACATCACCCTGACAGACGCTTTCCTCGCCGACATCGCCGCTACCGCGCGCCAGGACCCCCGCCTGGGCGTGCCTCCGGCTGATCCCCGCCTCAAGATCCTGGTCGATTTCGGCGGACCCAATGTCGCCAAACCCATGCATGTCGGACATCTCCGCTCGGCCATCATCGGCGACAGCCTGCAGCGGCTGAACCGTCTATTGGGGCACGACGTGGTCAGCGACGTGCATTTGGGGGACTGGGGCACCCAGATGGGCATGCTCATCGAAGAGGTGCGCCTCCAGGATCCCGGCCTGCCTTATTTTGATCCCGAGGTCCGCGAGGCCTATCCACTCGAAAGCCCGGTGACGCTTCAGGATCTGGAAGCCATGTATCCCCGCGCCTCGTCCCGCTGCAAAGCGGATCCCGTTGAGATGGAGAAAGCGCGGCAGGCCACCTTCGAATTGCAAAATGGAAGAGCCGGCTATCGGGCGCTTTGGAGCCATTTTTGCACCGTATCCAAGGCCGGCTTGAAAGACGATTTCGGCGCCCTGGGGGTGGAGTTCACATATTGGTATGGGGAATCGGACGACCAAAAAAATATCCCTGGGATGATCTCTGACCTGAAGCAACGAGAAGTCGCGGTGATCAGCGAGGGCGCCACCGTGATCCTTTTGGACGACGATGGGAGTGGGGCGCCCCTTCCGCCGCTGCTGTTGGTGAAGTCGGACGGGGCCTATCTTTACGGCACCACGGACTTGGCTTCGCTTCGCCGCAGGGTCGCCGAAGACAAGGCCGACCGCATCCTTTATGTGGCGGACAAGCGCCAGAGCCTGCATTTTCGCCAGGTGTTTTTGGGGGTGAAAAAAAGCGGCTATCTAGGGCAGGCCGTGGCTGAGCATATCGGGTTCGGGACCGTCAATGGCCCGGACGGCAAGCCGTTCAAGACGCGGGCGGGCGGCGTGATGAAGCTGGGGGACCTGATCTCCATGGCCAGGACCGAGGCGGCCAAGCGCATGGCCGAAGGGGGCATCGCCGAGAGCCTGTCACCGGCCGAACGCGAAAAAGTCGCCCACCTGGTCGGCATGGCCGCGGTCAAATATTCGGACCTATGCAATCCGCGCTCCTCGGACTACGTCTTTGACATCGAAAAGTTCACCCAGTTCGAGGGCCGCACTGGGCCTTACCTGCTCTACGCCGCAGTGCGCATGAAATCCATATTGCGCAAGGCCTTGGAGCGCGGCTTTGGAGCGGGGGCTCTGTTACAACCCTCTGATTTTGAGCGGCCGCTTTTTCTAAAAATCGCCGCCCTTCCGGATGCCCTGGAGCGCGCGGGCCGCGACTCGATGCCGAACCTGGTCTGCGACTACGCCTTCGAGCTTGCCGGAGCCTTCAGCACCTTTTACCAGAACTGCAATATCCTGCGTGAAGAAGACCCGGCCCGGCGGGGATCCTGGCTGGCGCTCACGGGATTGACCCTGCAGGCGTTGGAATGTTCCCTAGGGGTCCTGGGCTTAGAGACCCCCGAAAGCATGTGAAGCTGACCTGCTAGATCGGTAATGTCATTTTCTTAGAGGTTTCCATGTCCACCATGTCCAATGGAACGGATACCCAGCTGAGCGGTGAGCGCGTCGCTTGCCTGGACGCCTACCGGGGCTTCGTCATTCTGATGATGATCTGGGTGAATTATATCGGCGAGATGCCGGGCATACCCGACTGGCTCCGGCACGCCACCGCGGATCAAGACACTTTCACTATCCCGGACCTCGTGTTTCCGGGATTTTTATTTATGGTGGGGTTGGCGATGCCGCTCGCGTTGGGGCGGCGCCTTGCTCAGGGGACTCCCTCGTCGAGCCTGATCAGCAAGATCCTCTGGCGCTCCCTGGGATTGATCCTTGCCGGCGTGGTCATGGTCAATGGCGACCGCTATGACGAAGCGGCCTCGTTATTACCTCGGACCTGGTTCTTCCTCCTTTTTTACGTTTCCCTAGCCATCATCTGGCTGCAGGGGGACGGCAAAAGGGGTTTTCGTTTCTGGGCGGGCATGGCCTTGCTGCTCTTTTTGATGGTCAGTTTCCGCGGCACCGTGAACGACGAATTTAAGACGCCGTATTTGCAGCATTCCTGGTGGGGGATCCTTGGGCTGATCGGTTGGGCCTATCTGGCGGGTAGCCTGCTCTATCTGTCGGTCAAAGGCAGCGCCACGGCCCTCATGGGCTTGACGGCGTTCTTGCTCGCCGTTTTCATGGGCGGGGCCAAAGGCCGCCTTGATTTCCTGCCCTCCGGACTGACCGACTTGGTCGGTATCGGCGAACTGGGCTCCACCACGGCCAATGTGCTTGCCGGCGCGGTGGTCGGCAGCCTGTTCCTGCCCGCGGCCCCGGGATCGGCGGAAACCTCGCCTCATGCCCGCCGGGTCAAATTCATGCTGTTCTTTTCCTTAGGATTGATCGCCGCGGCCCTGTTACTGCGCCCCTATAACCCCATCAGCAAGATATACGCCACTGAGACATTCACCCTGGTCACCGTAGGTATCAATTTGGCGATGTTCACGGTCTTTTACATCCTGATGGATGTCCTTCGGCTGAGGGCTTGGGCGGCCTTTCTGGTGCCGGTAGGGACCAACGCGTTGCTGGCCTACATCCTCCCGGATTTTTGGAACATGCTGATGCGCGCGATCCATCTCGAGGGCGCTTGGTGGCGCTACGGCTGGCATTATCTCGCTGGCGGAGGCATGGCTGGCTTGGCCAACGCCGCATGCGTGTCTTTGTTCATGGTCTTTTTGACCTATCTTGGGACCAAGGCGGGTCTGCGCCTCAAGCTATAACTTCCGCAGGGGGGACGGTTCGTATGCAGGAAAAAAACAAAGTCACGATCGACGAAGTGGCCCGGCTGGCTAAAGTGGCCAAGTCCACAGTCTCCCGGGTCTTGAACGGCGGTAGCGCCAGCAAAAAAGCGAGGTTGCGGGTCGAAGAGGTGGTGCGTCAGCTGGGGTTCAGCCCTTCGGCCGTGGCGCGTAATCTGTCGATGGGGCGGACCGGAGTCGTGGGCTTCGTGATCAAGAACCTGCAGGAAGAGTGGCTTTACGAGCTGCTGCAGGGCATGGAAGAGCAGTCCAGTCCCACCCACACCGCGCTCATGCTCGGTAGCCTGTCCCCGGCCGGAGTGTTTGTCTATGACGACTCCTTGGTCCAGCGTTGGATCGCGGAACGACGGGCCGACGGGTTGATCTTTGCCAAGGCGGGGAAAAGGGAGCTACCTCTTATCCGCAAGGCCCAGGCCGCCGGGATGCCCGTGGCTCTGGTCGGGCCGGACGTGGATGCGCCTGGTTGCCTGGTGCTGCGTGGCCGCAACGAGGACGCCGGCAGGGAACTGGCCCGGCACTTAAGCGGGCTGGGACATCGCCGGATCGATTTTTTGGGTGGGCCCAATGAGTCTCGGGACACCCTGGAACGCCTGCAAGGCCTGAAAGAGGGTCTGCGGGAATCAGGGGGGACGGTGTTGTCCGTTGGATTCGCATCCTATGCCATGGATGATGGCGAACGTTTCGCCCGTGAATGGATGTCCCGCCCCTCCTCCAAGCGCGGTAGCGCCGTGGTTGCGGCCAACGACGCCATGGCCATCGGCCTGATCCACGGCTTGCAGGAGCAGGGCCTTAGGATCCCCAAAGACCTTTCCGTGACCGGATTCGACGACCTTCCCGCTTCCAGGATGCTGCGTCCTGGGTTGACCACCATGCGCCAGCAGCTGCGCCGCATGGGCAGCGCGGCCATGGCCGGCATCATCCAGGGCCTTGGGCAGCCCAAGGCCTGGACCGGCGGCCGCCTCGACTTTTCCATGGATCTGATGGTACGGCAGAGCACGGGCAAGCCCCTCTAACAGGAGAGCTCAGATGAAAGTTCTTGTCATCGGCGGTACGGGACTTATCAGCGGTTCGGCCATGCGGCTCTTGAAGCGCCAGGGACATTCGGTCACGGTGTTCCACCGGGGGCACACGCCTCTGGAGACGCCGGGCGTCTCTGAGATCCTGGGCGACCGGCAAAACCGCCGGGATTTCGAGGCCAAGCTCCGGCCCCTGCGTTTCGACGCGGTGATCGACTCCATTCTCTTCACGCCGGAAGACGCCGCCTCCACCCTGCGCGCCTTCGCCGGCCGGGTCAAACACTACCAATTTGTCTCTACGGTCTGCGCCGTGGGCGCGCCGCTCGTCAAGATCCCCTCTGACGAGACCGAACCCTACCAGCCCGTCTCGGGTTATGGACGTAACAAGGCCGCCGCAGAAAAATTATTGCTCAACGCCCATCGCAAGAGCGGTTTCCCGGTCTGCATCGTCCGTCCCTCCCACACCTATGGCCCCGGAGCCCGATGGGCCCTAGGGACCTTCCTTAGCGACTGGGGGACTGACTGCGAACTTTACAATCGGATCCTCCGTGGCAAGGGGGTCATCGTGCATGGCGACGGCGAGAACCTTTGGCAGAGCTGCATCGCGGACGAGGTGGCCGAAGGCATGGTGGGCGCCCTAGCGCGCAAGAAGACCCTGGGACAGATCTACAACCTTTGCGGCCATGAGGTCGTCACCTGGGACCAATTTTACGCCAAGGTCGGACAGGCCTTGGGCAAGAAGCCGCGGATCTTCCATCTGCCCACCGAGGCCATCCTGGCCGGAGCTCCGGAGAGCGCCACCGGATTCTTGAAAGACATCGCCCGCTATCACGGCGCCTATTCCATCGCCAAAGCCCAGCGGGACATCCCTGAATTCAGGCCGCGTACCCCCCTTGAAAAGGGGGTCAAAACCCATTTTAACTGGGTCAAAAGCCGGGGCTATCTGCATCAGGCTCCGCCGCGCCCCTTTGAGGACAGGCTGGTCAAAGTGGCCGCAAGCCTGCTAAAGAAATGAGAACGGGGCGGAAGATATTGATAAGCGGGGCATCGCGGGGTATCGGTCTGGCGGCAGCCAAGCTATTGGTAGCCAGGGGCGACCAGGTGATCGGGACCGCCAGCGATGGTAAACGGCTTGAAAAGGCCGCGCAGGCGCTGGGGAACGGTTTTATCCCGGTGGTGGCTGACCTGCGGGATCCTGCTGCCGGAGAAAAACTGGCGGCGGTGGTGGCGGCCCGCTGGGGAAGTCTGGATAGCCTGGTCAACAACGCCGGGATCAATCTTTCCGGAGACGGGATCGTGTCGGAGCCCGCCGCCAACCTGGCCATCACTTTTCAGCTGAACGTATTCGCGCCGCATGGGCTGGTCAAGGCCTTGTTGCCGCTGCTGAAAAAAGGCGTGGAGCCGCGGATCTTGAATGTCAGTTCCGAGTCCGGCCAGCGCAAGCGGATGACGGAAAAATGCGGCGACCCAAGTTATTGCCTCAGCAAATACGCCTTGAACGGCCTGACCCAGCTCTGGGCCTCAGGTCTGGAAGGCGAGGTCGCCGTCAACGCGATGCATCCCGGTTGGATCCAAAGCGATATGGGCGGCCCCGACGCTACCGACACCTTGGAAGCAGGAGGCAGGCGGGTGCTGCAGGCTTTGGATAAGCCCTTCGTCGAAACCGGTAAGTTTTGGTACGGGTCCGAGGATTTTTCCTGGTAAAATCCTTCCTCATCACTTTCAGGAGCGTCCATGCCCGATTTTTTTGTGGGTCAAAAAGAATATTTTCCCGGCATCGGCAGGATCAAATTCGAGGGGCCGAAATCCTCCAATCCACTGGCGTTCAAGGCCTATGACGAGACCAAGAAGATCGGGTCCTTGACCATGAAGGAGCACCTGCGTTTCGCGGCCTGCTATTGGCACACCTTCAAGGGGAC
>JAZKAF010000081.1:0-10784 GCA_040389285.1 candidate division FCPU426 bacterium
TCTTCCAAGGCGACCGCCCCGGCTCGGGTTCACTAGGCCCGATGGATAAACGTTAACCTAAGAAAACGTTTTCGGCATGCGAATAATGAAAAAGATTTTAAGGGGGCTAAAGTGCCTAAATTTGGCAACAAACGCTGGTTTTGAGGCGGCTACACCGTCAGCGGAGCGCCGTTTTTCTCGCTCCACGCCTCAATCTCCGCCTTCGAGGCCCGGGAGCAAAATGGCCTGAAACAGGTGCAGGCGTTGATCTCAATGTGGACATCGGCGTGATACCCGCCAGAAAAGGCGGCCTCATTGCGCGCCATGAGGTTCCGGCGCCTGGATGGGGGCGCCATCTTATACCGCGCCCTTCGGCCGGCCGCTGAAATTCCTGCTGATGGCCTGCGCGTCCTCGGCCTTCATAACGCGAGCGAAGCGATCTCCGATGCGCACGGTAATCGCCCCCGCGCCGATGAAGATCTGCCGCGCCCGCTGGGTGCTGATTCCAATCTTGGGTTTCTTGCCGCGCTTGGTTTTATTCTCCGCCATGGCTGCGTACTGCTGGGCGGTGAGGTAACCCGCTGCGGCCAGGTCTGCGTTGCTCTCAAAGGTCAGGATGGTGGCGGGAATCGCAGTCATGCGGCTGAATATAAAAAAGGCGCGAGGATAATCGCGCACCGCTTCCGAAACTCTCCCGCCCCGCGCGCGGTCCATTGAAGGCGCGGCCGGGGTTATGAGCCCAAGCCCTTTCCTAAAACGCGGGACGGGGTAGGCTTGCCTTAAGGATTCGTGCCCACCGTGAAGTAAACGGTATCGACGCCCGTGGTGTCCGCATTGATGGCGGAGGCGCAAACGCTCCCGAAGGTGCGGTGGATGACCGCCGAGGTGCCCACCGGCACGGGGATGTTATGATACACCGAGTCCGCGGCGCTGCGGCTGGCTGCGCACCCCACCGGCCCGAAGGAAACCAGCGCAGCCTTCCCGGTGCCGATGACCGTCACGAGGACATCCGAAGGGCCCGCAGGCGGAGCTGCGGAGATTACCGCGTGCATGGTGGAGGTGTCGGTGGTTGTGACGCGCACCGTGGGCTGGCGGGGCGTGAAAGCCTGGCAAAAGGCGAAGGCGAGCAGGGCGAGGATGGCGAAGGGTTTCATGGTGTTTCTCCTTGAGTAAAAGGTAACCGTTTGTCAAGCGTTTTCGGTGAAAAGGCGAACGGCACGGATGTACCGCCCCACGGGATGCTCTTTCGCCGCATCGGCAATGACGCCGGGGAGCCACCATTCCGGGGGTAGGTCCTGGAATTCCCGCTCGTGGCCGTCATCATCCAGCACCAGCATGGGAGCCTCGTAGGCGCCGCCGTGGTGAGGCCCTGGGAGCGCCGCCACGGGATCGCGGTACATGCCGATCCTGAGCGTTGGGATATTGAAGCTGCGGTAATACGCCGCACCGGTCTGATCCCAAATCGTGGGTCCGGCCAGAAGCTGGACCCTGTTGATCTTGAGGCCAATCTCCGCCATCCACGCCGCGCATTGCAGCCCAGGGGACGCGCCGGCGGAGTGCGTAGAAACCTCGAAAGGCCCGGGGAAGCTCTGGATGAAGGAAAGGAACGGGGCTTTTACGCAGTCGCCCTGGTCGGCAAAGCCGTTGAAAATCTTCCCCCGCCCCATGCGCGCCACCAGCACGGCAGAGAAATTCTGGATCCAGTCCTCGCCGTCGTTCGATCCGGCCCAGCTCACGATGAAGCGCCCGCCCCGCTCCACGACACGCGCGGATAGATTTCCGCAGATGAACGTTGGATCGTCGTAAGCCAGGGACGCGGCCTCGGCGAGTTCCAGCGATGGAAAGAACGGGAGCGCGCAGGGCATGGACTACGTTTTCGGAGGCCCGGAGGTTTGGAGCGTGGTGGAGAATCCCATGGCCTGCTCGACGGCGTTGATCGCGGCATGCGCGGCCCCGGCGATCACCGCCGCACCGATGGAATACAACGCGGTTTTCGAAGTCGGCAGGCCGTTAGCCAGCGATCCCGAGAGGACAACGCCGCCGGCGACCAGCGCGGCCTTGGCGGCCCTGTATGCGGTTTCTTTGAGATTCATGGTTTTCTCCTTCAATTTCGCGCGGGATTGCGCGGGGTTTCGTTGCTGGCGACATGCTGCGACCTTGGTGGTGTATCTGTTTCGCCGACATCCGGGAAAACTGATTGGTTTGAATGTGGGTGCAGAGCGCGATTAACCCTTGCTTTGGTCCCCGTGGCCTCAGCTATCACGTTTACCGCGATCTTTACACCACGAAGGTCACCCTCAATTCCAGATATATGGACCATGAGCATGTCGAAACGCTCCGACTTTGCCTTAGCCTCCGGAGTCGGCACCCAGCCCTCGCCGAGAAAGTATCGCGCTACCGCCACCCCCACACGAGATCCGGTGAACTTGTCCGCCTGGCGCCCAAGGAAAGCGAAGGCGCACAGAAGCATGAGAGCCCAAGCAAGCTGCGATCGCCATCCGAGGCCTTTGAAATACCGGAACGTGGCGGCGGCGTCTTTGGCCGCGGCCTTTTCGCCGGCGGATGGTTCTTGAACAGCTACGGGCTCGTTCATGCCACCAGCGCCCTTCCTACCCAGCCCAGAAAGAAAACCTCTTGGCTGTGGTTGCGGGAAACGATGTCCACATAATGCGCGATGCGTGAGAGGCGCAGGCGATCGATGGCGGTTTGCGGATCCATAGCGTTGATGGCTGCGAGCGTGGCGGAGCCGATGACGCCGTCCTGGCCAACGTGCACGATCTCCTGAATCCAGCGGGCCGCATGGCCCCCACCCTCATTCACTGCGGCATCCAGCAGGTTCTCCGCGAGGGCCTGGGAGACGATTTCGTCGCCGTGGATCTTATCCCAGAAATCCGCGCGGTAAATCTGGCGCGCCAGATCCTCGGTGAGGCAGGCGATGTTCACCTTGGGGTAATCGCGCTGGCAAATTCCGTACTTGGTCAGGCCTCCGGAATCCGCGGGGGAATTCACTATCTTGTCGCCGCCTTCGCGGACAAGGAGACCTGTGACGGCTGCGTTGAAGTCGGCCACGACTATTTCCTCACGCAACCCGCAGGGCAGCCGTGGTCCCGGCGCCTGGGCTTCGGGATCTCGGTGACGGGGCACGGGGTATGGCTGACGATTCGCAGGGAGTCGGCCTGGGCTTTGGCTGCCGCGCGTTGTAGCGCCCGCAATTTGTTGACGGCGCGGAGGCTGTCGGCATACGCATTGTTCGCGGCCCATTGCGCCTTCCTCGAGCTGTCGGTTTGAGGCCGCGCCGGTAATGGGAGCTGTTTTTGATGGACCACTACCGGAACGTCATGCGCGGCCAAGGGTTTATGACTGGCGCAGCCCGTGAGGAAGTACAGGAGAGCGCAGAAGATGGCGAAGGAGCCGAGGATGTAGGTTCTCATGTTACCCCCCGCCCCCAGCGTTGTCCACGGAGTAAGTCCAAGTGGTCTGATAATTCCCTTTTCCTCCGGATGAAGTCCACGCAGAAGAAGGTGCCGCGAATCCTCCGGTAATGAGGCTTATGGTTGAGTGAAAGATATTGATGGTACTGGACCCATCAGTAATCTGCAATTGCCCGTTTTCATTTACCCCATTGTTTTGCACCATGGTGGTCATGGAATATATCGGGTTGTTGATGGGGGCTATGTCGCTCGGAAATCCTGTAATCGTTGCCGATATTGAGTTACTTGTGCAAAACAGGGCGGGAATGGTAAGACTCACAATTTTACCAACCTTCGTCCATGACCCGGAATCCTGAGTAGTGGCGTCGCAACCCGTAAGCGTAAGCAAAACGTGTCCACCGGAGGCCCCCGCGTCTCGCGTTGTCACCATGGTGTCTCCGGGCGTTTTACTCCACCATGCCCACGCGCCGGAGCCGCCACCGTTGGGGACCGTCCCATAAACGCCTTCTTCGTTCGGAGCGTAGATGTTTCTGATTGTGCTGTCTAAAACAAATGAGACACTGGTATTCGCAATGAAATCGCCAGTTGTAAAAAGTCCATCCAGCGTAAGGTCAACTCCGCTTGAAAAAAGATTCGCAATATGGAAAGCACCCGTTATGCTATCGGCATAGAAATACGTATTCGCTATTTTTATGCCTCGTCTTGGAAATCGCGTTGTATCGCCCTCCGGGTTTATGTACGGGACCTTGATTCCCCTGCTCGCGCTTACCCCACCAAATTGCCCGCTGTCGGCGCGGACTTTGGTGGCCGTCATGGTGTCAGGGGTTGAGATTTTACCCGTCATTTGGAAAGCGCCGCCCGGCGTGATAAGAGCGTCTGTCGCGTTGGATGCTCTCGCTCCAAGATGCAGCCCATCATCATCAACTTGAATCGTGCCATTGGTGGTAGAGCCATCATTCGCCTTAAATATGATTCGTCCGGTATTGTCGCCGCGTCCTATGATTTTAAGGCCATGAGCTGATCCATCCGTTTGAATTTCAACAGGGAATGTTGCCCCGGACCCACCGAAGCTGACGTTACCGCTAAAATTCGCCGCCGCGAAATTCTGCGTAGCTGCCCACGTATTTACCCTGGCGATAAAAGCCGCGATGGAATCAGTGTACCTAACCTTAAGCAGGTAATTGGGAAGCTGCACGGAATTAGAGTCGTGAATGAGGCTTTTGATGGAGGCGCTGTCCGCCCCGGAAACCGGGATTGTTTTCCAGGCCCCATCCCCCGACAAGTAATGCGTTCCGTCGCGGTTCGTGGGGTCAACGATGTTGGAAATTGGGATTTCGGAAACCGGGTGAACCTCGTTGTCCTGCAAGTATAGCGGGCCGTCTGTCGGGCCGGTTCTCCCTGTCCAGTTGAATGGGCCACGAAGGTCCAGCGTGGAGTCGATGCGATGCGTTCCAAGGTCGCGGGCATTCCCAGAGAACGTGGGGCCGTTTCTAAAAACATTCGTGTCGCTGGTGCCTGTCGTATAATTCGCCACAACCACACTTGATCCAGAGCCAACCGTGTTATTGGGGAGGCTTCCCATCAACGTCAATTCGACGAGGTCGAGGCTCGGGTAACTCCCAATGTCAATTCCTCGATCAAACTGAGCCGTCGCGGAAATGCCGGAGCTGTGCTGCTCAAGGAAAGAAAGCGTGGCGCTCGCTCCCAAGGATGAAAAGTTCCTGGCCCCAAATATGGAGTTGGAGGTATCTCCCGCGTTTCTGAGCGCCTTGGTGGCCCAAAAATTAATGGAGTAGTGGTCCGTTGAAGGACTTGTGGCCTTTCCGTAGAAAGTCGGCTTGAGGTCGCTCAATACCGATGAGTTGGTGACGGAGATCGCCACGGTATAAAACGGGGAGGTGTATTGCGTATTGGTGGAGGTGTCCACAAATACGATGTTCCAGTGTCCCCCTTTTTGGAGGTTTAAAACCTGCGCGGGGGCAAAGGCCGCGAGGAATGCGATGAGCGTGATGATCTTTTTCATGTTATACCCCTACTGAATCCGCTTTGGTGTTCAAAATATAGGTCAACACCTGCCAAATGTCGTTGAATTGGTTGGCCGTCCCGCCTCCCCAATAGTCGCTGGGATCGCCCTCGGACGGCGGCGTGTTGCCGGTGTTGGTCCCGTCCCCAGGAACCTTGGAGCAGAAGATGAACCCGCCGTAGCTCACGAACTGGTTTTGAGAGTACGCCACATCGGCTTGCCACTCATCCGGAACAGCCTCGGTGCCGGGAGGGCCAGCGGGGCCTTGATCGCCTTTCGGTCCAGGGTCGCCTTTCGGGCCTGGGGGCAGAAGGCCGATCAGGACCGAGGCTGGGACCTTCTTATCCACCGAGGATTGGCGCAGGTGGAAAAGGTCGGATGTGCCGATGGCTGTCGCTGCCGGGAGCTGGTCTAAGTCTCTATCTGCCATGATGCGCCTGCCTCAATTTAAAATTATGCGGTCGCTGCCGGAGTCCAGAACCAGGTAACCCGTGTTCACGCCGTTGTCCTGAGTCAGGAAGGAATCTTCATCCGGGGAGTTGAACGGGTACCAAAGGAGCTGCACCTCGATTTCGGATTCAAGAACCCTGAGGCTCGTCACCCAGGCATAATACCGCTTGTTGCCCGTCAGCACCAAGTCCTTGAAGTACACCGTGTCCAAGAGCCGCAAGGCCGCGTTCGCGCCGGTGATGGCGATGCGTCCGGTCACGAACCGCTTGGGGTAGGCGCACCAGCGCACCAGCATGGAGAGAAGAAGCTGGGCGGCCGCCGTGGGGGGAAGGGTCGCCAAGGCAGCCGCCCATGGATCGCCGTTGAATTGGTCGGTGAGCCAAGGCAGGTCCAGCACCAGCCGGTTCTTGGTTCCGGTTTCGAGGAACCCGGCGCGGGCCTGATCCCAAAGCGCCTTCGCCGTGGCGTAATCGTCTATTCCCACCACCCAGGTTTTCCACGCCGAGTCCTCGTCCTCGGGGAACACCTCGTTTTCGGCGGTGTAGTTGATCTGGAGGTTTTTGTTGTACGCGCCAGAGGCATGATTAAGATCGTAATTCAATTGAAATTCGGAGTAAACGTCCTGGCTGTCCTCCTGCTCGATGGCGGAGAGCGACCCCGCCGTCCACTTGGATTTGTCCAGCGTTATGGCGACGTAGGCGGGCTGCATTCTGTCGAACCACGCCACCAGCGCCCGCTTGCCGTCTAGACCGGGAACCATGGCCAGCAGCGCGTTCTTGCAGGCTTCATCGATCACTTCGGCGGAGTTCTTGGTGTCCGTGAGCTGGCTTCCCGCGAACCAGCCGAACGGCCCGAGGGCGGGGCGGAAGGCCAGCGCATCATCGAAGAAAGCCGTGTCCACGTAGTCCGGCTGGCCATCGAAGGAGCGCAAAACGTCCTCGATGATGTTGGGCAAGCCCTCCACGGGGTTGGAAGTGCTGCGGCGGGAGCCCCAGTTGTCGCCGTACTTCTCCCCGATCACCGATTGGTAAAGTTCGGCTGGAACCAACAGGGAGTTACTGGAGAATACCCACCCAATTTGCGAGACAATGATTTCAAAATGCCGCGTGTTCACATCACCACCCGGATCGGGGATCTGCGCCACGATTTCCACCAATACGGTTTGGCTGGCGCTGTTCGGGTTCTCGAAAACCTGATCGGCATTGAAGTGCGCGTTGGAATTCAGATCAACGGGAATGCTGATATGCGCCTGCGTTCCATCCACAGGGTTGTAATAGTAACCGGGGATGTAATTCACGGAATAAGTGGTGGGCTTTGCGGGAACAGGAGCGCGGAATAAGTAATCCCCCGCAGGGATGGCGTTCATCGGCTTCGTGACCACGAAGGGACTGCCAACCAGAGACAGTTTCCCAGAGTTCACCATACGTCCAAGCCGATAACCGATCTTGAACGTGACCGGAGGCCCTCCCGTCGATTCGGAAGTTTCGCGGAAATAAACGTCCGCGACGAGGTAGGCATTTCCGCCCTTCAAGTCCGCGATGTTGGGAACGTCAACCTCAACCAGGACGCTGGCTCCCGTAACGAGGACGTTCTGTTTTAGCACCACAGAATAACCGTTCGTCGGGCCGGTGGTCTTGTTGAACACCAGAGGCATATCGCCGCGCACGGCGGGGAAGGTTGAACTAACGACCTGCGTGGCGATGTTCGTGCCGAAAAATCCCTGGAACCGGGCAAGCGTGGGAGTGGCGATGTATTTCCAAACCTCCAGCGAGGCCGTGGTTAGATCTTTGGCGTTCGCCGTCTTGACGATGACGCCACCGCGATCCGGGTATGGAGTCGTTTGAACCTGGCTGGCAGAGGTGAAGGCTTTTATGTTTTGATCAGCAAGGCTCTCGCCGTATTCCTTGAGCGGCCCAACCTTTTGAAAGAATGGGTATTGGGACAAAATCAAAACTTCCGTGAAGTCCCAAACCTCGAAAATCCATGAGTCCGCCCCCCCTGTCACGATGGACTGGTTTGGGTAATTCGGCTTCCAAAGAACAGGATAAACAGAGGTCCCGTTTTTCAGAGGGACTTCTATTTGAATTTTGGCGACATTAAAAGTGGCGGCGGGCGTGACCGTGGAATAAGTCCCGAATATAACCGAAGTGATTTTGGAGGCTTGGGAGTTGCCTGCAACGTCATAAGCCACCAAAGTTTTTCCAACCCAATCCGGTGCCGCAGTAACGCCTGGCCCAACCACTAAGAAATAGGTGGCGGGGTTGGTTCCAGTCGCATTGATGCAACCTGTGACCGTGTGTGAGGTGGAACCGTCAATGAACACCGTCAGTTTCCCGTTATTTATTCCTGTATTCAGGTACTTCGCATCGTTCACGAACCCCAGGCTGACCGGGAGGGGATTTCCGATGATGCCCGTTGGAGCGTTGGGGAATTCGCCCGTGTTCACGGGAACGCTGGGAATGTCGCGGTGCAGGTACTTGAAAAGGTCGATGCAGGAGAGCGTGGTGCCGGTGTCGGAGTACTTCGTGTTGTCGATGAGGCCGACGCCGTAAATGGTGAAAACGCCGTCCAGAATGACGTAATGCCAGGCTCGGCAGCGGTTCAAGTGGATGCCCCGCGTCCGCAGGTAGTCCATGAAGTCCGATTGCGCGACCTGGATGTCCAAGGACAGCATGGAGGAATAGCCGCCCGTTGGGCCGACGCGGGCGGAGAGCGACGGGCCGGTAAACGGCTCCATGGCGAGGATGCCAAAGGCCCAATCCGATTGCGTGCCCCACGGCCCGGCAGGGAATGTCGGAGAACCAGCGAACGAGCGGCCCGTGGCCCAGGCGAAATACCCGTTGTAAAGCCCTCGCGAGGAATCGTTCTGCGCTGTCTTGGTTTCGATGATCACGCCGCGCTGGAGAATCATGCGAAGCTCTCCACCCAAACCGGGGCGATGTCCCAATGTGTGAGATCCACCTGGGAGCAGGACAGGCTGATGGACTTGCAGGACTTCGGCAGTCCGCCACGGGCCTCACCGAACGGAAACTCCACGCCGGGGAGGGTTGGGAATGTGAAGGCGTTGCCGCGCTCGGACTCCAGCAGGTAACGGAGGATTGCTTGGGCTGATGCCAGCTCTTGCAGGAAATGGCCCTTGAAGGTTCCCGCGTCGTTGGCGCGATCTAGAACGGTGGCGGTTTGGTCGTAGGCAAACACCGTGGTTTCCGCCGTGGTGCTGTCGGCCTCGAACAGCTCTTGCAATACAAGGCCCGCCAATGAGGCGGCTGGGGAGGTAATGAGCGGCGCGGAGATGGCCCGGAAGGTGGCTTTGAGTTCCTGCACGCCCGTTTCCGTGGGCGAGTAATAAACCTGCTGCACGCGGTCGCGGGTCGGAATCACGCAGGTCAGCGTGCCGGTTTGCAGGACGTTTGGCATGAACAGGAAGCCATCGATGTTGTGGATCTTGAAAATGCCACGGCACCAGCTTTGCAGGAAGGCGGCGAGGATGTCCATGTCGGACTTGGTGCCGAAAAATGTCAGGTCGGTTTCGTAGTAATCCTGATCCGCGCCCCTGTCCGTGCAGCCCCATTCCCCGTTCGCGGCCTGGGACCAAACCATTGCCGGAACGACGCGGGTGACGGGCAGCGGTTTGACTTCCACGTCCAGCGCGTACTCTTCGGAGGATGAAAGCAGGGTGAAGGACGGCATTTACCCGCCCTTGGCCCGGTAGTATTCAGTGTTCCGCGTGCGTTTGTCCTGCGCCCGCATGGCGTCCATGTAGCCGACGCTGATGGCCTGCCCTATCTCGCCAGCTTGGGTCTTGGTAGCCCCGCCAGGGACGGTAACCTGGATGATGACGGGGCCGGAGTGGGTGAAACCTCCACCGCCACGCTTCATCGCCTCCACACCGCCCTGGCCGCCAGCATTCCGCACGTCGTTCCGGCTCCAGACATTCTCTCCGCCCTCGACCTCGATGGGTACGCCGCCGTTGCTGTGGCGGTTCCCGATCACCGGGCCGCCTGGGGCGTACTTGCGTAATGGCACGGGGCCGCCCGCCTCAAAGCCGAACAAGGCTCCCAGCGGGTTTATGGGTGCCGAGAGAAGGGAGAGGGTGGAAGTCGCCTCCTTGATGGCCTGAACGGCCGTCAGCACGGATTCAATGCGCTGGAGCCATTGCAGCGCCTCTTGGAGGGGTCCGATGTGGAACGCATCAGCGAACGCCCCGGCGATGGTGAGGTAGGAGTTGGCGATCTGCTTGTTGGCGGCGGCGATCTTGCGATCCACCTCCAACTGAACTTCTGCTTCATGCCGGATGTCGTTCTCGCGCTCGGCGGTTTGAGCCCGAACCAGGGCCGTGCGCTCCTCTTGATACTTGACATAGGCCGCGCCGGAGGAAAGATCAATTCCGTCCAGATCCGCGAGCAGCTTCTGGGCCCGGTCGAAATCCTCCAGCTCGGCGGCGCGGCGCGCGTCGTTCTTGGCCAGCACGCGCCCGGTCTGTTGGGTATCGAATGACGCCTCCGCCTCGGCCTGACGCCGATGGAAGCCGTCAAGGGTTTTTTCCTGCTCCGAAAAATACCGGGTTTTCTCGGCCAGCATGGAGGCGTCCAGGTCGGCCATGCGCTTGAACGCACCGTCATCCTTGACCTTCTTGGGCTTCTCCAAGGAGTCGGCGAGCGCCTTCATCAACGCGCCCTGCCGTTTCAGGTAGGCCGCGTCCTCGCCGTCCTGCTTCGGGTTTATCCCCTCGGCGGCGGCCTTGCGGGCCTTTGCCATCTGATCCAGCGTGGCGTTGATGTAATCCGTGCGCGCCTGCGTGCCGCGCTTGTACCCGGCTTTCTGGGCCGCAAGCTGAGCGGCGGCATAGTCTCCCTCGCGCGCGGTTTCCTCTTGGTTCGCGGCGCGGGTTTTCAGGATCC
>JAZKAF010000082.1:0-11131 GCA_040389285.1 candidate division FCPU426 bacterium
AGAGGCGGGTGTCCTTGCCGATGACGATCTTAGGCCGCTTGTGCTGCGACTTGAACAGGCTGGCTCCGGCCTTGCCCAGGCGGAAAGCCACCTCAGGAGTCACGGGATAGCTGTTCGCCCGCCCGCGTATGCCGTCTGTGCCGAATAATTTGCGCATGATTACCTTGGATTGAACCCGTCACCAGATCCCTAAAAACAGGACCATCACTATAACAAAAAGGCCCCATCCCTGATAGGGGCGGGGCCTGGCAAAGCGGGCATGAAACTGGGGTTACCTGGCGTCTTTGACGGCTTGGACCACCCGCACCACCCGCGACATCTCTTTAGGATCATGCACCCGCAAACAAGCCACTCCGGCGAAGGCTGCCAGGGCCACGGTCGCGGCGGTGCCCTCCAGGCGTTCATTTTCGGGCAAGCCCCCCAGCACCGCGCCCAGGCTGGATTTTCGCGAGGTGCCCAGCAGGACCGGATAACCCAGGGACACCAGGGCGGGCAGGCCCTTGATCAGCGAGAGGTTGTCTTCAACCGACTTGCCGAAACCAAATCCCGGATCGACCCAGAACTGGCCTTTTTTTAGTCCAGCCGTCTCCAGTTCCCCGATCCGTTTCAACAGGAACTTGGCCACCGCAGCGCAGACCCCCGCTTCTCCATAGCCGGATATCTGCGAAGTGGCGGCAGAGGCCCGGTGCATCAGCACCACGCCGCAGCCAGAACCAGCGGCCACGGCAGGCATGGCCGGGTCGGCTGACAAGGCCGACACGTCATTGATCATGCAGGCCCCAAGTTCCAGGGCCGCCTTCGCGACCGCCGCCTTGCTGGTATCAATGGACCAGGGCGCGTCGGGCAGCTCCCGGTTCAGGAGTTCGGCGATCGGCAGGATGCGGCGAAGCTCTTCGGCTTCGCCTACGGGCGTGGCGCCCGGCCGGGTGGATTCGCCTCCCAGATCCAAGAGGTCCGCGCCTTCGGCCAGCATGATATGCGCGTGGGCCAAGGCCCGCATCGGATCAAGGTAAAGGCCGCCGTCAAAAAAAGAGTCGGGCGTGGCGTTGAGCACGCCCATGATCAACGGGCGCGCCTTCGACGTTTCGGACAGGTCTAAGAATTTTTGGTGGATGACTGACAAGGCGGGACTTCTATTCGCTGCGTTTGCTGATGAGGGTCAGCGCCTCTTTACGGGTGACGTCGCTGGTCTCGAAGATCCCCCGCACCGCGGAGGTCACCATCTTGGAACCGGCCTTGTTCACGCCGCGCATGGTCATGCAAAGGTGCTCGGCCTCGACCACCACCAGCGCGCCCCGCGGGCTCAGTTCTGCCATGATAGCGTCGGCGACCTGGCCGGTAAGGCGTTCCTGCACCTGGGGACGGCGGGCTAGCAGATCCACCACGCGAGCCAATTTGGAAAGGCCTGACAGCCGGCCTTTCGCCGGGATGTAGGCCACATGGGCTTTGCCGACGAAAGGCAAGAGGTGGTGTTCGCACATGCTGTAAAAGGGAATGTCCTTGAGCAGCACCATCTCTTCGTGGCCTTCGGTCTTGAAGACCTTAAAGACCCTACGGGGATCCTTGCCCAGGCCCGAAAATATCTCCGAATACATCTTGGCAACGCGTTTCGGCGTGTCCTTCAGGCCCTCGCGCTGGGGATCCTCGCCCACGGCCAGCAGGATCTCTTTCACGGCATTTTCGATGCGCTTCAGGTTCACGCGGGCGACGGAGCGACGACGGCGGAGCTACCTTTTCCAGGCTTGGGGCTTTCCTTGGGTTTCAGCCCCAGCAGCTCATCCAACTCATAGCCTTCCACGACCTCTTTTTCCAGCAGGATCTTGGCCAGCTTGTCCAAGGTCTTGCGGTGCCTGTGTAATAAGGTCAGGGCCTTCTTTTCGGCTTCTTCCACCAGGCGCCGCACCTCGGAATCGATGGTCTCGGCGGTTTTTTCGGAGTAGTTGCGTTCTTTCCCCCAGTCGCGCCCGATGAACACTTCCTGGCCGCCACTGAAGCTGACGCTGCCGACTTTGCTGCTCATGCCGAATTTGGTCACCATGTTGCGCGCCAGCTTGGTGGCCTGCTCCAGGTCGTTGGAGGCCCCGGTGCTGAGCTCAGCAAAGGTGATCTTCTCGGCGGCCCTGCCGCCCATGGTCATGGCCAGATCCGCTTCCAGCTCGTCCTGGTTGCGGGTGAAGCGGTCTTCCTTGGGCGAGCTCATGGTGTAGCCCAGCATGGCGTAACCGCGGGGGATGATCGAGATCTTCTGGATCGGATCCGAATGCGGCTGCATCCTGCCGACCAGCGCGTGCCCGGCCTCGTGGTAGGCGGTGCTCTTCTTCTCTTTTTCCGTCATGATGCGGCTTCGGCGCTGCGGACCGGCGAAGATGCGGTCGATGGCCTCGGTCAGATCGTCCATGGTCACGGCTTTCTTGCCGCGGCGGGCGGCCAGCAAGGCGCCTTCATTGACCAAGTTGGCGAGGTCCGCGCCGCTGAACCCGGAAGTCCGATGGGCGATGACGCGCATGTCGATATCCGGTCCGAGGATCACGTTCTTGGAATGCACCTTCAGGATGGCTTCACGCCCGCCCAGATCCGGACGGTCCACCGTCACCTGGCGGTCAAAGCGGCCGGGACGGATCAAAGCCGGATCCAGCACGTCAGGACGGTTCGTCGCGGCCATCAAGATGACGCCGGTATTGGCCTCGAAGCCGTCCATCTCGACCAGCATCGCGTTGAGGGTCTGTTCGCGTTCGTCGTGACCGCCGCCCAGGCCCGCGCCGCGGTGCCGTCCCACGGCGTCGATCTCGTCGATGAAGATGATGCAGGGCGCGTTCTTCTTGCCCTGGTCAAAAAGGTCGCGCACGCGGCTCGCGCCGACGCCCACGAACATCTCGACAAAATCAGAACCCGAGATCGAGAAAAAGGGCCTGCCCGCTTCACCGGCCACCGCCCGCGCCAGCAGCGTCTTGCCTGTGCCAGGAGGCCCCAGCAACAGCACGCCCTTGGGGATCTTGCCGCCCAGCTTCTGGTATTTGCCCGGATCTTTCAGGAAATCGATGATCTCGGTCAGCTCTTCTTTGGCCTCATCCACACCGGCCACATCAGCGAAGGTCACTTTACCCTGCGAACCTTGCAGCATCTTGGCCTTGCTCTTGCCAAAAGCCATGGCTCCGCCCGGCCCGCCGCCTTGCATGCGGTTCAACATGAAGAACCAGAACACGATCAAGACCAGGATCGGCCCGAACTGGCCGAGGATGTTCCAGAATTTTTCCCATCCCGTTGATTCGAGCGGCTTCACTTTCATCGAAACGCCGCTCTTGCGAAGGATATTGAACAGCTCTTGGTCGCCAAAGGGCGCCATCAGCTCGAATTTGGACTTATCTTCCTTCAGTTCGCCCTTGATCGTGTAACCCTGGTTAAAAGGCATCACTTCCACGGATTCGATCTTATGGGCGTCCACTAGGGCCAAAAACTCGCTGTAATTGGGGTTTTTGTCTTTTACCGGCACACGGGGATTCACATAGGAAAAAACCAGCATCATCAGGACGACCATGAACATCCAGAAGGCGATGGTCTTAAATGCGTTGTTGCCCATAAAATCTCCGTTTTCTGTTGTAATTGAGGGAGCTAAAAACTAGCACACGCCCGGACCCTTGTCAAAGGGACCCCGAATCTGGTTCATTTACGTAATCTAAGGGTTTTTCGGTTTGTTTCCAGAAAATATCCCAGGCGCAGATCCGCCTTCCCCGATCCCTTCAAAAGCAGGAGTTCGGCCCGCAGAATTGCGGCTTCGTCCATGATCCTGCCTCCCAGGCGCTTCAGCACCAGCCTTCTCAAGCCCGGCTCCATCTTCAACAGGGCTTCCCTATCCCAGGTCCTGGAAGCTCCGATTTTTCTTAGCTCCTTGTCCACCACCGCATCGAGAACATCGGCGGCCTCGGACGCCCGACGGCAAAAAGCCGCCATTCGCAACGACGCCCCAGGCAGGACCTTCTCGAGCACCGGCAAGATCTTCTTGCGGAGGGCGTTGCGCTTCAGGTCGGTGTCCTGATTGCTGGCATCTTCCCGCCAGCTCAACTTTCTGGACTTTAATTCCTTACGGATATGCTTGGGGTCCATCTCGAGCCACGGCCTTACTAACCTGACTTTACCCAGCGGCACCATCTCGCGCATGCCAGCCGCGCCCGCCAACCCTGCGCCCCGCATCAGATTCAAAAGCAGAGTCTCAGTCTGGTCCCCGGCGTGATGCGCCAGATAGACGTATTTGGCGCCCGCCTTGGCATAACATTCCCTGCGCCAATCCCTGGCGCGTTCTTCCATGCCTGGGCCAGCCTTGATCTTTTTTCGGAATACCTTCACCGACTTCCACAGGCCACGCACAAACTTCTCGTCTAAGTCCGATTCCCTGCCCCGCAAACGATGATTACAATGCAATACCGTGAACTCACGGCCCGTCGCTTTCATGGCGTGGAACAGGCACACGGAATCCGCTCCCCCTGAAACCGCGACGATCAGTTTTCCAGGGGTTTTATGGACGAAGTTTTTGAGAGTTTCGAAGGGCATAGCGGTCATAAAAAAAGAACGACCCCGCAGGGTCGTTCTAAAAAATTTAGCGGGGGAGGGGATCGAACCCCCGACCCATGGTTTATGATACCATTGCTCTAACCAACTGAGCTACCCCGCCCTGTGTTTTTCTAGCTGAAGGACTGAAAGTATCCCATACCGAAACAGGGGGTTTCAAGGGGATTTTGGTCAAGATTAGGCGCTAATTACTGTTAAATTGAACGGCTTCAAAAAGGAGGCTTTTTGAAATTTGACGTTTGCGTTTATGGCGGCAGCTCCGCCGGGGTCGTGGCGGCGGTCGCGGCGGCACGGCGGGGAAAGAAGACCGCGCTCGTGAACTCCGGCGCGCATCTGGGCGGCATGAGCAGCGGCGGCCTGGGCGCCACGGATATGGGCAACGCCGAAGTGATCGGCGGCATGGCCCGCGAATTCTACCGCAGGGTGGGCCGGCACTACGGCGTGGACGAACAATGGCGCTTCGAGCCCCATGTCGCCGAGAAAATATTTCGCGAATGGCTCGAGGAAGCTGGGGTCACGCCGATCGAAAACGACGCCCTGAAATCGGCGACCAAGCGAGGGGCGAAATTGGAGAGCGTGACCCTGCAACGCGGCAAGACCATCGAAGCCAGGGCCTTTATCGACTGCAGTTATGAAGGCGACTTGATGGCCGCGGCTGGAGTCAGCTATGCGCTGGGACGCGAGAGCCGCGAGGAGCATGGCGAAGAGCTGGCCGGCGTGCGGCCGCTTGCACCGCATGCGGGTTTCAAGGTGCCAGTGGATGCCTGGGACACGGGCGGTCTCCTGTCCGGGATCGAAGCCGACGATGGCGCCGCAGTGGGCGCGGCTGACCAGCGCATTCAAGCATACAACTACCGCCTTTGCCTGACCCAGGACGAGAACCTGCGCATCCCCATCACCGCGCCAAAAAATTATGATGCCCGGCGTTACGAGCTGTTGGCGCGCTATCTTCAGGGGCTAAAAGAAGCCGGAAAACCGGACCGCTTCAGCGGCATCTTTCTGGCCGTGAAGATGCCCCACGGAAAGACTGATTTCAATAATTACGGCGGATTTTCAACGGACCTTGCCGGCGGCGCGGACGCCTACCCCGAAGCTGGCCCGGAAGAGCGCCGGCGCATCGCCCAGCGGCACGAAGACCACATCCGCGGGATCTTTCATTTTCTGGCTACCGACAGCCGGGTGGCCCGCCATATCCAACGCGAAGCCCAGTCCTGGGGCCTGTGCCGGGACGAATTTCAGGACAGCGGAGGTTGGCCGCACCAGCTCTACGTGCGCGAAGCGCGACGGATGAAGGGCGCCTACACCATGACCGAGGCCGACTGCCTGGGAAAGCGGGTGACGCCCTGGGCCATAGGGATGGGCTCCTACACCTTGGACTCGCACCTCTGCCGACGCATCGCGCAAAACGGAGCGGCCTGCAATGAAGGGAGCATCGGCAAGGAAGTGGAACCCTATCCGATCGCCTACGATTCCCTTGTCCCGCAGGCGTCAGAATGTGAAAATCTGCTGGTCCCTGTCTGCCTGAGCGCGACCCACGTGGCCTTCGGGTCCATCCGCATGGAACCGGTCTACATGTTGCTAGCCCACGCGGCAGGGGCCGCGGCGTCGCTTGCCCTGGAGGGATCCAAGGCGGTGCAGTCGATCGACCGCGCGAAACTTTGCGCAGAACTGGCGCAGGAAGGCCAGGTCCTTTCGTGGGCGCGGGACCAAAGCGCCTGGAACAAGCACGAATGGCCCCATGATCCTTACGTCGTCCAATCTTTTCTCTGGTGGCACGAATGAGCAACACGCAAGCGCCCGTAACGGTGGCCGTCATCGGCGCCGGGCAACGCGGGGCAGGCTTCGGATACTACATCTCAGAGTTCCCCCATCTGGGCAAAGTGGTGGGTGTGGCTGAGCCGCGCAAGGAACACCGCGAAAAATTCGCCACAACCCACAAGCTGGCGCCCGATGCGGTCTTCGATTCCTGGGAAAAATTCCTGGAAGGTCCCAAGCGCTGCGACGCGGTGGTGATCGCCACCCTGGACAAGGAGCATCTGGGCCCAGCCGTGGCCGCTCTTGAAAAGGGCTACCACCTGCTTTTGGAAAAGCCGATGGCCATCACGCTGGCCGACTGCGAAAAGATAGCCGCGGCACAGAAGAAGAGCGGGGCCATCATGGCGGTTTGCCATTCGATGCGCTACCACCAGGGCTTCAGCAAGGTGAAGGAACTGCTGGACAGCGGGGTGATCGGCAAGCTGGCCACCCTGGACCAGATCGAGCAGGTGGCCTTCTGGCACCAGGCGCACAGTTTTGTGCGCGGCAACTGGCGCCGGGCGGACCAAGAGAGCTTCATGCTGATGGCCAAGAGCTGCCACGACCTGGACTATATCTCGCATCTGGTGGGCGCGCCCTGCGAACGGGTCTCCTCATCCGGCAGCCTGATGTATTTCAAGGAAGAGAACGCCCCCAAGGGGAGCACGGACCGCTGCACCAACGGCTGCGCGATCGAAGCCGAATGCCCTTATTCGGCGATCAAGATCTACGTGGATTGGGACCGCAACGAATGGCCCGCGTCGGTGGTGTCGGCCGACCACAGCAAAGAAGCGCATATGGAAGCCATTCGCACCGGGCCCTATGGCCGCTGCGTCTGGCGCTGCGACAATGACGTGGTGGACCACCAGGTGGTGATGATGGAGTTCGAAGGCGGGGTGACGGCCACCTTCACGATGACCGCCTTCACCAAGAACGGCGGCCGCAAGGTACGGCTGAACGGCACGGAAGGCGAGCTGGTCTACGACGAGCACGAAGAGACCATCACACTGAAGCGCTTCGCGGAAAACGCCACCGAGACAATCAAGCTAGGCCGTGAATCGGGCGGACATGGGGGCGGCGACACGCGGGTGGTGCGCTCCTGGCTGAAGGCGGTCCAGGCCGGCGACCAGAGCATGATCTTGACCGGCGCCCAGGAATCCCTGAAGACCCACACGCTGGTCTTCGCCGCCGAAAAAGCCCGTCTGGAAAAACGGACCGTTGAATTGAAGGGCTTTAAGGCCTAGGAAAAGGCAGTTTTTTCTCCTGCGCCTGCTCCAGCACCAGGAGCAGGCGCCCTATTTCATCTTTATTTTCCGACAAGAGATGGATCGATACCGCTTTTTCAAGATTCGCCACTGCAGTTCCCCAATCCCCTAGTACCATATCGAGGTTCGCCAATTCTTCCAGCCGATAGGCCGTCCCAGGCTGAAGATCGCCCACGGTGCGGCGGCTGGCTTGAAGCGCTTCAAAGGCCACCTCACGCGCCTTGCGCAGGTCTCCGGAGGGCAAAGGCGGGGCGCGATTAGGAAGCGGCATCCTCAGCACCGGACAACTAGGACCCGTGAGGATCACGTTGGCGTCGGCTTCGAAGCGGTCCTTCCACAGGATCCCGTCTTCCGAACTGGATGCGCGGGAACGATGGGCACCCGCATCAAAAGTGGCGTCCGCTCCCTGCTGAAGTCCGGCAGACGCCTGCATGGCAGAGAGCTCGTAACCCTCCCCCGCCGCCGCATCACTCGAAAACGCCACGTAATAGCATTCGGTATGCAGGGCCTTCTTGCCGTTGTCGAACGGCAGCTCGACCCAGGACCATTCACGTCCCACCGCGGTAGCCGCGATCTGACCCCGGCTGGTTTCTGCCATGCGATGTTCCAGGTACAAATTCTCCAGCAACCGGAACCGCAGGGGCTCATCGCCGCTTCCCAGCCGCCGTAGCCTTAGCTTTATTTTCTTTGGCAGATAATCGCAGCTGAAATGAAGGACCTGCGCCTGCTGGTTCTTGGCGTCGATTGGCAGGACCAGGGGCCGATCCGCAGGATCCCCTTCGACCTGGCCAGAACCATGGCGCAGGAAAAAAACCGGTTGCAATCCCAGGGCCTTCCATTTCTTTCCGTCAAAAAACAGGGTATCCGAGGCCGGGTCTTTTTCGCCACTGGCTAAAACCATGTGGTTGAGGGGGCTGCTGGCCCCAAAAGCGGCCCAGCGCGCAGAAGCGGGAAGATCCACCACATGACCACCCCCGCGCTGTATGTCCGCCTCGAGAACCAGGTGATAGACGGCGCCTTGGGTGAGAGACACCCCTTCCATGCTCAGGCTCGACCAGGCACCCGGATTCGGCACAAAGTAGGCCTCGCGCAAGGCCGCGCCCTTGGGCTTTCCCTTGAAGTCGGCATAAAGAGAGACCTTGGTGTAGAGCGGATCCTGAGCCTCGCTGCAAAAAACCGATGCCGTGGATAAAAATCCGCCGTATTGGGCCGTAAAGCGGTAGGCAATCTTTTGGTCAGCCCTTTCGAGGCGTACCGGCTTGGCCTTATCCACTATAAAGGCGCTTCCGTAATCGGCGCGTAAGGAAGCATTCAACAGCAGCAGGCATAAAATGACTTTCATGGTCGTTCTCCCTCGATGTGCGTCTTCGCTCCATTTGCTTCCCACAACTGTATCAGAATACCGGCCAATTATGAGGCCGTACGCTCCGGAATGACGATGGCACTGGGGAGAAGGCGCTTGGTCCGATCTTTTTGCAGGGATACCGGTTCCATGATAGCCAGAATAAAGACGTAATATCCTTATAAAATAGAGATATTTCAGACATCTTAGCGACATTATGCACAGCCGATCTAGGGCTATTTTAAATCCTGATACGGAGTTTCAAAAAAGTGCTAAACTTGGGCATGATCAATAGGATATTAAAGAGCTTTTTTATTATTTTATTGGCGATGCCGGGTTTATTGCGTCCCGCAACTGTCGGTTGCGACGATCGGCGATACTTTACCAGTTCCGGCACCTGGACACAGATCGGTGTCCCTCCTGACCGCCTGACTACCTGCCTGAGCTCAGGGGCCTGTAATGCAGACACCGTAGATCAGTGCATCAACACTTTTTACATGAACACGGCCTGCGGCCTGGACTACGAGCAGTCCTATGACGCCTCCAAGGTCAACATCACGGGCGTCAAAGTCGGAGGCACAGCTCCCGTAGGCGCTGCCCTAGGTGGCTGGCAAGGCACCCAGCCCCGCATCACCATCCCAGCAGGCGCCACGGTCGTGAATGTCTATGCCTGGCACAACGAAGGCGGTGGTTGCAATGGAAACCCGCTCACGCAGGCCAGCTACACCGGCAACTGTGCCCAAAGCCTTATCGTGACAGGAGGCGCAGCAGCCTCAGGCACCCTTGCCGGCATCATGGCTGGCATCTCTTCAGGCAATCAATGCGACTGCCTGCGGCGCTACACCGTCCCGAACAATGTGATCTACGCCGATGGCGTGGCTCACACCTACACCTTCAACATCAGCGGCTGGATGGTGGTGGTCTACAATGACCCCACGCTGATCACCAAGAACACGGTGATCATCAACGATGGCATGAGCCAGTTCCATACCAAGCACCAGGACAACCACTTCGGCTACTATCCAGTGGATTCCTGTTTTGACTGGACCTCCCAGGGCAATCCCATCCCCGCGAGTGCGGACGTGAAGTTCACCAGCGTAGGGCCCCGCCATGACGACACGGAAAACTTCACCGACGTCATCAAAAACTATACTCCGGACGGCGGCACGTTCTCTGAATATGTCACGGGTTGCTTTGATGCCAACAATGTTTGCGGGGATCTGGGCTACTACGCGGGCGACAATCGCCGCATCCGCTGGTTTGGCACCTACAACTGCTTTTGCACGGGTCCCCCGACTTGGATAGCGAGCAGCGGGCGCCTGGGCGGAGGCAACCCGGATATCTGGACCTATAAATTCCCGCTTTCCAGCTCTGGAGTCTTCACGGCGGGCATGAACAATTTCTGCGCCAGCGTTTCCTTCACTGATACAGCGAAACGCAATTTCAGCATAGCCCAGTACACCTTCCGGACCTACGGCGCAGTCTGCGGTTCGCCCACTAACACGCCCACGCGCAGTTACACTCCAACGGCGACCCTTACCTTCACCCGAAGTTTCACTTACACATCGACGCCCACGGCCACGCCAACTTTCACGGCCACCCCGACCTTCACGGCCACCTCGACTTTTTCGCCCACGCCGACCTGGACGCCCACGTCGACCTGGACGCCCACGTCGACCCCGACACCGACCTTCAGCGATTCACCCACATCCACTCCGACGAACACGCCGTCGCCGACCTTTAGTAGCTCGCCGACGCCAACGGCCACGCCCACCTGGACGCCCACCTCGACACCCACGCCGACCTACACGCCGACCCCGACCTATTCAGATTCGCCCACGGCAACGCCCACATCGACGCCGACGGCCAGCTTTACTCCGACGCCGACCTACTCTGATTCACCCACGGCGACACCCACATCCACGCCGACCTTCAGCTTTACCCCGACGCCGACTTTTTCGGATTCGCCGACGCATTCCTTCACCTCGACGCCAACGGCCAGCTTCAGCGGGACCCCGACTTTTTCGGATTCTCCCACGTTGACCTTCACTTCGACGCCCACGTCCAGCCGGACCATGACTCCCAGCTTCAGCGATTCACCCACCCCAAGCTATACCGTGACGCCCAGCAACAGCTTCACTGGCACCCCCAGCTTTACCGGCTCGCC
>JAZKAF010000083.1:0-5742 GCA_040389285.1 candidate division FCPU426 bacterium
CCGTGAATTACAGCCATGGGATCGCCAACTTCGCGGTCTCGATCGGCGTCTACCACCTTGGGATCCCGCTTTGCGGCGTGGTGCACGCCCCCGCGCTTGGCGAGACCTTTCGCGCGGTGCGCGGGCATGGCGCTTTTGTGAACGGGAAGAGGATCCGGGTCTCCGCATCCAAGGATCCGCTGAAGAGCTTATTGTCCTCGGGTTTCGCCTACCAGGCCCGCGTCAGCGGCGAGAACGTCCGGGAATGGATGGGCGTGCTGCGTGATTTTCAGGCGATACGGCGCATGGGCGCGGCGGCCTTGGACCTTTGCTGGGTGGCGGCAGGACGCTTTGACGCGTTCTGGGAATACGGCCTGAAACCCTGGGACGTGGCCGCCGCGGGCCTCATCGTCACCGAGGCGGGAGGCCTGGTCTGCAACATCCAAGGCAAGCCCTACGACATGTTCAAACCCGGCATCGTGGCCAGCAACCCATTCCTGCAAAAAACCCTTTTAAAGACACTGAAAAAATCCCTCGATTCGCGGCTGGTCTGGCCGCCCAAATAAAGATAAAACACCATGCCTTTGATCACCCTTAAGAACACCAGCAAGTTTTTCGGCGCCCAGGACATCCTCCGGGACGCCAATTGGTCCATTGAAGAGGGCCGGCGCATCGGCCTCATCGGGCCCAATGGCGCGGGCAAGACCACCATCTTCCGCCTCTTGCTGGGGGAGGAAGAGCCCACTTCCGGCAGCATCTCGCGCTCCAAAGGCCTGACCCTGGGGCATCTGTCCCAGCATCCGGTGTTCAAAGAGGGTCATACCCTGCACCAGGAGATGTTGACCGCCAAACCGCACATGCTGGAGATCGAAGAGGGCATGAAAAAGGCGGAGCACGACATGTCCGACCCGGTGGTGGCCGCCGATCCGGCCAGAATGGAGAAGGTGCTCGAGCGTTACGCCGACCTGCAGGGGCATTTCACAGCCTTGGACGGCTACGCCTATGAGGCCCGCGTCGAGTCGGTGCTCGAGGGCATGCGTTTCGCCAAGTCCGAGTTCGACCGCCAAGTCAGCACGCTGTCCGGAGGCGAACAGACCCGCCTGATGCTGGCCAAGCTCCTGGTGGCCGAGCCCGACTTGCTGTTGCTCGACGAGCCCACCAACCATCTCGACACCATGATGTGCGAATGGCTGGAGGAGTTCCTGAAGGACTATCACGGCAGCATGATCTGCATCTCGCACGACCGCTATTTCCTGGACCATGTGGCCGAAGAGATCGTCGAACTGCGGGACGCCAGGCTCGCCAGCTATCCCGGCAACTACACCGAATACAAGGCCCTTAAAGAGGAAGAGGAAGAGAAGAAGGCCAAGGACTTCGCCGAGCAGAAGGCCTATATCGCCCGCACCGAAGACTTTATCCGCCGCAACATCGCCGGCCAGAACACGAAGCAGGCCCAGGGCAGGCGCAAGCTGCTCAGCCGCCTGGAACGCGTGGAGGGCCCTGAAAAAAAGAAGCGGGCCGTGAGCCTGGCCATCCATTCCAAGGGCGCTTCGGGCAAGGAGGTCTTGAAGGTCGAGGGCCTCAGCAAGGCCTTTGGCGCGCGCACCCTGTTCAAGCCTTTTGACGCGGTGGTCTACCGCGGCGACCGCGGGGGGTTGATCGGCCCGAACGGAAGCGGCAAGTCGAGCATGATCAAGCTGCTGGTGGGCAAGGACCAGGCGAGCTCGGGACAGACCAAGCTGGGCCACGGCGTGGGCCTGGGGTACTACGACCAGCTCCAGAGCTCCCTGGATCCCGGCAAGACCGCCATGGAGGAGATCTGGAGCCTGCTGCCCGGCGAGGGCCAGCAGAGTATCCGGGGCCTTGGCGGGCGTTTCCTGTTCTCGGGCCCTGACATCGACAAAAAAGTCAGTTCGCTGTCAGGCGGCGAAAAAGCCCGCCTGATGCTCTGCAAGCTGATGATCGCGGGCCCCAATTTCCTGGTGATGGACGAACCCACCAACCATCTGGATATCCAAAGCCGGGAAGTGGTGGAAACGGCCCTCGATGAGTTCGAAGGGACCCTGTTGACGGTCTCTCATGACCGCTATTTCCTGGACCGTGAAGTGACCAGCATCTGGGAGATCGACGGGGACCGGATCAATTTTTACGACGGCAACTATTCCGAATACCTGGAGCAAAAAAAGCGCCAGCAAGCAGAGAAAGACTCCCTGGCCGCGGCGGCACCCAAGCCGAAGGCTAAGCCAGCTGTGGTGGTGGCGGCTCCGGTGGACGACTCCCGCGAACGGGCCAAGGCCGCTTCGCAATTGGCAAAGCGTCAGGAGGAGCTGGAAAAAGCCATCGCCAAAATGGAAGCTGAGAAAAAGGCCATGGAGGATGAGTTCTTGGACCCGGATCTTAGCAAGCGTCCGGACAAGATGAAGCTGCTCTCGGAACGCTACAGCAAATTAAAGGATGAATTGGAGGCGAGCTTCGATAAATGGCAGGAATTGGAAGGACGCAAGGACGCGATCACCGGAGCCTAGGGGCGGGCCTGCAAGCCCCGCCCCTAGCGGATGGATCACCCGGCCACCGGCACCTTATCAGTGCTCAAGTCCACGGGCAGGCCGTAGTTCGAATCGAATAGGGCGTCGATCTTCGTGACCTCATCCACCGTCAGCGGAGCCATGTCACCGGCCGCGGCAAATTCTTCCAATTGCGCTTCGTTGTAGATGTTCGCCAAGGTGGCTGTCAGTTCCGGATGGGCCAGGATATAGAGCAAGGCCACCTGGGCCAGGCTGCGGTTCTTCCCCTCGGTCAAGAATTTCAGCTGTTCGATCTTCTGCAGTCCCTGCTCCAACCAGACCCGCTTGCGGTGGGAGCGGTGGTCGTTGGCGTCGAATTTCGTGTCTTTGTTGTATTGGCCTTCCAACATGCCCGAGGAATGCGGCACGCGCGCCATCAGGCTGCAGCCGCTGGCCTTGGCACCGGCGATGAAGCTGCGGCCCGGATGCTGCTCCAGGAGGTTGTAGATGATCATCATGCAGTCCATCTTGCGCGTCTTCAGGGCCTTGACCCCTTCCGCCTCCCAGCCGATGGCCGGTCCCAGCGCCACGCCGTAGGCCCGCACTTTTCCTTCTTGCTTGAATTGTTCCATCAGGGCGAAAAGGTCGTCCTGTTCGATCGTCGTCATCTTGGCGTTGTGGGCCTGGTAAAGGTCGATGTGGTCGGTTTCCAGGCGCTTCAAGGAACCTTCCAGCGCCGCGCGCACGAAACTGGGCGAGAAATTCTGGGGCAGTTCCTGCTGGCCTTTGCGGGCTTCGGCCGGGGTGTTCATCCAGTCGTAACCGAACTTGGTGGAGATCGTGATCTTATCGCGGTGCTGACCGAGGGTTTCCGCCAGGATGATCTCGCCTTCGCCGTTGCCATAGGTATCGGCCGTGTCAAAAAGGGTCAGACCCCGGTCAAAGGCCTTTTGCAGCAGGCTTTTGCCGAATTCACGGTCTTTGATGCCCCACCAGGGCATCGACACGGTCCAAACCCCAAAACCTACCACCGAGGCCTTGACCCCGGACGAGCCAAATTCACGAATTTGCATGAAATCCCCGTTAAAAAAATTGCGTATGTCTGATTATAGGAGAGGGGGCCGGGGCCTTCAAGAGCCGTCGTCAGGGGGCCTTGACAAGCGGGGTAGAACCCTTTATTTTCGATTTTTCCCATATCAGAGGATTTCATGGCCCTGCTAGCCAAAGACAGCCTATCCCCGGTCATCGGCCTTCAAAATGACATTGTTTACAAGGTTTTCACCTGTCCCGATTGCAAGACCGAGGTCACCATTTCGCGTTACCAGGTCCAGGGCGAACTGCATATCATGTGCACCCGCTGCAATTCAAAATACAAGATCAAGGGCGACCAATTGATCGACTTGAGCCAGGACAAAGCCTTTGCGGGATATAAGGTCTTTATCAAGGCGGATGCCGGGCAAAAAGCCGCCCCGATCCCAAAGGACTCTTACACCCAGTTCGTGAAAAACGGGATGCGCTCCGCGCCCCCCGCCGCTCCGGCGGCCCCGAAGCCTGCCGCGGCTCCTGCTCCCGCCGCCGCTGCCCCAGCCCCGGCCGCGGAATAAAGACAACTTTCAAGGACAAGACCATGCAAAGCGTATTGACCAAAACCGAAGGACTCGCCGCGTTCAAGGAATGGGCGGTCAGCTGTGAGGCCCTGGGAACGGGCCGTCAGGTGATGCTTTTTCGCAAAGGCGGCATCAGCGAAAAGGGCCACGAGTTCAAGGTCGAGCACCCCAATTTCTTTTTGTTCCCCACCTACGAGCACCAGGATAACGCCAGCATCAAGCCCGAGTTCCAGGCTCTGCTGGCCGAATCCCTTGCGGCCAAGCCGGACCTTGGCGAGGTGGTGCTGAAGTATTGGGCGAACGTGGAAGAAGCCGTGCCCATGACCAGCATGGAGCCGATCCAGCGCCAGGCCGCCAACCATGTTTGGAGCGAGTCCTGCATCGAGTACCGTTGGACCTACCAGGCCTCCAAGCCCCTGTGGCTGCTGCTGCTGAGGGTCTACAAGCTCGAGACCCCTTTGACTTTGGAAGTGATGGAAGAGTACACCGGGTGCAAGAGCTGGGTGGACTTGCAAGCTCCCCAGATCAAAGCCCTGCCTTGTTCACCGGTGCTGGACGACGCCACGTATCAGGCGATGGCTGCCAAAGTGAGGGCCCTGCTCTAGCAGATGACCCCGTTTAAGATCGAATTTATCCTGTCCGGAAAAACAGTCCAATGCTCCCCCGACCAGACCATCCTGGAAGCCGCGCAGCAGGCGGGCATTGACATCCCTTTTTCCTGCCAGGGAGGCACCTGCCATACCTGCGCCTTGAAAGCGGAAGGCCAGGTAGATTGCGAAGAGATGCTGGCTCTTTCTTCTTCCGAGATGGAAGAAGGCTGGCGTCTGACCTGCGTGGGACGCCCCTTGGGCGACCTTAAAATTTTCGGTTAGAGGGTGAACATGAAGCTCACAAACGAAGAAATACTCCGTTATTCCCGCCATTTGATCATGCCCGAAGTGGGAATGGCCGGCCAGGAAAAGCTCAAGAGCGCCTCCATCCTGCTGATCGGCGCGGGCGGACTTGGTTCGCCCCTCGGGCTCTATTTGTCGGCAGCCGGCGTGGGCCGGCTGGGACTGGTGGACTTTGACGTCGTGGACCACACCAACCTGCACCGGCAGGTGATCCATTCGACCCAGAGCGTGGGCCAGCTCAAGGTGGATTCGGCCAAGGCGCGGATCGCGGAGATCAATCCCAATGTCGTGGTCGAGACCTACAAGGAACCGGTCACCCGCCACAACATCCTCGATATCCTGAAGAATTACGACATGGTCATCGATGGAACGGACAATTTTCCGACCCGGTACCTGGTCAATGACGCCGCCGTGATGCTGAACAAGCCCAATATATACGGTTCCATCTTCCGCTTCGATGGCCAGGTCACCGTGTTCAAGCCCCATGAGGGCCCCTGCTATCGCTGCCTTTATCCCGAGCCCCCGCCCCCGGGCATGGTGCCGTCCTGCGCCGAAGGCGGCGTGCTGGGCATCCTGCCGGGCACCATCGGCTTGATCCAGGCCACCGAGGCGGTGAAGTTGATCATCGGCGCGGGCAAGCCCCTGATCGGTCGCTTGCTGCTCTACAACGCCCTGGATATGAGCTTCAGGGAACTGAAGCTGCGCCGCGACAAGGACTGCCCGGTCTGCGGCGAGCACCCCACAGTCACCGAGCTGATC
>JAZKAF010000084.1:0-6669 GCA_040389285.1 candidate division FCPU426 bacterium
CCCGGGTCGAGGCCTATGGCCTCTGGAACTTTGTGCTGGATTTCAACAAGCTGCAGGGGACTTTGAGCACCCACGCCGAAACGCATCCCTTTGGCCCGGAGCTGCTCTACGTCTTTTTGATCAAGTTGGTGGGCCGGGATCCCTTGCGCGTAGCCTACGCCATCATGGCCCTGGCAGCCCTGGCCTTCGTGCCTGTGTTCCTGATCGCCAAGCGGCTTTTCGGCAGCCGCTGGGCCGGCCTGGCCGCGGGACTGCTCTATCTTTTCTCGCCCGTGCAGTTATTGCTGTCCGGTGGGGGCATCGACTGCCTGGTCACCATGATGCTGGCCTGGATCCTCTATTTCTTGCAACGTTCCCTGGAAGAAGACGGACCGGGTTTAAAGAAGCGCATCAACTGGGCGGGCAGGGCAGGGCGCTTCCTCTTCCTGACCATGCTGCTGACGCCGGGCGTCATGCTGCCCCTGCTGTTCTGCGGCCTCTGGGTGGGCTGGCTGGCGCTCAAGCGGGCCACCGGACTCAAAGACTGGTTCACGCGTATCGGCATCACCGGCGGGATCTTCCTGGCCTCGACGCTGCTGATGCACTTATTGCTCTGGGCCGCCACGGGCGGGCGTTTCGTTTACTTGCGCGTGACGAATTCCGGGTTGGGCATCCAAAAGAGCATGCCTTCGGTGCGGCCTTACGCCACCTGGGTCTGGCTGGACGCCTTTTTGATCTGCGCCTTCTGCGGCCTGCCGTTATTAGCCATCCTGCTGATCCGCGCGGCTCGCGCGGCCAAAAATCTGGACGGACGCGACGGCCTTCTGGTCTCGGGACTGCTCTTTTTGGGGCTGGTGGTTTTCATGTCTTTGGGTGCGGCTGAGGCCCAGCGCATGTTCCAGTACTCCATCCTGATCTTCGTGCTCTGCAGCGTGCCCTTTGTGCTGGGACCACGCGCCGCCGAGGAAGATGCTCCGGTGACGGAGGCCCTGAACCTGCCCCTGCTTTTTTTAGCGTCGGCCCTGCTCTTTGCCAACACCGTGGTGCTGGCGTCGACGATCTTGGATTTCTGGTAAGGACCTTTTGGGACGGTGACTATGCTCAAGAATAAAAAAGCGGCCGAGTTCTACGACGGCTACCATCAGCATTCCGATGAGATGCCCGAGGATCATCCGGTGCGGCAAAAGACCCACCGCATCTTTTTGCGCTGGCTCAGGGAGCTCTCTCCCAAGCCCGGCGCGCGGGTGCTGGACCTCAGCTGCGGCCTGGGATATTTCCTGAAGGCCGCGCGTGAATACGACCCCAGCCTGAAGCTGGAAGGCCTGGACCATTCGGCCTACGCTGTGGCGCAGTCCGCGGCGCGGGTGCCCGAGGCTAAAGTCAATGTCGGCGACGCGCTTAAACAGCCCTACGCGGCCAAAAGCTTTGACGTGGTCACCTGCCTGGGATCTTTGGAGCACTACCCTGATTCCGAACAGGGGCTTGCCGAGATCCACCGGGTGCTGAAGGACGACGGCCTGGCCCTGGTCTATGTCCCCAACCTGTTTTTCTTGGGCTACCTCTACCTGGTCTGGAAGACCGGCGAGACGCCCCACGAGGCCGGCCAGAACGAGTACGAGCATTTCGAGACCCGCCAGGGATGGGAAGAGATGCTGGCCCGACAGGGCTTCAAGGTGGTCAAGGTCACTAAGAGCAACGAGATGTTCGCCACGGAGCGCGTCAGCCTGCCCGTGCGCATTCTTTACAGCTTATTCGTCGAGCCTTTTGTGCCTTTGAATCTGTCCTATTGTTTCGGTTTTTATATCCGCAAGGACCCCGCTTTCAAGCGTCCCGCCATGCGGCCGCGGCGCGAGGGCTGAGGCTTTCCGTGCTGATCATCGAACACCGCGTTAACACGGCGGCGCAGCTGGCTTTAGTTCCGGCCGGGCATGGCATCGAGATCGACATCCGGGACTATGACGGGGATCTGCGGCTGGTGCACGACCCCTTGCTGGGCGGCGAGAGCCTGGAGGCTTTTCTCAAGGGCTACAGGCACGCTTTCTGCGCCTTTAACGTGAAGTGCGATGGCTTGGAAACCCAGATCCTTGAGCTAGCCGCGCGCTATGGCGTTAAAGATTTCTTCTTCCTGGATTGCGCCGCACCGACCTTGGTCAAGCTGGCGCGTTCCGGAGTGAAGCAGCTGGCCCCTCGTTTTTCCGAATTCGAGCCGATCGAGTCGGCCCTGGCTTTTGCCGGCTTGGCCAACTGGGTCTGGGTGGATTGCTTCACCCGGCTTCCGCTGGATGCCGTCAGCTATGCGGCTTTGAAGCGGCATTTCAAGATCTGCCTGGTCTCGCCCGAACTGCAGGGCCATGGCCGCTCCGCGATCCCGGCTTACCGTGCCGCGCTTCAGGGCATGCCCATCGACGCGGTTTGCACGGATTTTCCCGAAGACTGGGCTTGAACGACATGCAAGACCTGGATGAATTGCTGGCCATGGCCAGGGAGGCGGGATTCCGGCCCGACTGGGCCCAGGCCGCGGGTGGGAATGTCTCGGTGAAATCCGGGGAAAAGATCTACATCAAGGCCTCGGGTTGTCGCCTTTCCGAGATGGACATGCAAAAAGGTTGGGTGGCCCTGGATCTTAAGGCCGCGCGCGCGGTCCTGGATGACACGCGCTACGACAGCTTGCCCCATGCCAAGCAGCAGGATCTGGCAGGACAGGACATGCTCAAGGCGATCTTGCCGGGATCTCCGGCAGGACGGCCTTCGCTGGAGGCCGGGTTCCATCTGCTGGGCAAGCGGGTCTGCCTGCATCTGCACGTGGTGGAGCTATTGGCCGGGGCTAGTTTAGCGAACGGACGCGAGTGGTTCAGCCGGACTTTCGCCAAAAGCGGCCTGAGCTGGGCCTGGGTGGATTACCGTCCTCCTGGACAAGCCCTGGCGCGCTTGGTGGCCAGCGCCTTGGGATCGGTGTCGCCCGAGCCAGACCTGGTCATCATGAAGAACCACGGGGTGATCGCCTACGCCGACAACGCGTCCCAGGCTCTTGACCTTATCCGCCGCGCGCAGGAAGCCTGCTCCGCAGCTTTGGGGTCTTTGGATGGGATGGAAGAAGCGCTGCCTTGGCAGCCGCTCTGCCCCGACGACGTGATCTACCCGGATGCGGTGGATCTTCGCGCAGCCAACGCGAAAGCCACGTTGCTCGCCTCGCGCGCCGGTGTCCTGGAGCCCTTGAGCTCGGAGCAATGCGCGGCTTTGCTGGGGATGGAAGGCGAAAAATACAGGCAGGGCCTGGCGTGAAGGTCGTCATCCCTATGTCCGGAACCGGACGGCGCTTTATCGAGGCGGGTTACACCCTGCCCAAGCCCCTGATCCAGGTCGATGGCAAGCCCATCATCGAGCATGTGGTGGGCATGTTCCCGGGCGAAAGCGACTTCGTCTTCATCTGCAGCGAGACCCATTTGCGTGAGACCGGGCTCGAGGCCGTGCTGCGCCGCATCGCGCCGGCTGCGCGCATTGTCGCGATCGCCCCGCACAAGCTTGGGCCCGTGCACGCGGTGCTGCAAGCCGCGGCGCTGATCAAAGACGACGAACCGGTGGTGGTGAACTACTGCGATTTCAGCGTGGAGTGGGATTGGCCCGCGGTGAAGCGCCAGCTGGCCGAGAACGCTTGCGATGGCGCGGTGCCGGCCTACCGGGGATTCCATCCCCATTGCCTCGGCTCCACGAATTACGCTTACATGCGCGAATCCAAGGGCTGGATGCTCGAGATCCAGGAAAAGAAACCCTTCACCGCGCATCGCATGGATGAATACGCCAGCTGCGGCACCTATTACTTCCGCCGCGGCGCTATGGTGAAGAAGTATTTCGCCGAGCTGCAGGCTGATCCGGGCCAAGCCTTGAACGGCGAGTACTACGTCAGCCTGGTCTATAACCTGATGCAGCGCGATGGGCTGAAGACCTGGATCCCCGAGATCCCGGTCATGCTGCAATGGGGAACGCCCCAGGACCTGCGCGAATACCAGGCTTGGTCCGACTATTTTAAGAATGAGCGGGATTTCAAGCCGGAGATCGATTTCGAGGGTTCGGTGTTGGTGCCCATGGCCGGATCCGGCGCGCGCTTTGTGGCTGAAGGATACCCTTTGGTCAAGCCGCTGATCCCGGTCTCGGGCGAGCCCATGGTGCTGCGCGCGGCGGGGTCCTTGCCAAAGATGAAAAAGCACGTCTTCGTCTGCCGTAAGGAGCACTTGAGGGATTTTCCGCTGGAGGCCGCGCTCAAGGGCCGTTTTGGAGCGGGTACCCAGATCCTTAGTTTGGATGCTTTGACCGAGGGCCAGGCCAGCACCTGCCTTTTGGCTAAGGATCTGCTGGACCCGGAAGCGCCCCTGATGATCGGCGCCTGCGACAACGGTATGGTCTGGGATGAAGCGGCTTTCGCCGCTCTGGTAGCGGACAAGTCAGTGGACTGCGTGGTCTGGACTTTCCGCGGCCATCCCGGAGCCTGGCGCAATCCCAAGGCCTATGGCTGGGTCAGGACGGACGATGCGGGATGGGTCTCGGAAGTGTCCGTAAAAATACCCATCAGCGATCAGCCCGAGCGCGATCCGGGAGTCATCGGCAGCTTTTGGTTCAGAAAGGCCCGTTTCTTTTTCGAAGCGGCCGAGGCCATGGTCAGCAAGAATATCCGCGTGAACAACGAGTTCTATGTGGATGCGGCGATCAACCTGCTGCTACAGCAGGAAAGGCGGGCCAAGATCTTTGACGTGCAACGCTACCTCTGCTGGGGCACGCCCGACGACCTGAAGACCTGGCAGTATTGGGAAGGGCACTTTCAAAGAACGGCTGGGCGATGAAGCGCCCTCGGCTTTCCGTGGTGCTGCCTTGCTACAACGAGGCCGCGAACCTACCCTTGCTGCTGCGACGTTACAAAGCCGTGGCTCCCAAGGGCTTGGCCTTCGAGTTAGTGCTGGTGGACAACGGTTCCACCGACGATAGCGCCGCGGTCTTGAAAAAAGAGCTGGCCAAGCCGGCCTACGCTTTCGCTCGCAGCGTGCGGGTGATTAAGAACCGGGGCTATGGCTTCGGCATTTTTTCCGGGCTCAAGGCCGCGCAAGGCGAGGTGCTGGCCTTTTCGCACGCGGACATGCAGTGCGATCCCGCTAGCGTCTTTCAAGCCTACGACGCCTACCGTCAAGCGGGCGGCGGCTCTATCCTTGTGAAGGGCAAACGCCAGGGCAGGGAAAGGTCCCAGCAATGGGTCACCAACGCCATGAGCGTTTTGGCAAGTGTGGTGCTGGGGCGCAAGATGACCGACATCAACGCCCAGCCCAAATTGTTCCCAGCCGAACTGATGGAACGCCTGGGCCGGGCGCCTTACGGCTTCGAGTTCGACGTCTATGTGATGCAGCGGGCCTTGAGCGCTGGCTACCGCTTGATCACCGTGCCGGTGGTCTTCGGCGCAAGGGCGCATGGCCAGAGCAAATGGGCCGCCACCTTTTTCTCCCGCTGGCGCACCATGCTGCGGGTGGCCCTGTACCTGTTCAAGTTACGTTTTTCTTTCGAGCGCCATGATGGCTGAGCCATTCAAAAATAGCCGCTCTTGGATGTCCAAGGAGCTCTACGGACATCCGCTGTTCCTGGGTGTGCTGGCTTTCAAGCTGATGGCCGGCGCCTTCCTGGCCACCAAGGTCATGACCGCGTGGTTCCTGCCGTTTGTGGACTATTTCGTGTCCTCGGGCTTCAGCGATCCCTGGCGCCATTTCTACCAGATCGGCCAGATCAAGGCCTTCCCTTATCCGCCCGGCATGCTCTATGTCATGAGTCTTCCGCGCATCCTGGCCTGGCCGATCCTAACCGACGGCGGACCGCTCCTAACGCCCTTCAAGCTCTTCCTCATGCGCTTGCCCCTGCTGGCGGGTGACCTGGCCCTCTACACGGTGCTGGGGCTCTGGTTCCGCGACCGGCTTCCCGTGGTGCGCCGCTGGTACTGGTGCTCGCCCATCGTGTTCTATGTCTGCTATTTCCATGGCCAGCTGGACATGGTCCCCACCGCGCTCTTCTTCGTGTCGCTTTACCTGGTTGAAAGCCGTTCCTATGGCAAGGCCATGCTGGTCTTTGGCGCGGCGCTCTCCACCAAAAGCCATCTCTGGATCGCCTTTCCCTTTTTGCTGGTCTTCATGCGCGCCCGGGTGCCTTTGCCCAGGCTGGCGGGCCTGGCCGCTCTGGCCGTGGGAGTCTGGGCCTTGCTTGTGGCGCCCTATTACCTGGACCCCGCTTTCCGCTCCATGGTGGTCCATGCGGAAGAGCAGTCCTGGATCTTCAATTTGGCCGTGCCCATGGGCAAATGGAACGCCGCCTTCCTGCTCTGTCCCGCGGCGCTGTTCTTTGTTTTCTTCAAATATGCGGCCTATCCTCGGCACAATTGGGATCTGACCCTGCTCTTTTTAGGGATCGCCTTCAGCGCCTTCGTGCTTCTCGTGCCGCCCATGCCCGGCTGGTACCTTTGGAGCCTGCCGTTCATCATCTACTATTTCTGCCGCTTCCAAGGCTCCCCCGGCATCGTGCTGGTCGCGCTCTCGCTCTCGTACCTGGTCTACTTCCTTTTGGGCCAGCGCTCCGACCTGATGGAGGGCCTCAGCCTGGTCGCCCCGGACGCCGTGCTCTGGCCCTGGCTGGCGCGCTTTACTGGCCCGGCCTCGGATCCCGACC
>JAZKAF010000085.1:0-6089 GCA_040389285.1 candidate division FCPU426 bacterium
CTGCTCAATAAAAAGCTGAACAAAGAGGTCAGCTTCCAGTTGGTGGCGCCGGAAGAGTCGGATTTCAGCGCGGGAAAGCTCTCGATCACCTCGCCCATCGGGAAAGCGTTGATCGGAAAGACCAAGAATGACGAGGTCGAAGTCACCGCTCCCGCTGGTGTCACCCATTACAAGATCCTGAAGATGTCCATGTCATGACCCGGTCCGCCCCAGCCGTCGTGCTGCCGGGCGATTGGCACGAATCTTTGCGGCGGGGCATCGGGGTGGTGGCGGAGATAAGGGCTTCTGCCCATGGGTTCAGCGCGCAGGGACTCGCCGAGGCGACCCTTTCGCCGAAAGGCTCCCATCCGGGAGCGTTCTTTTTTTTGGAGTCCCAAGGGGACCTTGGATCGAAGCGGATCTCGCTGATGGCGGGAGATCCGCTTTTTTCATTTTTGGCGCGGGGCAACCGGGGTGTTTGGCATTCCGGCGGACTTGCCAGGGACTTGGAGTCGGCTCCTGACCAGGTTTTTGCGACCTTGGGCAGGGTCTTCGGGGCTCAGGGTGTCTCTGAAAACGAACCTGGACTGACGCCCTTGATGGGATGGCTTTCCTATGAGGCTGGGGCGGCGTTCGATCGACAGCCGGTTTCCGGAGAAGACCCTGTGGGGTTGCCCGATTGGTATCTGATGCTGCCCGGCGAATGGTGCTGGTTCGATCCGGAAATGGATGTTTGGCGGTTCAGGCTGTCGCTGGCTGGGTCCGCTTTCTATAAAAAATACGAGCGCGCCCTTGGCCTGAAAGGGTCCGAGGAAGGGGATTTTCCGCTCCTTCGGGTCGAGGAGATGATCGAGGAGTGGCGCGGGAACGTCGCCAAACGCCTAGATCGTGCGGTTCACAACGATAGCCAACCCTCGGCGTTGGCCCGGCCCCGGCGCCTCGAGGTCACGGACAGCTCCGATAGAAAACGCTACTGCGAGACCGTTCAGCGGGCCAAGGAATATATCGCGGCTGGAGATATTTTTCAGGTCAATCTCTCCCACCGGCTTTCGGCCCCCTACTCGGGAAAAGCGTGGGATCTATACCGCCGTCTGGGACAGATCAATCCCAGCCCCTTTGCCGCTTTCGCGGACCTAGGCAGTTATCAGATCGTTTCGGCCTCGCCCGAGCGCCTTTTCTTGCAGGATGGTGACAGGGTCGAAACCCACCCCATCGCAGGCACCATCCCCCGTTCAGCGGCCAGCGCCGGACATTCTATCTCCGAAAAGGAGCGCGCGGAGCACGTGATGACGGTGGATATAGAGCGGAACGACCTCAGCCGTGTATGTGAACCGGGAAGCGTGAAGGTCGAAAATCTTATGAAACTCGAAAGCGCCTCCCATGTCCATCATCTGGTCAGCCGCGTTGAAGGACGCCTGCGGGATGGCAAGGACTTGGCCGACTTGTTCCGCGCTGCGTTCCCGGGTGGCTCCGTCACCGGAGCGCCTAAGGTGCGTTGCATGCAGGTGATCGCCGAGTTGGAAAAGGGGCGCCGTGGCGTGTACACCGGGAGCCTGGGCTTTTGGGATCCCATACACAAAAAGGCCGGATTCAACATGCTGATCCGCACGATCCTACTTTGCCGCGGCAGGGCATGGTGGCAAGTGGGTGGCGGCATCGTGGCCGACTCCGATCCTGACCTTGAATGGGAAGAGACCATGCAAAAAGGAGCCGCACTACGCCTGGCCCTGGAGACCTCGCCCCGGTGAAGATCTTTTGGAACGGGAACTTCATCGCGGAAACCGCTGGGAAGGTGCCTCTCGGCGAAAGGCGGTATTTCGAGGGCAGCGCTCTGGTCGAGAACATGCGCGTGACCCGTGGAAAGATAAAAGCGATCCGTGAGCATAAGGCGCGGCTGCGGGAGGGCGCTTTTGCCCTGCTGATGCGAGAACCGGATCTCGGGTTTTTTGAGGGGACCTGCCGGCGTCTGCTGGGGTTGAACCGACTTCGGGAAGGCAATCTTCGTGTCCGCTATTTCCGGGATGGCGCCTGGCTGATCCATCCTTTCCGCCTCAAGGCGCTGCCAAAGGAATGGCTCGTCAAAGGGATCCGATTGATGACAAGCTCGGTGAGCCACTATGGGCCGGACAGCCTTCAAGCCAGGCTCAAAGCCAATTCGATGCTCCCCAACAAGCTTGCTGCCGAGAACATCGTCGATATTGCGGAAGACGGATTACGCCTCACCGCCCGGGGCTACGTTGCCGAGGGCATTTGGAGCAACATCGCGCTTGAGAAAAAGGGGATCCTTTTCACCCCTCCGCTTTCACTGGGGGTATTGGAAGGCACCACCCGGGCGGCGCTGATCCGGCGCTGGAAGTCCCGGGGAAAGCGGGTCATGGAGATCCCCCTGACCCGCTACGACCTGTATGCCGCGGACCGGGTCTGGGTCTGTTCGTCCCTCCGGGGCCTTCTCAAGGTCTCGAGCGTCGATGGCCGCCGTATTGGCGCTTAAGTCCGGACTGAACGCCTGCGGGCGCCATTGCCCTGCTTTGGCCCCTTTGCTATAATCGCCAGATTCATTAGTTAAATACTGATTTTTCGGAGTTTAGCTTTGTCCGTTTATGACCCCGGGGCCATTGAGTCCAAGTGGCAGCGTTTTTGGCTGGAAAACAAGACTTTTCGCGCTTTGGATCCCGGGGACCCCGGGTTCGATGCCTCGCGTCCCAAGTCCTATCTCCTGGATATGTTCCCATATCCCTCGGGAGACGGCCTTCATGTGGGTCATCCCGTGGGTTACACGGCCACCGATATCTTGGCCCGCTATAAGCGGATGAAAGGTTTCAACGTCCTGCATCCTATGGGATGGGATTCCTTTGGCTTGCCTGCGGAGCAGTATGCGGTCAAGACCGGGCAGCATCCGGCAGTGACGACAAAAAAAAATATCGAGACTTTTCGCGCCCAGATACGGCGTCTTGGGTTTTCCTATGATTGGGATCGCGAGATCGCCACATCCGATCCCGAGTATTACCGCTGGACCCAATGGATCTTCAGGAAACTCTTTGAAAAAGGGCTGGCCTATCAGGCCGAGGCGGCGGTGTGGTGGTGCGAGGGGCTCGGGACCGTGCTCGCCAACGAAGAGGTCGATAGCGAAGGGAATAGCGAGGTGGGTGGGTTCCCCTGTGTGCGCCGCAACATGCGGCAATGGATGCTGCGGATCACCTCTTACGCACAGCGTCTTCTTGACGATCTGAAAGGCTTGGATTGGCCCCATGGCATCATCAAGATGCAGGAAGACTGGATAGGACGTTCCGAAGGAGCGGATCTGGATTTCGAGGTGAGCGGCGGGACCTGTCAGGGCGAACGCTTGCGGGTGTTCACGACCCGTCCCGATACCCTCTACGGCGCCACCTACCTTGTGCTGGCGCCCGAACATCCGCTGGTCCGCCGTTTGGCCAGCCCGGATCAGCAAGCCGCCGTTTCCGGCTACCTTGAACAGGCGAGCCGGCGTAGCGAACGGGAGCGCATGGCCGACACCAAGGAAAAGACCGGGGTATTCACCGGATCCTACGCGAAAAATCCGGTGAATGGCGCTGACATTCCCATCTGGGTCGCGGACTATGTCCTGGCGGGATACGGAACTGGAGCCATCATGGCGGTCCCGGCCCACGACCTACGTGACCACGATTTCGCCAAGGCCATGGGCTTGAAGATCGTCGCGGTCGTCCGTCCCTTGGACGGATCCACGCCCGAAGGTTGCATGGACGCCGAAGGGATCGCCGTGAATTCCGGCCCGCTGGATGGGCTCGACTCGGCCTCAGCCAAGGAGGCGATGATCCAAACGCTGGAGGCTCGCGCGATCGGAAAGCGGGTCGTGCGTTTCCGGCTGCGGGACTGGCTTTTTTCGCGGCAGCGTTATTGGGGCGAGCCTTTTCCTGTGGTCTTTGATAAGCAGGGGCGCGCTCTGTTGGTCGGCGAGGATGACCTTCCGATCAGCCTTCCGGAGATGGAGTCGTTCCGAGCGACCGGGGGATTCGAAGCTCCCTTGGCCAGGGCAAAAGACTGGATGACGACGCCTGAGGGAGTGCGGGAAACGAACGTGATGCCGCAATGGGCGGGATCCTGCTGGTATTTTCTGCGTTTCACTGATCCCCACAATGCGAACGCCCCCTGGAACCGCGACAAAGCTGATTACTGGATGCCGGTCGATCTATATATCGGCGGCGCTGAGCACGCGGTCTTGCACCTTTTATATTCGCGTTTCTGGTACAAGGTCTTTTTTGACCTTGGATTAGTGTCGCAGACAGAACCTTTTCGTAAGTTGTTCAACCAAGGGATGATCGGCGGGACTTCCTACAAGACGGTTTCTGGATCCGTGGTGAAGACCGACGACGTCCGCTGGATATCGGGAAAGCCCACCCATCCGGAAAGCGGCGAGGAGCTGTTGGTCACCCAGGCGAAAATGAGCAAGTCGCTTGGCAATGTGATCAACCCTGACACCCTGGTCGCCCAATATGGGGCCGATAGCCTCCGCCTTTACGAGATGTTCATGGGGCCCCTGGAGCAGGGGAAGGTCTGGGACACCAACGGCATCAATGGGACCTACCGCTTTCTAAAGCGGGCCCATCATCTTATCGTTGGAGACGGCGAGGGCGCCTGCCGCCCCGAGCTTTTGGATGCCGCCAGGGCGTCAGAACGGGACCTGGATGGAGCTCTTCACCGCTGCCTGAAGCAAGTGGGCGAGGATATCGAAGGTCTCCGTTTTAACACCGGGATATCGGCCCTGATGGTGCTGGTCAATGCCTTTGGGGAACGGGTCCCATCGCGGAGCCAGGCCAAGGTATTTGTGCTGATGCTGGCGCCGTTCGCCCCCCATTTAGCCGAGGAATTATGGGAGCGATTGGGCCATTCCCATAGCCTGGCTTTTGAATCCTGGCCGCACGCGGACGTAACGTTGGCCGCGCCCGCCGAGGTGCAGCTGGTGGTCCAGGTCAACGGACGCTTGCGCTCCAAGCTGTCGGCTCCCGCGGGGATGGATGCTGCCCAGACGGAAAAGATGGCGTTGAGCGACGAAAAGATCAGGGCCTTTTTAGCCGGGAAGTCCCCCAAGAAGGTCATCGTCGTGGCCGGTAAGTTGGTAAACCTTGTCGTGGAGGAAACGCGTGAAAACTAGGAACGGTTTCGGGCTCTTGGGAGGGTTGGCCCTGTTGGCGGTCATGTCCAGTGGTTGTGAGGAAGCGGGGTTGAGGCGGGAACTGCCCAATTCACTGACGAAGATCTCCATACCGCCCTTCGACAACAAGACCAGCCAGCCTAACGTGGACCAGCAGTTGGGGCAAAAGGTGACCCAGAATTTCATCGTGGACGGCAGGTTGAGAGTGGTCAGCGCCGGCGAGGCGGACGCCATCCTGCAGGGAACCCTGCAGCGCTATGACCGCATCGTTTTGACCCGTGACGCCAATCAGGTGCCTCAGCAGTATAAGCTCCAGTTGATGGTCGACCTTGACTTTATGGACGCTAAAACCGGCAAGCTGATGTGGACCACGCGGCGCACGGTCATCCTGACCCCCGAGCCGTTGGATAGCGGCCACGATGCATCCGACTTTGATTCCACCAACACGCGGTCATTGCGCGAGTTCACGACCTATTATGTGCTCAACAATGTCGGGGTGCCGCCCGAAGACGAGCCCGCGGCCGCTGACCGGGTGCTCGAACAAATGGCGCGGCGCGTGGTCAGGCGCGTGATCGAGGGCTTTTGATGAAAAGATGGATCGCCGCATTGCTTGTCTTTGCGGGCTTGTCTTCGCAGCTCGGCGCGGTGCCGGAAAAGGAGGAGGGCGTTCGCCCCGTCATCTCCATGATGATGACCTGCGCTTCGCTGACTCCGGCCTTTTATCCCGCCGACACCACGAATTGGTTCGACCCGGCGCGCGATCCGCAGATCGTGTTCTCAGCTCACATGCTTTTCCCGCTCCTGCCCCAGCAAGGCGGCGCGCGGGCTTCGAGCGCCACGGTCAGCGTGGCGGTCGCGGACCATTACTTCGCCGAGGCGCACTGGCTGGATCCTGAGGGCGGGGAACTAGCCTACCTGGGATTGACCATGCCGGTCCGTGTTTCCACCGATTATGTGACTC
>JAZKAF010000086.1:0-26670 GCA_040389285.1 candidate division FCPU426 bacterium
AAACGCCAGGGCAGACGGCCTTGCTTGCCGATCACCCAGTCGTCGGTCATCGCCGCCAGAATGGCGAGCTTCATACCGCGATCGGCGCGGAGATGCCCGGATGGGGGTCGTAGCCGGTGAGCGTGAAATCCTCGAATTTGAAGTCGAAGATATTCTTCACGTCCGGGTTCAGGATCATGGTCGGCAGCGCACGCGGCTCGCGGGTCAGCTGCAGCCTGGCCTGGTCCAGATGATTCAAATACAAGTGCAGATCCCCGAAGCTATGCACAAAGTCGCCGGGCTTCAGCCCGCAGACCTGGGCCATCATCATGGTCAGCAGGGCGTAGCTGGCGATGTTGAAGGGCACGCCCAAAAATAAGTCGGCGCTGCGCTGGTACATGTGGCAGGAGAGGCGGCCGTCGGTGTGGACATAGAACTGGAACAGCAAATGACAGGGCGGCAGGGCCATCTCGTCCACCTGGGAGGGATTCCAGGCGCTGACGATCAGGCGCCGCGAGCGGGGCTTGGTCTTGATCTGCTCGATGACCTTGGCGATCTGGTCAATGGGTCCCGAGGATGAGGGCCAGCTGCGCCATTGGCGGCCGTAGACCGGCCCCAGTTCGCCGTTCGCATCAGCCCATTCGTCCCAGATGCTGACCTTATTCTCGCGCAGGTAGCGGATGTTAGTGTCGCCGCTTAAGAACCAGAGTAGCTCGTGGATGATCGAGCGGAGATGGGTTTTCTTAGTGGTCACGAGCGGAAAGCCCTGGCGCAGATCAAAGCGCGCCTGCGCGCCAAAGACGCTGAGCGTGCCGACTCCCGTGCGGTCTTCGCGGCGCTCGCCCGTTTCCAGGACCCGGGTCAGCATATCGAGGTATTGTTTCATGGCAATTATCCTAAACGGAAAAAGTCGGGAAAAAAAGCCGGGATGCGACCACCCTAATCCGCGTAGATCATCTTCACGGTCATGCCGCCGTCCAGCACCAGTCGCTGGCCGGTCATGAATCCGGAACGTTCACTATCCAACAGAAAAGCGCAAGCTTGGGCGACATCCTCAGGCCGGCCCACCCGTCCTGCGGGATGCTGGGCGTGGTCGAGCCTGCTCAGCTTGGCGCGCCGCAGGGCCTTGCCCTGAAGGCCGGTCACGTCGATCCAGCCCGGCAGCACGGCGTTGACCCGTATTTTTTGCGGGGCCAGGCTGAGGGCCATGGCATGGGTCAGGGCCAGCAAGCCGCCCTTGGAAGCGCCATAAGCCTCGCCCCCGGGTTCGGACATCAGCGCCCGGGTCGAGGCGATGTTCACCACCGAAGCGCCGGCTTTGAAATGGGGTAATAAGCTCTGCACGCAAAGAAAGGCCGCGCGCAGGTTCACGTTCAGCACCCGGTCCCAGTCCTCAACCGTCAGCTTCGCCAAAGGCATGAAGGCGCCGATCCCGGCGTTGTTGACCAGCCCGTCCAGCTTTCCGAATTTTTTTAAGTCATGCGCCGCCGCGCGGATCTGCTGAGGGTCGGCAAGATCGCAAGCCTGGAACAGCGACCCTTTGCCTAGGCGTTTCAGGGTGGCGCGACCTTGGATCTGGTCTTTGTCCAGGATCGCGACCTGGGCGCTCTGATTCTTCACCAGGCTTTCGGCAATAGCGCGCCCGATCCCCCGGGCGCCACCGGTCACCACATAGCGTCGTGGCTTTTGGCTCACATCAGCCTCCTTGGACGATCGGCTCATCACTTCACCGTTTCTTTTTGTTCACCATCCGCCATTTGTAAGGCCCGACCATTTCGTCAAACGACTTGAGCCGGGGGCCTTCCAGCCAAAGGCTGTCGCAGGCTTCGCAAAGGTCTGTAGCAACCGGCCCCAGCTTGGCCTCATTCATGCGTTTCGAGCAAAAGGGGCAGATCAAAAAGGGCGGACGCTTTCTGGGCTCGAAAAACTGGGGGCGTTTGTAGCTGCGCTCCTCAGCGCTCAGCTCGATCTCCTTGGCGCCGTAGGGCTGCAGCTTCATCATGGAGTCGCGCTCCATCCCCACACCCTTGCATTCGGCGCAGTGCAGCATGGGATTGCCTGAAATATTGGCGTTGTAGAGGGGCAATTTGCAGATCGGGCAATTTTTAGGTTTCGTAGCCACGCTGGCCAGGGCCGGGCCTGCGGCCACGGGCCGGCCGCACTGCGGGCAGGCTTTTTCCGTGCCAGCCAGGGGCGCGTCACAGCGGGGACAGGTCGCGGGTTTCATGCGTGGCCTTTGATCGGAGGAGAAGATAGGGCTGGCGGATATTCTAACAGAGCCGGGACGCGGCAACAGTCTCAGTTCGGGCGGGAAATCACGGGTGTTTTGGGGTAAACTGCCTCATGGATTTTCGACATCAGGATGGGGATTTCGGCTGTCTGGCCGTGGATCTGGGCGCGGAAAGCGGCCGCGTGGCCTGGGTAGGTCTAGACTCAAACAACAGCCTGAGCCTAAAAACCCTGCACCGTTTCAGCCATAGCCCACTTTCCCAGGCCGATGGCCTGCGCTGGGACATCCCAACGATCTGGAACGGGATCCTGGAAGGGATGCGGCAAGCTGGGTCCCTGGGCCTGCCCGTGGCCTCGATCGGCGTGGATGCCTGGGCCGTGGATTACGCGCTGCTGGAAGCCCAAGGCGGCCTGGTCACTCAGCCCTTTTGCTACCGGGATCCGCGCGGCGAACGGGGACGCCAGGCCCTCGCTTCTTTTATGGATCCCTCGGAGCGCTACGCCCGCCGCGGTTTGCAGGACCAGCCCTTTAACACGGTCAATCAACTGAAGGCTCACGCCCTCGAAGCAGGCAAGGACCTTCAAAAAGCTTCGCAGCTGCTTTTGCTGCCCGACTTCTGGCACTTTAAGTTAAGCGGCGTGGCCCGTACAGAATGGACTAACGCCTCGACCACGGGCCTGCTGGATCTTGGCAACCGGAACTGGGATCCCGGGATCTGCGCCGAAGTCGGTCTCCGTCCAGAGCTTCTGCCCGCGATCGAAGCTCCCGGCACTTGCTTGGGAGCGCTCTTGCCCGAGTGGTCCGCGGCTACGGGGTTGAAGAACGTGCAGGTGGTGCTCCCTCCCACCCATGACACAGCCTCGGCGGTGGTGGCCGTGCCGGTGGCAACGGCCGGCGAGGACTGGGCCTATCTGAGTTCTGGAACTTGGTCCCTGATGGGCCTTGAACTAGCGTCCCCGCTTTTAAGCGATGCGGCCAGACAAGCGGGCTTTAGCAACGAAGGCGGAGTGGATCAGAGCACCCGCTTTCTTAAAAACATCATGGGCCTCTGGCTGATCCAGCGCCTGAAAGCCGAGCTGGCCCCGGACCTTGATTACGCCGGACTCATGGAAGAGGCGGCTCAGGCCGAACCCCTGCGCTGTGTGTTCAACGCCGCGGATCCGCGCCTTTTTAACCCAGCCTCGATGGCTGCCACCGTCGCCGAACTCTGCGTTGAGGCCGATTCGCCTCGGCCCGACACCCTCGCGCGGGCCGCGCGGGCCTGCATGGAATCGCTGGCCCTAGAATACCGGCGCACAAAAGAACAGCTGGAAACCCTTTGCAAACGCACCCTGAAGCGCCTTTATATCGTGGGCGGCGGTTCGCAGAACGCCCTGCTCTGTCAGATGACGGCAAACGCCTGCGGCTTGGAAGTTCACGCTGGGCCGGCGGAGGGTGCTTGCCTGGGCAACGCCCTGATCCAGGCCCGGGGATTGGGCAGGCTGCAAAGCCTTCAGCAAGCCCGCAGCATCGTCGCGAAAAGTTTTCCGCCGCTGATGTACAGCCCGCGTTCCAGCCAGGACTGGGACCGGCTTCACGAGCAACAGCTGACCCTTCAAAAACGGAGTGCGCATGCCTGAGACCACACCCGCCTACAAAGAAGCCAAAGCGCGTTACGCCGCCTTAGGGGTAGACGCGGACGCGGCCCTTGCCCGCCTGGCTACCTTACCCGTCAGCTTGCAATGCTGGCAGGGCGATGATGTTGCTGGTTTTGAGTCCAAGGATTCCAAACTGCAAGGCGGCGGGTTGCTGGCCACTGGCGACTATCCGGGCGCGGCGCGCAGCGCCCAGCAGTTACGCCAGGACCTGGAGACCGCCCTTAGCCTGATCCCGGGCAAGCATCGCGTGAACCTGCACGCCATCTATGGCGAATTCGGCGGCGCCGTTGACCGCGACCAGATCGAGCTGAAGCATTTTCAGGGCTGGATCGACTGGGCCAAGGCGCGCGGTTTAGGTCTCGATTTCAACCCCACTTATTTCTCGCATCCCAAAGCCGCTTCAGGATGGACCCTGTCCCACGCCGACGCGGAGATCCGCGCCTTTTGGGTCGAGCACGGCAAGCGCTGCCGCCGCATCGCCGCGGCCATGGGCCGGCAACTGGGCACGCCCTCGGTCTGCAACGTGTGGATCCCGGACGGATCCAAAGACCAGCCCGCCGACCGGCAGGCCCCGCGCCAGCGCCTGCGCGCCAGCCTGGACGCCCTCTTTGCCGAGTCCTTCCCGCGCACCGAGCTGATCGACACCTGTGAGGCCAAGCTCTTCGGCCTGGGCTCAGAGAGCTACGTGACCGGGTCCCACGAATTCTACTTAGGCTACGCGGTCAGCCATGGCATGAGCCTCTGCCTGGACTCGGGGCATTTCCATCCCACCGAACTGATCAGCGACAAGATCTCCAGCGTCGCGGAATTCGTGCCCAGCATCCTGCTGCAAGTCAGCCGCGGCGTGCGCTGGGACAGCGACCATGTGGTGATCCTGGACGACGAGCTGCAATCCATCGCCCGCGAACTGGTGCGCGGTGGCCTGCTGGACCGCAGCCATTTGGGACTGGACTATTTTGACGCCACCCTGAACCGCGTGGCCGCCTGGGTGATCGGCACCCGCTCCCTGCAAAAGGCCCTTTTAATGGCCCTTTTGGAGCCCAGCGCCCGCTTAAAAGCCTTTGAAAACGCTGGATCTTTCCACGAGCGCCTGGGCTGGATGGAAGATCTGAAAGCCCTGCCTTGGGGCGCGGTCTGGGAAGAATTTTGCCGTGTCCAGGGCGCGCCCGGCGACTTTGAATGGCTCGAGAAGGTCCGCGCCTATGAATCCACTGTGCAATCCAAACGTTCGAGGGACTGATGCCTGACAAGAACTCTTACAAGCATGTCGACTATAGTTGGGATGACGCCTTAGCGGCCAAGATGTCGCCGCTCGAGCGCCTGATCTATCGTTCCAACATCTTGGGCGCGGACCAGCGCATCACCAACACAGCGGGAGGCAACACTTCCGGGATCTGGAAGGAACGCCATCCTCTGAGCGGGGATGAGCGCGAGGTCTTCTGGGTCAAGGGCAGCGGCGGCGATCTGCGCACGGCCAAGGCCGCGAACTTCGCCTCCCTGTTCCAAGACGAACTGCTGGCCTTGCAGCCCCGCTACCTGAAGTTGGACCCGCGCGGGCCCAAGACGCCGGCCGAGGATTCGATGGTGGCCCAGTATCCCCACACCACCTTCAACTTGAATCCGCGCGCGCCCAGCATCGACACGCCCCTGCTCAGTTTTGTGCCGCACGCGCACGTCGACCACCTGCACCCCAACGCCATCATCGCGCTGGCCGCGAGCAAGGACGGCGAGGCCCTTTGCAAAGAGGTCTTTGGCGAAGAAGTGGCCTGGATCCCCTGGCAGCGGCCCGGCTTTGAGCTAGGCCTTCGCCTGCAAGAGGCCTGCAAACGCTATCCCAAAGCCCGCGGATTCATCCTGGCTCAACACGGCAACGTCAGCTGGGCGGACGATGACAAGGCCTGTTATATCTGGACCCTGGATATGATCGAAAAGGCCGCGAAATTCCTGGCGGCGCGCGACAAGGGCGAGCAAGCTTTTGGCGGACGCAAATACGCCGACCTGGATGCGGACAAGCGCGAGGCAGGCCTGGCCGAATTGCTTCCCTGGCTTCGCGGCAGGCTCTCACGCAATAAGCGCGTGGTCGCCACCGTGGACAGCCATCCGGCCCTGATGCAGTTCATCCAGTCGCAGGACGCCCCGCGCCTGAGCGAATTGGGGACCTCCTGCCCGGACCATTTTTTGCGGACCAAGATCAAGCCCCTCTACGTGGCCTGGGATCACAGCGAGGGCATGGACGCGCTGAAGTCGAAGCTGGAAAAGGGTTTGGAAGCCTACCGCAAGGACTATGCCGCCTATTACCAGGCCTGCAAGCGCCCGGATTCGCCGGCCATGCGCGACCCCAATCCCACCGTGATCCTGATCCCCGGGCTGGGTATGATCGCCTGGGGCAAGAACAAGTCCGAGTCGCGGGTCACCGCTGAATTTTACGGATGCGCGGTGCAGGTGATGCGCGGGGCCGAGGCGGTGAGCCAGTACCAGGCCCTTCCAGCGCAAGAGGCCTTTGACGTGGAATACTGGCTTTTGGAGGAGGCCAAGCTGAAGCGCATGCCCCCGGAACACCCCCCGGCCCGCGAGATCGCTGTGGTCATCGGGGCCGGTAGCGGCATTGGCAGGGCTCTGGCCCTGCGTTTCGCCAAGGAAGGCGCGCAAGTGGCCTGCGTGGACATACGCCAGGAAGCCGCGGCGACCACGGCGGCGGAGTTGGCCGCGATGCAAGGTGAGGGATTGGGCGTGGCAGGGACTGGGATATCGGCTTGCGGAGGAAGTGTCGCGCTGGCCTGCGACATCACCGACCGGCTTAGCGTGCGCGCCATGCTACGGCAGGTGCTGCTCGCCTACGGCGGGGTGGACCAGATCGCCATCACGGCCGGCATCTTCCCCAGCCCGGACGCGAATGGCGTGGTGGCGGATCCGATGTGGGACAAGTCCTTTGCCGTGAACGTCAAAGGCGCTTATCTGGTGGCGGACGAGGCCCGGGCCTTATTCCTGGCCCAGGACCTTCGCGCCAGCATGTTATTAACCACTTCGGTCAACGCCGTGGCCAGCAAAAAAGGTTCGCTGGCCTACGACACCTCGAAGGCGGCGGCCAACCATCTGGTGCGCGAACTGGCCGTGGAGCTGGCGCCGCTGGTCCGGGTGAACGGCCTGGCGCCGGCCACCGTGATCCAGGACAGCACCATGTTCCCGCGCGACCGAGTGATCGCCTCGCTGAAAAAGTACGACCTAGCGGCGGAAGAATCCTCCAGCACCGAAGAGCTGCGTAATCGGCTGGCGGATTTCTACGCCAAGCGCACCCTGACCCGCTCGGCCATCACGCCCCAGGACCAGGCCGAAGCCGCCTATTTCCTGCTGAGCTCGGCGTCTTCCAAGACCACCGGCCAGATCTTGAACGTGGATGGCGGCTTGCCCGAGGCGTTCTTGAGATAAAAAAAAGGGGTCGGCCGCTGGGCCGACCCCTTTACAGGTTTTGTTAGGAGTAATTAGGCTTCAGCGCGCTTCTTTTCCAGCTCGTCCCAACGATGGAAGAGTGCTTCGACCTTGGCCTGGGCCAGGTCCACTTTTTCCTGCCGTTCAAGGAGCTTGGGCACGTCAGCAGCGACCTTGGGGTCTTCCAGCTTGCGCCTGGCTTCCGCCAGCTTTTCCTCCGCCTGCTTGATCGCGCTCTCCATATTTTTTAATTCATTGGATTCATTGGTGGACAGCCCCTTTTTCGGGGCCTGCGCAGGAGCCGGAGGCGCGATCGAAGACGCCGAAGGTCCCTTTTTTTTCGATTTCTTCTCATCCGCCTTGAATTCTTCCCACTGAGCCAGATCCGCGAAAAACTCCGCATTGCCTTTGCCGTCCAAGGCCAGGATCTGCTTGCTGACGCTGTCCAGCAGATAGCGGTCATGGGTCACCAGCACCAGGGCGCCCGGGAACTCGGCCAAGCTGGTTTCCAACACTTCCAAGGAAGGAATGTCCAGGTCGTTGGTCGGTTCATCCAGCAGCAAGAGATCGGCGGGACGCAGCATCAGGCGCGCGATCAGCACGCGGGACTGTTCGCCGCCGGACAAACGATTCAAGGATACGTCGAGCTGGTCCTTGCTGAACAAAAAGCGGGTGGCCCATCCGGCCACGTGGATGGGGCTGCCCTTGTAATGCACATAGTCGCCATTCTCGCAAAGCGCTTTGCGCAGCGTCTGCTTCATGTCCAGCTGGTCGCGGTGCTGGTCAAAGGTGACGATCTTCAACTGGTCCACCCGCCGCAGGGCCCCGCTATCCGGCACCTGTTCCCCGCTCAGCATCTTCAGCAGGGTGCTCTTACCGCTGCCGTTCTCGCCTAGCAGGCCCAGCTTGTCGCCGGGCTTCAGCAGCAGGTCCAGCGGGCCGAAGAGCTTGCGGCCGCCCAGGGACTTAGAAACGCCGGTGGCCTCCACCAGGCGCCGGGTCTGACGCTCGCTGCCTGAAAAATCGATGTCCACGGACTTGCCCTGGGCGTTGCGGTATTTCAGCTCGCCCAGTTCCTCGATCAGCTCCCCGGCCCGTTCAATGCGGGCGTTCTGCTTGGTGCCGCGCGCCTTGGGGCCTCGGCGCAGCCATTCGATCTCGCGGCGCACGATGTTGGCCACCGAATCCTCGCGCTGGGCCTGGGCGTTGAAGAGGTCCTCGCGCTTTTCCAGGAACTGGCTGTAATTGCCCTGGTTGGAGAAGAACCCTTCGGGATAACGCTTGTTCAGCTCGATCACGCGGTTGCTGACGCGCTCCAGAAACCGGCGGTCATGGGTGACCACCAGGAAGGAGAAGCTGAGGGTCTCCATGAAACGCTCGAGCCAGAGCACGGCCTCAAGGTCCAGATGGTTGGTGGGCTCGTCCAGCAGCAGCAGGTCGGGCTCGCGCAGCACCTGCGTCAGGATGGCCAGGCGCTTGCGCCAGCCGCCCGACAGCTTGGACACTTCCTGGTCCGGATCGACGAATCCCGCGTCCTCCAGCCCCGCATCCACGCGGATGTCGACCTCGTAGTCCTGCAGGCCTAAGTCGCTTAAGCCCGCCAGCAGCGCCTGGCGCACGGTGGTGCCCTTGCTCGGCTCGCCGAAGTTGTCCTGCTGGGGCAGGTACCCCACGCGCAGTCCCTTGCGCCGCGACAAGACGCCGTTGTCAGGCTTGTCCGCGCCGGCCAGGATCTTCAGCAGGGTGGATTTGCCCGCGCCATTGGGGCCGATGAGGCCGGTGCGTTCGCCCTCAAAAAGGCCGAACGAAAGCCCCTCGAAAAGGGGCCTGGAACCGTAGCTCTTGGACAGGTTTTGGCAGCTAAGTAGGATAGACATAGGGCAGGACTCTAACAGACTTTGCTATGGATTTGAAGTCACGCTTGAATCGGTGTAATCTGGTCCCTGTTCAAAATGCCTTCCAGGAGCCGCCTTCATGATCAACTACGTTTCAGGCCTGATCTTTTTCGTGCTTTTGGCCGTCGGCGCGGCCGTGTCCGTCAGCCTTTGGCCCCAGAGCCCGCTCATGGCCGGAAGCGTGGCCGTGGCCTGGCTGGTCTGCGACATCATCCTGGCTTCGGGCATCCAATTAGCTGCCCAGTGGGAACGGGGTGTCGTCTTCCGGCTCGGCAAATTCTCCGACGTCAAAGGCCCGGGCCTTTTCTTCATCATCCCCCTGATCGAGCAGGTGCAGCTGATCGACACCCGTATCCGCGCCATGGACATCCCGGCCCAGCAGATGATCACCAAGGACAACGTGCCCGTGAAGATCAACGGCGTCATCTTCTTCCGCGTTGAGCACGTGGCCGACGCCCTCATCAAAGTGCAGGACTACCGCTACGCCATCGGCCAGTACGCCCAGACCGCCCTGCGCGATGTGATCGGCCAGATGACCCTGGACCAGTTGCTGAGCGAGCGCGAGCAGATCGCCAAGATGATCGAGACCGCCGTGGAAAAAGACACCAAAGGCTGGGGCCTCGAAGTCACGGGCATCAACATCCAGGACGTTGAAATGCCCGAAGACCTGAAGAAGATGATGTCGCGCCAGGCCTCGGCCGAACGCGAAAAGCGCGCCACCATCACCAAAGCCGAAGGCGACAAGGAAGCCGCGTTCAACCTGGCCGCCGCGGCCATGACCATGGCCGCCAGCCCGGGCGCCATGCAGTTGCGCACCTTGCAGACCGTGGACGGCCTGGGCCCCACCGCCTCCAACACCGTGGTCATCGCCGTTCCCATCGACTTGATGGACGCGGTCAGGGCCATCGCGGGCAAAGCACAGGCCAAGGCTAAGACCAAAGGCTAGCTCCCCGGTTCCACCGATCCATCCCCGAGGTTCAGCGTTGCGCCTTTGGTTGAAACTATGGTTTGCCTTGTGCTTGCCGTGCCAAGCCTATGCGGTCTGCACCGTGACCAGCGGCACCCTGTTGCTGGCCGCGGATGACACCGCCACCGTCTATTTGAACGGGGTCAGCATCACCAGCTGCAGTTATTGCTGGAAAGGTCCTTCGCCCGCCCAATACCTGACCTACACCCTGAAAGCCGCGGACATCGCCTCGCTGAACGCCTCGGGCACGGGCGACAACATCATCGCCTTCTACAACACGGATCTGGGCGGGGTCTCTTCCGGGTCTTCCTGGGTCATGACCCTCAATTTTTCCGGCTGCGCCACCCAGTACGTGCAGTCGAACGGTTTTTGCACCACCACGAAGTACGCGGGCAACGCGGACAGCGGCTCCCCGCCCGTCACTTATCCAGCTGGCTGGGCGACTTATGCCTACAACGACAGCGCCTGGTCCGGGGTCTATAGCGCCGCCAATCCAGGCCTCTACAGCTGGATGACCTTCACCACGCCCTCCAACGTCAACTGGCTCTGGGGGACTTCCAGTTTCGCGGTCGTGACCAAGGGGGACGGATACCTTTTTCGCCAGAAATTCCGATTGGGCGATCCCTCGTATTGCCCGTTCACGCCACTGCCGACCCCCACCGCGGTGGGGCCGGCTCCTTCGCCAACCAGGACCTTCACGGCTTCGGCCGCGACCGCCACGCCGAGTAGGACGCGAAGTCCCACCGCGACGCCCAATTCCAGCCCCACGAACACCCCCACACGCAGCCCGACGCCCAGCTGGACACCCACTTTGAGCGCCACCCAAACCTTTAGCCCCACGCCCAGCACGTCGCCGACGCGCTCGATCACACCTTCCGCCAGCCCTACGCAGAGCTTCAGCAATTCGCCCACGCCCTCGTTCACGCCAACGCAGAGCTTCACCTTCACGGCCTCGCCCACGCCCAGCTCCACCGCCACGCCAACGCCGACTTACACCATGTCCCCGACCTTTTCGAACTCGCCGACGCCTACAGGGACTCAGACAGCCACGCCGACCTATACCCCGAGCCCAACGAACACGCCTTCCCCGACCTTTTCCGACTCGCCAACGCAAAGCTTCACCTTCACCGGCACGAAGACCTTCAGCGGCACCACGACCTTCAGCAATTCGCCGACCGTGACACCCAGCAATACGCCGACGGCCACCTATTCCGGGACCGTGACCTTCACAAATTCCCCGACCGTGACGCCCAGCAACACGCCCACGACCACTTATTCTGGGACCGCGACCTTCAGCCATTCGCCAACCCGCAGCCTGACCAACACGGAAAGCGCTAGCTACACGCCAACCCAAAGCTTCACCGAGACGCCGACGGTGCCGGGTACGGCCACGGACTCGCCCACGCCGACCGAATCGGATACCTATACCGGCACCAAGACCTTCACGGACGCGCCGACGCTTACCGACAGTCCCACAGATTCGCCCAGCTTCACGGAATCCGCCACGGCCACAGACTCTCCCACGGAAACCTTGACCAAGACGCCCAGTCCCACCAGGACCGCGACGAAGGCCCCGACCGCCACCAGGACCATTACCCTGACCCGGACCGTGACTCGGACCTTCAGCGTGAGTCCCACCATGACGGACAAGACGCTGGTCTTCGACATCAAGGCCTTTTATCCCAACCCCTTTGACGATCATGGGGTCCTTTACTACACCCTAGGGCATGCCGCGGAGGTGGAATTGACCATCTACAATGTGGCTGGGGAACCCATCTGGCGTTACCGGGAGACCGGGCGCCAGGGTAATAACACTATTTTATGGAAGGGCTTGAATGAATGGGCAGGACGGGTGGCGAGTGGTATCTATGTCATTCGGCTACAGGCCGTGGCTAGCGTTGGGGACCCGGGCCTGACCAAGTGGACCACGGTCTGCGTGGCGCGCTGACCTAGGGTCAGAAACGCGCCTGAAGCAGGGTGAGGCGCGAGCTATCCTGGCTGATCATGGGCAAGGGCAGCCCGGCAGATAACTTTCCGTCTTCTAAATTCAAAAGCGATACCATCGGCTTGGGGCCGGGGTCCATGGCTAGGGCGATGATCGCGCCGACGCCGCCAAGGACAAAGAAGGTGATCCCCGCGGCCATCATGCCTTGTCCATCCGTATGCTGGCCGTAGCTGGCTTCGGACCAATAGGATCCCTCGCTGTATTTATTGTAATTCACGCCATCCCTGACGCCAGCGCTGGAATAGCTCTTAGCCCCATCCTCGATCAGCAGGCCGCTCACACTGAATATCAGGCCCAGTCCAAGGATCACTCCGCTGGTGATACCCACCACAGCTTGGCCGTCCCTACGTCCCTGCCACGATTTCAAAGCGTCTTCGGAATTGGCGCGTTGCACGGCGCCGGCCGTGACCGCGGCCTTGGCCCGCTGTTCTTGCTGGGCTTCCAAGGCTCCTAAGCGGGCCAGGACCTTGTTGCGGTCCTCGGCCTCGGGATTGGAGGATAGGTAAAGGTTGAAGCTGTCCATGGCGCCCTTCGGATCCCCGGCCTTTTCCTGCACTAACCCTAAGTTGTAGTAAAGTTCCGGGATCCAGGGAGCGAGTAAGCTGGCCTTTTGATAGGCATCCACCGCGGGCAGGTATCCGGCAGGGCTGTCCGCGTTCTTGATCATGTAGGCGGCCTTGCCTTGGAGGATGGCGACCTGCTCAGGGGTCTCGGGCAAGGACTTCAAGCTTCCGGCCAGCTGAAGGATCTTCTTACGAAGTCCCATGTTCCCGGGATCTGACTGAAGGTCGCTGACGGCCTTTTCAAAATCCTCTTTTGTGCCGGCCTGGAGGGAGGGCCTGGCCGGGGCCAGCATGACAAGGCAAGCCAGGATCATTCGAAGGATTTTCGATTTCATAAAGGTCCTTTAAAAGAAGAGGTCAGTCTTCTGGCTTCATAGTGAGGAGCTTGCTGTCGCAGGGGATGCGATAGTCGTTGAAAGCCGCGGCGCTGAAACAGAGGTTGCCGCAAACAAAAGGAAAACCCGCAGGACAGCAAACGATCCTGCCGGTGGACTCTTTGCCAAAGGTGCCATGGGTGGCTTTGGCGTGGGCTTTGGCTTTTTCCCAGTCCTCAAAGGTCTTGGCCGCCTGGGAATCCCCGGGAAGCGGATCCTTGTACAAGGGATTGACCACAGGCTTCAGCTTCGGTGGATGGAAGGGCTTGCGGGTCGGCAGCTTCTTCAGCTCCATGGGTCCGTCCGCGACTGCGTCTTTGAGGTCCGGTTTCCCCTCCATTTCGGCCAGCATGTCAGACTTCTCCGCTTCGAATTTTTTCTTACGCTCCGCTTCCTGAGCCTTCGCCTGTCTCTCGCCTTCCTGCTGCTGGCGGATCTGCTCGGCCTGTCGGGCCGGATCGGTCTTGCTGCCTTGGAGCACGCCGGCGACACCGACACCCATCAGTCCCAGGCCGATGGACTCGCCGCTTCCATGGACCAAGCCGAAGCTTATAGCGTCACCGCTGGACTTGAGTATCTCCGAAGTTCCCGACCCAAGGCCGGAATCAGCCCCAAGGGTCGAGCTTCCATCTTCATAACAGTCGATGTATTCACGGCGGATGCCGCGGTAGTACTCGACCTGCTTCCGGCAGTCCTCTACTTTTTCGTAGGGGCCGATCAGGGAGTTCCCGCCCAGCTTCTGCTCGCAATCCGGGCACTTGGAATACCAACCCGCGGACAGCGTCGAGGCTGTGAGGAGCAAAACCAAGGAGTAAAAAACTTTCTTCGGCGTCATGATATTTAGATTATATCGGTTTGATATAGGGGTGCGCTGCAAAAAAAATCGGGGTTCTTTCTATGAATTATTTAGCCTTATGACGATCCCATGGTCGTCAATGCCGGGGTAGCGGTTTTTCCGGCCTGATTCCCATAAGGAAGTGCTGGACGTCAAAGCAAGGCACCCCTTCGATCTTGTTAGGTAATGGGCCTGGAGCAAGCAACGCGACTTGGGCTTCGGGATAATCCCGCTGGAATGCCTTCAGGCCCGCCATATCCGCCGACTGAACTTTCCCTTTAGACTTTACCTCGAATGCGTAAAGCCCAGCCTCACCAAATACCACAAAATCCACTTCCAGCCCGGCCCGAGTCCTCCAATAAAACAGCTCGTTTTTTCCCGGGGCAAAAGAAAGCCAAGCCCTTAGATGCTGTCCGACCAATCCCTCCAAGGCTCCCCCGCCAATTTCACGCCCGGAATCGAGAGGATTCCGTGGCCGGATGGCCTGGAAAACGCCGGCGTCAAAAAAGTAGAACTTCGGATGGGAGGCCAGAAGTCGTTTGGCCCTTTTCTCGAAAACATTGAGACGGTAGGCCAACATCATGTCTTCCAGCACATCCAAATAGCCCTCAACGCTCTTACGCGTTACGGAGCACTCGCGGGATAGATCGGTGAGGTTCAAATGGCCACCATGGCTCAATGACACCGCATCCAGGAACCGGGAAAACGCCCCCAGGTCCCGGACGGACGCCTCCTCCCGAACCTCCTGTTGGATATAAAGGGACGCGTAGGAACGCAGGGTCTTCTCAGGCGACTTGGAAGCCAAGGCAAGCGGCAGCATGCCAGTGAGCACCGCAGTGGCCAGGTCAAAACGGGGGCCCAGTTCAGCCGCGAGATAGGGATGAAACTGCCGCCAGAGCAGGCGGCCGCCCAGCAAATTCACCCCCGCCCTTCTCAGTTTCCGCGCGCTGGATCCGGTAAGGATAAACTGCTTCCCTCGGCCCGACCCCTCCACAGACTGGTGCACCACATCCAAAAGCACCGGCGCCTTCTGGACTTCATCGATGATTATCGGCTGACCCACAGGCGCTTTGGCGATCTCATCCTTCAGGCGTTCCGGCCTGGAACTCAATTCCCTGAACAGTACAGGGTCCAGCAGATCCAGATACAGGGCCTTCGGGTAGGCGTGCCGAAGCCAGGTCGATTTCCCCGACCCTCGAGGGCCGAATAGGAAGTGGCTTTGATCCAGCTTTGGGATGAGACGTGTGAGGTAATTCATGGTGTTGCAATTTTAACCTAATAGGTTAAATCTGCAACAACGAAGTGCCAGTAACGGTTGGAATTGGATGCATAGCCAAAATCCTATCAATGCCTATGCTTTGCTACCAAAGATCCCGACCCGCTGCTGGGTCATAGCCTGGGAAAGCGGTTTTAGCGCGTCGGAGGGTCCATGCCTTGACCAAAAAGATGGCCCCGGATCCTATAAGATATACCAGCCCCAATCCCGCCAGTTGGGTCGCAGCGCCTGCCTGACGACCTTGAAGAACTCGGACGGTCAGACCCATCCCCCCGAAAACCGCCGCATAACCGCCATAGATCACAAAGCGGTGAACCCAGCGCATGAGCTTGAAAGCCAGGATGCCCCATGCGGCCAGGGAAAGGGCTGCGGAAGCGGCCAAAAAGAACGATGGCCAAAAGGGAGCTTGGGACGAAGGCAACAACGCCGCGGCCACCGCTGACGCCATCCCGGCCGCCACGCTCATCACCAGGGCCCACCGAAGGGACCAAGTGAAGCCTAGGCAAGCAGCGCACTGAAGCAAGCAACCCAACACCGCAAGCAGTATTACGTACATCACGAGTTCCTCGAAATAATGACCTTAGACACTCTGTAAAAAGATGGGCCATTTTAAATCGGGTTTCTTATGGAAAAGCTTCCATATATTCCTAACCCCAGCCTAACTATCACGTTGGTCCAATTGCCAAGGGCTGTTCGGCTCAATGAATAATGTGACTTTCCCCACCAAAAGCAATCGCAATCAAAATAAACACGGGAACAAATACAAAAATCGCCGCTCCCATATAACCAATTATGCCAACAGCTGTCAGACCTGTCACAAGAAGATAAAAAGCCATCAATGCGAAAATCACCAACGGCTTCCTTACCATCTTTAGAAATAAGGCCGTCCCACGTTTTCGTTTTTCCACATAGTGTTTCTGCCCGTTCGGAACAATTTTCACTCATGTCTCCAGGGTCAAAGAGCCGATATTCTTTCAAATTCTGAATCCTTCGTTACATCAACGCCGATCAGCTTATTTCCGCTAACGATGTATTCGAAGCAATTCACACAGCCGAAGTAAATGTTTCCATCTCTTCCACATTCGTATTTGTCGGAATGTGAATAAGAAACAGTACGGCCATCTGCTTTCAGGTAGCTCGTGATCAACTGGCCATTCGCAAATTTGATAGTGGCTGGATCGCCTTTATAGCGACCCTTCCAATGGGGCCCATCCATGCAATGATGAAGCATAAATTCCGCTTGTTTTTGGTGATGTGACAACCAGAACAAGGTTCCCGCAAGAAATAGGAGTCCCGCAACCGATAGAGTAATTAATAAGGCCTTCATGAAAAATACTTCAAATTCGTGTTCATAATTTATTTTGACTCATTGGCGATTGGGAAAATGGCCCTTCGAAAACCATCCTCATAAATTTCAATCGTTCCCTGTTCCCTACATTCGATGACGACGAGCTTCATATTTTTTTCAGACCGAAAATATATATCCATTTTGGCGGCACTTAGTTTTCCATCTTGAAAATAGCTAACATCGAATGTCGCTCCCTCTCCCATTGGCTTTAACTTTTTCTTTTCGACGCCACCGTTGGATATATTGCCGAAACTTTCTAAGCCATCCTCAAGGACCAAACTTACTTTTGTAATATCTTTTCCCGATTTATTTCTAACTTCAACGGTCACTCCGGATCCCCAATTTAAGATTTCCCAGAGGGAAAATAGCATCAGGATGCAAATTCCAATGGTTATGAAAAATGTTTTAATTACTCTTACTGCTACGTTCACGTCACCTCCGCTTTCGGCCCGACCGACTTCGCGACATCAATCAGATCTCCTCCAGGGCCGTAATTTGATTTCTCTAGATGATAAATGAAATTGAAAAATATGTCGCTGAAGGCCCTTGTGGCGCAGTGCTATTTCTTAAATTGTTTCAACCTGCGATATTTATGAGGCAGTGTTATAAGGAGGAAGAGAAATAACGGGGGACTTTTTAGGGCATCCAAAGCATCGTGGTGAGGACGGATGGGGTCGGGGTGGGTGTTTTATCTTTTCCTAGTTGGGCGCAAAAAATCCAGATGGCAAAAAATAGATCATGACTATTGTTGCCAATGTTAAATAAAAAAAGATAAATCCAATTACATCTGACTTTACATCCTTGCGATAAAAATATGTTGAGATCTGAAAACATTGGACTAAAAAAAGAATTGAACCTAGAGGCAGACTGACCAGCCACATAAACAAGTAGTTGTAGCCCCAAAACATCGTTTGTGAGTCGCTATGTGAGCCAAATACCGCATACATCATTAAATACAGTGGTAGAGCAAAAATGAATGTAATTATGCTAAGAGTTCTGTTGGGGATAAATTCAGGGAATATCATTTTTTTTAAGGTCATTTGATCTCCCTAACGGCATCGTGGCGCGAATGGGTGGGGTCTGGGTGTAAGCAAAGACTGTTATTATTTCAGCGGAGCAATAACCTTTTCCCAAAGCTCCTTCTTCTTTCCACCCTCTTTTCTCATAAAATCATCGACTTTCTGCTTTAGTTTGGGATCTTCTATTTCAAGGTAGCTCTTTTTAATTAATTCAGGATATTCGTCTGTGACATCGATCATAGAATTGCCGTTCCACCTGAAGATATTGGGCCAATATAGTTTCTTATAAATATAGGGTTCAAAACTTTGAATTTCAGTTATCGTGTGGTCATAAGAAGCTCGAATTTCCGAAACACGACCCATCGACTTGACCCGAAATTCACCATTCACAGTTCTCACAAAGTAAGTTTCAGAAAACCCTGCGCCTTGTCCACCAGCGGCCCTAAATATAGCCACTTTCTTTTTCGTTCCATCAATAGGAAGTATCTTTGCGATCTCCATACACCCATTCTCTATCCAGTCCCCGCCAATAAGGAACGATTTTAGATTTCCATTAATATTCCCAACAATCAAATTAGCCCAACAGTACCCGTTACCCATGAGGAATACATAATCCATTTCTCCATCGCCATTTAGGTCCGTAACTTCACGATGTTCATTCAAATATGGATCGTTCAGAAAAACTTCGACGGGCGAATCGGGGGAGTCCCGTTGGATCTTCGCTAGCAATACCATCGCATACTGAGATCTTGCTTCGCGGTCATTGTCCAATGACGCACGTATTAGCGTTATCATCTCCCGATACGAAACAATTTTTTCGTCATTGTTTTTGGAAGAATCAATCCTATCCCAGAGCACTTCTACCGCTTTTCCCATTGCTTCACCCATTTTCCGACTGATTTCAACGTCGCCAAAAATTGTAATGTCATAAGAATTTTCAGTCTTACAAGCCTCTAAATATAGATGGGCCTTTTTCAAAATATCTTTCTCAGCGTCACCTTTAGTGAGATATTCTTGGCGTTTAATTTTAGAAATAGATTCTTCGTTTTGATTAATTTTATCTGACGAATCATTGGATAAAGAATCCGGCCAAAGATTCACACCTTGCGCCAGGCTAACGCCAATCATTAATACAAATAATACCGAATGGATTTTCTTTACCAATTTTCCTCCATGTCCGGCATCATCCATCGCATCAATCGCATAATAGTTATTCGGTTTCATCCGCAGGCATCCATGTTGTCAAAATTTTTATCAACTTCTGCCCAACCGATTTCTCCCGTTTTTATTTGGATTTTTACCCACCACACTTCTTCGTTACGGTGGTCTTCGATCACCCGCGCCCAGCAGGCTTCGGAGGGAATAGCGCAGTTTTCATCTTGTTCATAAATATCAAGTTCATCCGAAATTATTTCCCCTCGATGCCAAACTTTATGCCAACCCTCTCCTAAATTCGTCAGAAGATAAATTATTTCTCCCACTTCATAGCTCTCGGTGCGGTCACTTTTTCTGCCGAAAACAACTCTCATTTTCGTGGGAACAACATAAACAATACCTGTCAACGCTCTTACTTTCATTCCGTCCTTGAGGTGACCAGTTATCTTCTTTCCGTGGGGCTTATCGAACAGTGTTGTGGTTTTCGTGACTAACCAATCGCGATAAACACAACATTCAAAGGGACACGCGCCTTCGTCCACAAAAATAGCTGGTGGCTTTTCCGAATCATAGGAATCGGCGCTTGAAGATAGAGGTGAAATGGCGAAACAAGCCAAAATAAAACCGGCAAAGACAGCGCTTCTTATATTCACCTATTCCTCCAGATTCCCATGGCCTTTGAAGGACTCCTAAACTTCCAACGCTTCAGCCTGTTTTGTCGGCCCAGAAGATGGTCGCCGCTTCTTGGTTAATTGCTCGTAAAGCCTGCCCACACCCACGGGGTCCGGCGAGAGGCAGGATTGGATAAAAAGCCGTAGATCTTTTTCCGTAGACCATTGCATTCCCGTGGCATGGACGCCGGAGCGTTCCCATTTGTGGACTGCCACATGGCTAACCCCGAACTTTTCCGCGAACGTCTGCTGGGTCAAATTGAAATGCAGGCGCACGAAGCGCACCTCCTGGCCATGCAGGGGACGCTCTAAACGACTGAGCACCCGTAACACCTTAGGCGCCAAGCGCGCATAGTCCACTTTGGGTGCCCATTCGCCCCGTACCTTCACCATCGTGACCTGGCCCAAGTGAACCGGAAATCCAAGGCTATGGTCGATATAATCTTTCGCTTTCTTGGTTTCCATGGCCCTCTAGGCTCCCAAATCAACGACGGTAATGATCAACATAGCACCTTCAAATCCCACCGCCACCCTCAACTCCCTTCCATCCAGGGTCTTGCCGCGGATCGCATAATTCCAAGCAGAAAAACGCTCGACGTAATCGTCCTTGGCTTTTTCGTGATGCCCCAAGGTCAGGACTTGCAAGATCTCCGGCCATATGACGCCCCTCTCCAGCATGCGCTGCCGAGCGTGGTGGGTAACGACGTAGTTCCCGCCTTGCACGGCGTTAAGGACCGCTTGCGATACAGCGGGAAGTTTTGGGGAGCGTTTCATTGGAATTTTAACTCAGTTAAAATCTTCATGCAAGTCCAAGACAAAAAAATAGCGGACCCAATCAAAAGATCGGATCCGCTATTTAGGGAATGGTGGGCTTGGAGGGATTCGAACCCCCGACTTCCTCCCTGTGAAGAAGGCACTCTAACCAGCTGAGTTACAAGCCCCTGAAAGAGAACAGATTATGCCCTTTTGACCCCCTGATTTCAAGGAGCCAAAATCCACCTATTCTGCGGCGGGACCGATGCGGGGGGCCAGGTCGAGAAGGGGGTCTAGCGGCTTTTTTTCGCTGCTGGGATGTTTTTTAAGCCAAGCCAGGATGGGGTCGCGCCAATCGTTGGCCACCAGCACGGGCGAAGGATCGGCCGCTTTTAATAGTTCGCTGGTGGCGATCATATAGTCATTCACCAGCACCAGGTACGTGGCCTTGGGATCTATTTTGCGGCCGGTTTTTTTGAGCGTAAAGTGGCGGCCTTTTTTGGATAAACCGGCCATGCCCATCAACTGATCGGCTTTTTTGGGAAGATATTTGGAAAGCTGGCGTCCGGTCATCTTAACGCGCAGCAGCTTGTCGTCAAAGGGCAGCAAGCTGACCAGCGTTCCCCGGTTAAGGGGCCCAGGGGGCAGGTCCTGGCGCAGGGCGTGCTGGTTCACGAGCACCACGTCGGAAGTCGGATCCATCTCGGCCCAAGCGTCGCAGACAAAGTTCAGCACGCCCCAGGGACGGGTCAGCGGCGCCGCAAGATAGGCTAACGGGCGCGAATAGTCTGGATCGCCTTCCAAACGGGCCCGCCAGCGCGACACTACCGCCTGGACCGCAGGGTCGGCTCTGGGGTGCTCCTGTCTTAGCCAAACCTGTTTCGACGCGAGCACCTTGGTCCTGCCGCTTGCGGCTTCGTAGTCCAGGTCGATACGGCTGTAGGCCTTCCACCATTCGCCGGAATTGACGATCCAGGTGCCGCTGTTCATCTCGCGCAGCTGCCCCAGCTCGTGCGAATGGCCGCCCATCATCAGCGGGATATTCAGGTCGGCCATGTCGCGGGCCATGTCGCGCAGCTCGTTCAAGGGCACATGGGCCAGCACGAGCAGCACCTGGGCCCCGGCCGCGCGGGCCTTGGGCGCCCAGGTACGGATGCTTTCGGCGTAATTGGTGGCTTGAAGCGAGTCGTAGGGCGGCAGTTCACTGGTGATGAGGCCGATGATGCCGATCTTGATCCCGTTTTTTTCAAGGATGCAAAAAGGTTCAGCTGCGGGCGACCAGGGCGTAGGACCCGAAGCCTGAAGATTGGCGGCCAGGAAGGGAAAGACGGCCAGCTTGCGCAAAGCTTTCAGCCCATCCACGCCAAAGTCGAATTCATGGTTCCCTAAAGCCGAGGCGTCGTAGCCCATGGCGTTCATGACCTCGACCGCGGGCAAGCCCTTGTAAAGCGTGCTCAAGGCCGGACCCGTGGCGACGTCGCCCGCGCTCAAGACCAAGAAATCCTCGGGTTTATAGCCTTCGTGGTCTTTCCACGCAGCGGCCATCTCGGCGGCTCCGCCTAAGGTGGAGCCGTCCACGGTGAGGGGCTGCAACCAGCCGTGCATGTCGCCGGTGACCAGGATGTGGATGGGTTTGGCATGGGCTTGAACGCCAAGCAGGAGGACTAAAGCTAAGATCGGGAGCAGGATTTTTTTCACGTATCCCCTCTGGAACTAAAAGATCTCGCCAAACTGGATCTGGAAGGTGCTCTGGTCATATCCGTAGCCCAATTCCACGCGCGCTTTTTGGCCCCAGCCGGGCGGCAAGCCGACGCGCAAGCCGGCTTGGCCAGTCAGCTTCAACTGCCTGAAGCTGTCATCGGCGATGTCGCCGAAGTCGGCGGACACGTTGACGGACACGTATTTATTGAGATACCAGCGCAGTTCTTCCTGAAGCACGAAGAATGTTTTGCCGCGGAAACGGTTGTCCTTGTAGCCGCGCAGGGCGTCCAGCCCGCCAAGGCGGTAGCGGAAAAGGTAGCCAGGCTCGCCCTGGGTCAGGGCGCCTAGAAAATGCTGAGCTAGCACCAGGCGGCGGCGGATGGTTCTGAAGCGGCGCAGGTCCACTTGCAGCTGCACAAAGGTCTCGGCGCCCGGCAGGGTGCTCCAGGCCTCAGGACAGGCCAGCAAGCTCATTTGAAAATAGTCGCCCTTGCGCGGGTTCAAGATCCTGTCGCGGTTGTCCCATTCCACTTTCAGGCCCCAGGCGTTGCTGCTCTCGTCCGGAAAAAGCCGGGTCGGATCCCCAGGGACAGGGCTGCCGATGCGCTCGACGCCGGTTTCAACGCGCGAACGGTAGTCGTTGAATACGCCGGCCCGAAAATGCGGGAACACTTTGTAGAGAATAGTGGGCTTGAATTCAACGTGGTAGATCGAAGTGCGCCGGGGATTGTCTGGCGCGGTGAGGTCGCCTTCGCCGTAATAGTTATCAAAGGCCCTCTCGGCCAGGCCGTGAAAGCCGTAGAACCAACGGCCAGCGGTGCGTTGTTCGTAGTTAAGGGTGGCGCTGTGAAAATCGTTGAGGTTGCTGACGCCGAAAAGGCCGGCGTTGATGCCGGGCTCGGTCTCTTTGTAAAGGAAGCCCGCGCCGCCGAACTGCCATCCGGTTTTATCGTCATAGCCAGCGAAAGGAATGGCGGAATAAGTCAGCTCATTAAGGTCCACGTCGTAAAAATCAAGGTCTTCCGCCGGCCTGGCGGCCTTGGCACCGAACAACAATAATAATAGAAAGGCCGCGCGAAGTGGCAAGGGAACCCTTTAAGACGTGGAAGGCTTATTGAACCGGGCGGCGACGCTGAACAGGATGCCAAAGGCAGCGGCGCTGAGGCCCGCCACTGCGGCCAGCATGCCATAGCTAAAGGGGATGACCGCGGGATGACCGGCGGCCAAGATCATCAGGAAGAGGGTGGCCAGCGAAAGGAAGGCGTTGGCTAGGCTGGCGATGCGCACCCGCTTCGCCACTTTGGGAAGCTCGATCGTAGCGCGGGCCAGGGCGTTGGAGCCGGGCAGGATGACGATCATCCCCACGAACCACATGAGCAAGGAGGACACGATCCCGGCCGAAAGCCAGGCGCCCCTGCCACCCGCCATGCCGATTCCCTGCTCGCCCGTGTAGATCTGGCTGAACATCATGGCTCCGGTGACCACGCTGAGCGTGGCCCCCAAAATGCCAAGCATTGCCAGGGTGGCACCCAGGCTGGCGCCCACTTTTTTGCGGGTTTCCGGATCAAAACCTGCCAGGGCCGGGGCTAGGATAAAGAGGGTGAAATAGATCTGGCCGATCCAGATGCCGCTGAAGATGTAATGGGCCCAGCGCAGGCAAAGCGCGCTCCAATCGATGTTTTCCAAGCGTCCCCCGTGGTGAAAAAACAGGCCCTGACACCCTTTGTTATAGGAAAATATCGGGTAAGACGCAAGAGAGCAGAACCTGGAGGGGGTACAATACGTAATCTCTCCAGGCGATATCACGATTCAAGGAGGCATTTCATGGCTGAACTTCCCACATTATGGTTATTAGGCTTGGCGGCTTTCGGCTTTTCCAAGGACCTGGGCGCGGCGGCACCTAAAGCGAAGCAGTCCGTGGCGACCTTCGCGGGTGGATGCTTCTGGTGCATGCAGCCACCTTTTGAGAACCTGCCCGGGGTCAGCGAAGTGCGTTCGGGCTACACCGGTGGCACAGGCAAGAACCCCAGTTATGAAGACTACGGGGATAAAGGCCACACCGAGGGCGTGCAAGTGACCTACGACTCTTCCAAGATCAGCTATGACCAGCTCTTGGACGTGTTTTGGCGTAATATCAACCCTACGGATCCAGACGGCCAGTTCGTGGACCGCGGGCCGCATTACAGGGCGGCCATCTTCTACCATGACGAGGCCCAGAAAAAGACCGCAGAGGCCTCGCGCGAAGCGCTGAACAAATCCGGGCGCTATGACAAGCCCGTGGTGATCAAGATATTGAAGGCGGGGGAGTTTTGGGAGGCCGAGGAATACCACCAGGACTTCCACAAGAAGAACCCCCAGCACTACAAGCGTTACCGCTCCAACGCAGGCCGCGACGAGTATTTGGACAAGGTCTGGGGACCTGAACGCACTCCCTCATTCATGAAAAAGGCGAAACCCATGCCCGATAAATCGGAATTGAAAAAGAAGCTGAGCCCGCTGCAGTATGACGTGACGCAAGAAGAAGGCACTGAGCCGCCCTTCAAGAACGAATTCTGGGACAATCACAAGGACGGCATCTACGTGGACATCGTCTCGGGCGAGGCGCTGTTCAGTTCGACTGACAAGTACGATTCCGGCACGGGCTGGCCCAGCTTTAGCAAGCCGCTTGAAAAAGCGCATGTGCAGGAGAAGACCGACAGCAACTGGGGCAGCGTGCGCACCGAAGTGCACAGCAGCGACGCCAAGTCGCATTTGGGCCATGTGTTTCCGGACGGCCCGGCGCCGACGGGCCTGCGCTATTGCATCAATTCGGCCTCGTTGAGGTTCATCCCCAAAGAGGATCTCGAAAAAGAAGGCTACGGCCAGTACAAGAAGCTGTTCAAATAATTTGAAGGCGCCTGTCCTGCCGACATCGATGACCGTCCAGGGATTGCTGGGCCGTGCCCTGCGCCGGAGCGACTGCCTGCTCGCGGCTGCGGCTGGCACCCTGCCCTTGGTCGCGTTGCAGGCCTGGAAGAATTGGGACCCGCTTTCGCCCGAATCCGTGCTTGCGCAATTGCTGTGGATTCCTGTGGGCATCTATTGCCAACTGCGGGTCCTGGACTCCTTGGCCAAGGCTGAGACGGATCCAAACTTGAAGGCTCCGGGTGCCGACGCTGCCGCGGCCTTGCCCAGCGCCATTGGCGCGGAACTGCTGTTTTCCCTTCGTTTTTGCGTGCTGGCGGAGCTCTGTTTTTTGCCGGCCTTGCTGGCGCTAAGCGTGCTCGGAGTAGAAAAACCATTAAAAATAGGCATTATTCTGGTTCTTGCCCTGCTGGGCGCCCTTCCTTTGGCAGGCTGGGCCTTTAAACGCCTATTCGCCTTGGCCGTGGTTTTATGGCAGGGATTGAACGCTGGGCAGGCTTTGGCTGAAAGTGCCCGTTTAGCTCCCTGGAAAAAGCTAAAAACCTTTATTCTGCCGCTTCTTTTGTGGTTTGGACTCGCTTTTTTGCTCCAAAGTGCGATCGAAATGGCCGAGGGCCCGGCTTGGCTAGATTTTTTATTGCAGCCCCTGGCTTTCTTAATAGCCCAAGCGGCCCTGCTCTGGGGATATCTTAAGTTGACCTTGTAAATGCCAGGTCCCTGCCTCATACTACGTCTTTGACTGGGAAAGGGCAGACGCGTTCGCTTTATGACATTTAAGGAATTTGAGCTCCACGAAAGCCTCCTCAGGGTTCTCCCCGAAATCGGCTTCGAAAATCCAACCCCGATCCAAGAACAGGCCATGGGGCCCGTGATGCAAGGCCATGACGTTTTGGGCAGCGCCCAGACCGGCACCGGCAAGACCGCGGCCTTCATGTTACCGATCCTGCATCTTTTGCTGAGCGAATCCTCGCCCAAAAAAGGCATGCGGGTCCTGGTTTTGGAACCTACCCGGGAATTGGCCCTACAAGTGGAAGAGCAGGCCAAGCTCTTCAGCGCCCACACCAAACTGCGCAGTGTCTGCGTCTATGGTGGGGTGTCCATGTTGCCGCAGGAAAAAGCCTTTCAGGAGGGCGTCGAGATCATCGCCGCCACCCCGGGACGCCTGCTGGACCACATGCGCCAGGGGAACGTGGACGCTTCGAACCTCAAGATCCTTGTCCTGGACGAAGTGGACAGGATGCTGGACATGGGCTTTTTGCCCGACGTCCGCGCCATCCTGTCGCGGCTGCCAAAGGAGCGCCAAACGCTCTTTTTCTCGGCCACGGTGCCGTTCGAGATCCAGCATCTCTGCGACTCCATGCTGAAAGACCCCGTGCGTATCGCCATCACGCCGGAACGCAAGACCGCCGAGGGCATCACCCAAAAGGTGTATCCCGTGGTGGACCATTTAAAACCCCTCCTGCTGCACCGTCTGTTGACGGACGAGCGGGTCAATTCCGCGCTGGTCTTCACCAAGACCAAACAGGGCGCGGACAAAGTCTGCTCCGTGGTGGAGCGGCATGGTTTTTCCGTGGAACGGATCCACGGCGACCGTAGCCAGAAGGAGCGCCTCGAGGCGCTGACAGCTTTCAAGGAAGGGCGGGCCAAGTTTTTGGTGGCCACGGACATCGCCGCGCGCGGCCTGGACGTGGAGGGTATCTCCCATGTCATCAACTACGACCTGCCGGATTCGCCGGACGATTACGTGCACCGCATCGGGCGAACCGCCCGCGCTGGCGCCACCGGACACGCCTATTCCCTGATGGCCCCCCGCGAACGAGGGCTCCTTTCCTCCATAGAGCAGCACATCCAAATGAAACTGGAGATCTGCATGCTCGACGACTTTAAGTACCAAGAAGAACTGGGCCCCCAGCACGAAGTGCGCCAGGGCCA
>JAZKAF010000087.1:0-1034 GCA_040389285.1 candidate division FCPU426 bacterium
CTGACGGTGTCGGAGAACTCGTATAAGTCGGCGAAGGCGTGTAAGTCGGCGTCGCGGTCGGAGTGCCGCTCGGCGTCTGCGAACTTGTGAAAGTCGGGGAAGGCGTATAGGTCGGCGTTGCCGTCGGGGTGGGCGAAGAAGTCAAGGTGGCCGAGGGGCTTGGCGAAGGAGTGTTCGATGGCGAGTTCGACGGTGTGGCCGACCAGGTCAGGGTCATCGAATAGGAGGGTGTGGGCGTGCGGCTCGGCGTGGGCGAGGGCGTATTGGTCGGGGTGAAAACCACGTCCCGGATCAGGGGAATGCAGGCGAAAGCTTTGCTCGCCGCGTTGATCATGTAACTTTGATACAAGACATAGATCGGATGCGCTGCATCCTGGCTGCCCACCCAATAAGTGCCTAGCCCAGTAGGATAAGCCTGGTAGCCACGGTCCACGCCTCCGGTCGAGGCGGGCCAAGGATTGGGATCCGTCGCAGGGACTGTCCAAGCACCTGCTGTGCCAAGGCCCCGGCTGAGGATCGTTCCCGCTTTGGGCGCAATAATGTCGATGCGGCCGGAGTCTGAGAAGTTTTGGGTCATATAGAATTTGCTGTCCCGTCCTGCCGCTTGGGTGCCCCCTGAAGCCAGCCAATCCGCCCCGGAATTGTTGATCCCTTCGAAGCTATCGCCGTCGCCACCGTTGCTCTTATAGGTCATCTTGCCGCCCATCTGAACCTGAGCGGTCCCGGTTGAGATGTTGATCTTGTAAAAGTTGCGGCCGCCAGCGTTGTAGTTGAAGGTGGCGCCAGGAGCGACGGTGCCAGTCGCCAGAGAGGCGCCCCAGGTCCCGTTAGAGGTCGAGATCGGCCAGGCGCCGCCGACGGTGTCCGTGTACGGATAGATCGTGTAGGTCACGTTTCCAACGCCCACATTGGTGATGCAGATGCCGCTGACCGCAGGCTCGGCTGCAGCATAGAAATTTGCGGGCGCGGTGGCGACTTTTTGACCCTTGCTGGCGTCCGAAACCGCTGTGCCCAGTGCGTTGGTGCTGTAGTTG
>JAZKAF010000087.1:1044-28940 GCA_040389285.1 candidate division FCPU426 bacterium
TGGAGAGATAGTCTACGTGCGTGGGCGCGGAGCTGCTGTAGTTGGTGGACAGCGCCGTGCCCTTGTACACCATCACATCTCCGTCCGGAGAAACCACCATGTAGTCTCCGGCTGTCGATGAGACGGCGCCGCCGTATCGCCAGATCGATCCTGCGGCGATGGTAGCTCCCGCCACCTGGGTCCAGTTGGCGCCGTCGTCACTGCTGAAATAGAGCAGGACCGGCAACGCGGTGGCGCCGGGGTTGATCACAAAAACGGAATCGCCATAGTTCGTGTAGGGCGCGGCGACGGAACCTGGAATTTCATAATCCAGGTGGGTCAAAAACACGCGGTCCTTCAGGTGCATATCCGTGGAATAGACGAACATATGCCTGCCAGCTTGGCCGTGGGTCAGGTTCGTCGAATCGATCTCCCAGTTGATGGGGTAGGTCGCGAGCACCTTGAAATAGGATTTATTGGGGTTGGGGGTGATACCGTATCGCTGGTGCCTGAATGCGCCGGAAGCGCTATTCATGACGCTGTTGTTGATCTGGACATCGGATGCGATGGCGTTGAAGAGCTGAACATTCGTCCCGGTTTGTAGTGTATAGAAGTGCACATAAGACTGATGGTTCAGGTTGGTGTCGTCCAGTGCAGTGTAGGATGTCCAACTGGCGGAGGGTTGTACCACATTCAGCGTGACGGCGGCCGGACTTGTGGTATAGGCTCCAGTCGCATCCTTGATATTTGCCTTATTGCTGATGACGTGGGTGCCATCGCCCATGGCTGCGGCGGACAATAGCTGAAGGACGACCGTGAAGCTGCCAAAGCCTCCTTGCGGCACGCTTCCGATATTCCACTGGCGGACGCTGCCCGCCGCTCCAGAACCGGATGCCCAACTTCCGGAAGGCCCGGTGTCACTGGAATACTGGGTGTAGGCGGGAATGGTGTCCGTGATCACCACGCTTGTGGCGGGGCCGGTGCCAGAATTGGCGTAATTAATGGTGTAGGTGACGGTATCGCCTGGATCTGCCCTTAATTTATCGACCTGCTTGCCAAGGGTCATGAAAGGCTTGTTGGTTTTGGGTGTGGCGTTGGAAAAGAATTTTTCGATCGAACCGTTGCCGCCTGCGCCTGCGGACTGGAGGTAAGCGTAAACGGGATGAAGATTATCGACGTTGGTGGTGATGTGGTAGGTCGTCCTGTTGCCATCAAGAGTGGTTTCCAAAGGAACCTTGATACCCTGGAACTGTGTCGTGGTCGCCGCGTTGACCACGGGAAAGCCAGCACGCGCGGGAGACGTTGAAACGGTGGCGACGGTTCCCGCTTCGGGGGCCATGATCATGAGGGCGGCGGTGCCCTTCTTGGTGTCCAGCGTATTTGCGGTCAGATAAAACTCGGTATCAAGCGCCTCCTTGAAATTGATGCCAAAGGCGTAATCTCCGTCGCCATAGGCGTAGTCTAAAATGCCGTCACCATAGGCCACTTGAACATTTTGGCTGGAAAGAACCTTCCAAAAAGCGCCCGGCTGGACCGCGTAGTTGATCATGGTGTTAGATCCGATCCCCGTAAGGCTTCCGCTATTGAACAGGCTCCAGGTGCCCGAGGCGCTGGTTCCCGTGGGAAACGCTGGGTCATAGGTGCCGCCCGCGGGGAAGGTGGCCGAGGGGACGTAGCGGTAAAGATCGTAAGTGGTGGTTCCCGCGCTCAGGTTCGTGATCAGCACTTCGCCTAAATTGGGGCCACCCGAGGCGCCATAGATGTTGGTGCCGATCTTGGCCCCGGTGGTGGCGTCGATGCCATAGGAAAAGTCGTCATTGGGCTCGCCGGCGGTGCCATGATAGGAAGAGAACATGTTGCTCTTCCAAACTAGGATGGGTCCACCCTGGCTGGCCACCGCATAATCGCCATAGTCGCCCGTGGTGGTTCCGCCGCCGACATTGCCGCCCCAGGTGCCATAAAAATAGGGATTTCCCGGTAGGAGTCCTGGCCAGGCTGGGTCAGACGAGCTGGGGGCATCCACGGAACCCCCGATCATAAAAATGGAGTCCGGAGAAATAGTTTTGGTGTAAATTTTCTTCCAAAAAGTGCCTCCGACACCGCGTCCGCTGCCGCGATAAAAATCGACTGTTACAGCCGATGAGCTGGGATTGAAGATGGCGACCGCGTCCCCAAATCCGTACTTGTCGGTGTAATTGCCGTTCATGCCTTTCGACAGCCAGAAATAAAATTGGGAACCAAGCGCCGTGGCATTGTTCGACGCGAGAAAGGTTTGACGATCGACCGACGGGGTGTAGAGGGCATTCGTTTGAAATTCCCAGGTGACCGTGTTGTCGGCTTTGATGACACAGTAGCTTTCACCGTAACCTGTCCCTCCCGAACCATCGACGTAGGTGGTGGGCATGAAATCGAGGGCCACGCCTGGCAAGTTGATCCCGGACGGGTATGGACCAAGAGGTACTAGGCTGGCGCCTGCATCAATTTGTGTCAGTTGGGTTGTAACGCGAAAAAGCTGCACTGATGTATTCGGCACCACGGTGTAGGAGTGGATGCTCAGGAGGTCGCTTCCCAGGTTATCGAGCCAACCGGTCATGGATGTCGCGGGAAGGGCGGCACCCCAGGCCGAACGGCCCAGGAAAAAGAGAAGCAAGAAGAGGAACTTTAAAATTTTCATCGCGCTACTTTAGGACCTTTTTCATGGTAAATCACCCCGAAATTATTCCTTGAAAACCATTGGTTTAATAGTATATTTCTATTTATTGTTCTGAATGATACCGGTTCCAAAGAGAGATCTTCCGGACAGCGTTTCGGATTATAAAATCGGAGAAGCATTGCGACGCATTTTAGCTGGATGCTTATTTATGGTCCTGGTGCCCCAAGGAATGGCGGCAAAACTGGATCTTCCCTCAGGCACCCTTATCGCGCCTAGGGGTCCTTACGCTGCTGTGCTAAACGTGGGAGAGGAGTGCGAGGCCTCTACGGTCCAGATCTATGAGCGCGGCGAGCCAGCTGGCAAAATTGACTTGGAGCTGTCCGCGAGCCAGGATCCGATAAAAATATTCCGCATGGCCTGGTCTCCGGACGGGCTCTATCTGGTCTTTGCGACACGCAGTATTGTTGGCGACCGTTTGGGACGGATGCCCAGCTACGCTTATTCAGCTGAACTGAATAGCCGGGTCTCGCTGGACGCTTTTTTCGGCGGGGTGGTGGACAGCCAATTCCGCTTTGTGTCCAGGCATGTGGTGGAGATCCATGTGGAGGGACGAGCGCAACAAAAAAAGACTGTTCCTAAAAAAGTGAATTTGAAGAAGCTTTTTGCCGACGTCGTGGATTGATCCTAGATCATCTTTAAGGCCAGGTTCAGCCCTTTCTTATCCAACACCGCTTTCTTCAACACCGATTTTCCGTCCTTGGTCACCTTGATCTCATAATCCCCCAGATGTCCCCTTGTCGCGAAAGCGCCCAGGGCGTCGCTGCTGCCGTTCGCCTGGGTCCTCCAGGCGTGCAAGACCAGATCGTCCCAGTGCCGCAGAGCGGGCTTTGGGCTCCAGTCGCGGTTGAACAGGGGGGCGTTGCGGTGCCAGTGGGCGCCGTCCCAGAAGCCCCACATGACAAAGCCTGCCGCTGCCGGATGGCTGTAGAGGATGGTGAGGAGGTCGCGGGTGTAGTCGCCAGCCAGGTCTGGGTCGTTCACGTCGATGTCGTATTCTGTGACCATGATCTTCTTACCGAATACGGCGTAACGGTCCAATAGCTTCAGCAGATCGTCCGGCGAGGTCACGGAATAGCCGAAATGCCCCTGCATGCCAATGCCCTCGAAAGGGGTCTTTTGGTCGACTAAGTATTTCAGGGTCTTTTCGTAGTGCCGCCGATGGGGCGTGTCTTCGCCGCCTCCCGAAAGGATGGCGTAATCGTTGATGAACAGCTCAGCTTTGGGATCGGCCTCGCGCGCGGTTCTGAAGAACTCGGGCATGATGGAATCGCCGTAGATATCCATCAGGTCATGGTTGTCAAAGGGCTCGTTCATCACGTCCCACTGCGCGGCCTTGCCCTTGACCGCCAGGGCTGTGTCCCGGATGTGCTTGAACACGGCTTTCCTGAGTGCGACTTTGTCATTTTTGAGGGCAAGGGCCGACTTCGGCATGTTGCGCCAGGAAGGCCAGATCAGGCAGTGGCCGCGGAAGTCGAGACCCAGGCTTCGGATCCAGGCCTGGCTCTGTAGGGCCAGGTCCATCCCCCAGCCTCCCTCCCAGTCCTTTTCCAGCGTGGGCCATTTGAAGGCGTTCTCCTCCGTGGCCATATTGAAATATTTGGCGACCGCCGCCGCGTACTGGCGATGGTCTTCGCCGCTGCGGAACATGAAACGCCCTGAAACGGCCGTGCCGAAATGAAAGGCGTTCTTGGTCTGGGTGACCTCGATCTTGGCGCCTTCGACCGGCTTTCCGTTTTTGTCCACCACATGGATCGCCAGCGGAGCCATGCGATATTTCTTGATGCGCCCTTCGGCTTCTTTGCGCCAGGGGGCGTCCGCATTACGGCCTGGATAGGTCACGCGGGTCCGGGGCAGGGCGCTGAAAGGCACGGCTTTGCCGTAGTTGACTAGGTCAAAATCCTTGATCTCAAAGGATTGGGCCGGATAGCCCATGCGAAAGACGATCTGGGCCTTTCCAGGCGCGTAGTCTTCAGCCGCCTCAAAGGGGATCTGCATCTGGCGCCACTGTTGGGCCGCCTTGACCGGATATTCGATGCTCTTGGTCCACGGTTCTCCCAGGCGCTCGAACACGAATTCGGTCGAAGCTTCGCCGCTCTCGGCCCTTGAACGGACGCCGCGCATCCAAAAAGTCGCCAGGATCCTGTCCCCTTTTTCCACCTTGGAGGCCAGGACGGCCTGCGCCTGCACGTCCCAAGGGTCGGCCACATCGATAAGCGTTTCCAGCCGCAGCGCGTCTTTTTTCCCCGTTCCGACTTTTGATACCTTGCCCGAGGCGCTGTCGCCTTTAAAGGTCATGGCAAATAGCCCGTCGGGAGGGAGAAGGTCCTTTCCGGTAGGAAGGGCTATCGCGGCGCTGGAGGCCGTCATCAACGCGAGGATCCAAGTATAGGAGCGCATATCTGTGTCCTTTTGTTAGCGTAACCACATAAGTTTAATGGGCGCGGAAACCGCGCCTTGGACCGTGCCGGTTGCCGCAGCGAACTTGAGATAATAGGTCCCATTGGCTAAACCTGGATCCGAGAATACGGCGCTGTTCCATCCCGCCTTGAACGCAGCATCGAGCTTGAGGTGTGCCGCAAGGGTCAGGGCGTGGGTGTAGATCTTCAGCTCCAGGTGATCGGCGGGAGCCGATAACTTGAAGGCCACGACCAATCCGGGTCCGCCTTGGGGATTGGGCAAAGGAAGTCCCTTTTGGATTTCAGGAGCAACGCCCGCTCCAGGTGCCGTGGTCGGTGAGGTAGTGAAGGTCGGCGATACCGAGCGGGTCGGGGAAACGCTCGCTGAAGCGGTCGGAGAAACGTAAGGAGTCGGGGTCCGGCTGGGCGTGGCCGTAAAGGTCTCGCTACGGGTCGGGCTATTGCTTCGCGTGGGACTGAAGCTTGGGCTGGGCGTGGCGCTAAACGTTTCGCTGCGTGTGGGACTGAAACTGCGCGTAGGGCTGTAGCTCAAGGTCTGGGTGCCGGTGAAGGTGTCAGTCCGAGTCGAACTGAAGGTCGCAGTCGGACTGAAACTTGCGCTGGGACTTTTGGTGGGGCTAGCCGAAGCCGTGGCTGAGTCCGTGGGCGAAACGACCGGAGTGGCCGTGCCGGTCAGGCTCTTGGTGGGAGTCGGTGTCCTGGTGGCACTGGGGGTAAAGGAGGCCGTGAAGCTCGCGGTCAGGCTGCGCGTGGGCGTGGCGCTCGGGCTGGGACTCGCGCTGCGTGTAGGGCTGGCGCTGGGGCTAGGGGTGCGGCTTGGGCTCGGAGTGCGGCTTGGGGTCGGGCTGCCGGAGCAGGGCCCCTGAAAACGGATGTCGTCCAGAAAGAAGGTCTGATCTCCTGAGACCGAGCCTCCGGTGCTCACGTCGATCTCCCAGAGGGCGGCCTTGTTGATCCCAGTGAAGTCCGCAAGAGGGATGCTGACCATTTGCCAGCTGGTGGTGGCGCCGCCGGGCAGATAGCTGCTGAGGGCCACGGTCGGAGAAGTGGCGCTGGTGTCTTTCAATGCCACGGTGAGCGCGCTGAGAGTTCCCGCGCTGCTGCGCACCCAGAACTGCAGGGTGGTTGAGGCGCTCGCGTCCACGGCTCTGGCGGGCGTATATCCGGCCCAGTTCCAGCCCATGCCGGCCCACCATCCTGAAGCCCAGGTCAAATGGGCCTGAAGGCAATAACTTCCACCATGGGGTGAAGTCGTCACTTCGTTGGCCGCGGATCCTGTCGGATTAGCCCAGGCCGTGCCAGAGGACAGCTGCACGGATCCGGATTCGCCGTCATAGAGGATCTGGCTGCAGACGACCGGCGTGGCCGTGGGGCTGAACACGGGTGTGGGGGTCGATGTGGCCGTGGACGTGGGCGTCGAGGTAAAGGTCTGGTTGGAGTTCGTGAAGTCAAAGACGCTGAGGCTGTAGGCGGGGAAGCTGTGGATGAAACTGGTCCCCGCCCCGGAGTAAGCATTGGCCACCGGAGCGAGATCGGGGTTGGCATAGGAGTTGGCTGAGGCCAAGTCGTTCCAAACGTAGTTCTGGACGTAATAGGGAGCGCTGGCCGCGCCGGCAAAGGTGGTGAGGGTCGCCGAGGAATTAGGGGTGAATCCGGCGATGTTGATGGTGCTGCTGTAGGCGTTGCTGGGATCCTTGTTGATCACCATCAGAGTCAGATGGCCGTCGTCCCGGATCATCGAATAGGCGGGCAGCAAAGTCTGGGTGGAGGAGCAGGCCACCAGGGAATTCCCGGCGTTGTCCATGCTGAAGTGGTTGCGCATCATGTGCATCGCCCAGTAGTGGGCCCGTTCTTGGTACTTGTACGGCGCCGACAGGGTGCCGTTCTCCAGGTAGGCATGGTCGCCCCAGCTGCCGCTGTTGAGGCCCATGCCATTGGTGACGTCCCACATGGTGGCGATGCCACTGGTGCCAAAAGCTTTCATGTACTCGCCCAGCCAATTGGCCAGCCACAGCGCGTTCCCCAACTGGCAGGTGAACACCGTGGCGTTGCCCGAATTGAACTCGCTCATCATGTTTTGGCGCGGCGAACCGGGATAATAAGTGCTGTTCAGCCCATCGAGGAAGGCCTTGTAGTTGGGGCCGGAAGTCCAGTCCGCGGGGGTGGCCAAGCTGCTGGCCGCGTTGTTGTTATTCCAAAAGGCATAGATGTGGTAGTTGAAGACATCCAGGAGGTCCGACTTGCCGCTGGACTGCAGTTCCTTGCAGAAGCGCTGCAGGTAAAGCGGCACGGACACGTCGTCCAGAAGCTGGCTGTTCTCCTTGATGCCTCCCAGCACCGGTCCGTGGACCTTGATGGAGGGGTCCTCCGCCTTCATCAGGGTGGAGAACTCCATGAACCGATTGGCGTAGTACACGGCGTTGGCTGGGCCCCCGGTTTCCCAGCCACCTTCCATCTCGTTGCCGATCTCCCAGTTCTTGATGGCGTAACCCTTCACCACATTGGCGTAATGCACCCAGGCCGCAGCTTCCTGCGCGGTTCCCGTGCCGAAGTTCACGGTGAGCACTGGCTCGGGCCGGGGAAGTGGCTGGGCGTTGATCCAGGTCATGAAGCTTTCGAAGTCCATCAGCCAGGTGTTGCCCAGGGTGCCTGCGTCGCATTCGTAAGAGGTCGGCTGCGCGATGGTCGCGCTCTGAGTCGAAGGGACGGTGGAGTGGACGCTTTGGCGCGTTGCCGAGTTGTAGATCTCAAACTCAAAGACCCTGAAATCCCGGTTAGGCGCGCCCGCGCTGCTCGTGATGCATTCCACCATCACCCAGCGTTTGGTCTGCGATGCGAAGGTCTGGGTGTCGGTGCCGCCTGTCCCGCCAGCCACCGTCTTCAGCAGGATCCAATCCGAGGCGTTGCTGCTGTTGTAGTCGACGTAGCCGCCGCTGTTCACGTAGATCTTGTATCCGCTGGCGTAGGCCGTGCCCCAGCTGATCTTGGTGCGGTCAAAGGTCTTGTTGGAACCCAGGTCGATGTAGAAGTAGGGATATTTGCCATTGGCCACGCTGGTATCGCTGCGCCAATCCGTGCTGTAGCTGCCGTCAGTCAGGTATCCGGCGTGGCCGTATCCGGCGGAGGTGGAGCCACGGTAGCTGAGGGTGGAATCGAATCCGATGGTCCAAGCCGAGTTGCTGGGCTGCCAATGCTTGCCATTCCATGTGCCGGTCCCGTTCCAATGGTATTCGTCCGAAGCGGATCCGCCCGGGTAGCGTATGAATTTGGAACCGGTTGCAGCCACCTTGGAGGCGACATCGATGTAGCGCTGCTTTCCGCCCCAATAGGCGACGTTATTTCCATAGAAGCGAGCGGGCTCGACCGCAGTTTGGATGCTGCCAGCGTTGATCGAAAGAGTGGCAGTGGCGGCAATAAGCTGGCCCGCGCCCGCCGCCATATAGAGGCAGGTGAGAAAAGATCTGTATAAAAACATCATGCAATTATAGAAACTTTTAGCTGGAAATCGGACCTGAAATTCATATTTTTATCCGTGTGTTCCATAGTGTGAAATTAGTAAAAGCTTTCAATGTAATGACTTTATCGAGTGTGGCTTTAGGATTTATTAAAGACCGGGAAAAGTGGACAAAGGCGGTTAATATAAGGTTTCTTGTTAAAGGAGGTCGCCATGCAGGCAAAGATCAACGGCATAACGATGCGATTCGATTTGGCCGGAAAAGCCCAGGCTCCAGTTGTGATCCTGGTGCACGGCTTTCCTTTCGACCTCTCGCTGTGGAAGGCCCAAGTCGCGGCCCTGAAAAAAGATTTTAGGGTGCTGAGTTATGACCTGCGGGGCATGGGAAAGAGCGGCCTGGGGCCAGTCCCCCAGCCTTTAGAAGCCTATGTCGATGATCTTTTCGCTCTGATGGACCATCTGGGGTTGAAGCAGGCTGCGGCGGCTGGTTTGTCCATGGGGGGCTATATCGTGCTGAGGGCCATGCAAAGGGAGCCCTCTCGTTTTTGGGCGCTGGCGCTTTGCGATACCCGCGCCGATGCCGACAGCGACGAGGGGCGTTTGAAAAGGGCCGCGGGGATCAAGGCCGTCCGTGAAAAAGGAATGGCGGCCTTTGTCAAAGGCATGCTTCCAAACCTTTTATGCAAACAGAAAAGCCCAGCTGCGACGGCTCTCTTGAAGATGATGCTCTCAAGTAACGCCGACGGCGTGGCCAATGCCCTGGCGGCCATGGCGGCGCGCACGGACAGCACGGCCTCGCTTAAGGACATAAAAATACCGGCCCTGGTCGTCACAGGCGACCAAGACGCGCTAATGCCTCCCCTCATCGCCAAAGGATTGGCTTCAAAGATAAAGGCTTCTCAATTCGTCGAGATCCCGGACGCGGGGCACGTCAGTAACCTTGAAAACCCAGTAGCCTTTAACAAGGCTTTTCTGGCCTTTCTTCGGAAAGCCGCGTCCCGCACCTGAGATCTTTAAAGCAGCTTGACGATGACGACGACCAGTAATACAACAACCAATGCGGTGACCATGACGGACCTCCTTGTTTGCGTCCGTGATGAGCCCGGCGCACAGGCTCTTCCTTTAGTCTACGTGAGATGTCCCGGCACAGTTTTTGGGCCTTATTCAACCTGAATCCAAGGAGCGATGATGGCGATGATGACTCCCGCGGAATTGGAGTTTTACCGGAAAAACGGGTATCTCCTGCACAAAAAGCAGCTTTTATCCGCGGAGAAAATGGCCGGATTGACCGCCGTTTTTGAGGAGCAACTGGCGGCCAAGGGGGACAAGCTTTCCGATGAGCTGGACACCCCCCATTTTCGCGATGCTCGCCTCTTCGATTATCTGCTCGCGCCCGAGGTGCTGGATCTTGTGGAAGCGGTGACCGGCCCTGACATCGTGCTTTGGAGCAGTCATTTCATCTGCAAGGATCCCTTCAAGGGAAGGGCCACACCCTGGCATGAGGACTCGGCCTACTGGAAGGGGAAGTTGGACAATTTTGACAATGTGATCACGATCTGGCTGGCGCTGGATCCCAGCAACCGCAAGAACGGATGCCTTCGCGTGATCCCGGGAAGCCAGAGCAACGGATTTTCAGCCTATGAAGCCATCGACGGCGTCACGAACACCTTCAATACCCAGGCCAAAGGGGTGGACGAATCCAAGGCGGTGTATTTTGAGCTGGAACGGGGGGAGTGTTCGCTTCACGATTCGCGGATCTTGCACGGGGCGGAGGCCAACACAAGCCCGACGCGCCGCTGCGGATACACCATGCGCTATTTCCCTAGCAGCGTGCGGGTCATCCCGGAAAAGACCCAGGGCCACAAAGTGTACCTGGCCCGGGGCAAGGACAAGGCTGGCAACACCTATGCGGAGTTGCCTTCGCGTTAAAGGGTCTGCGCAGCGGATTCAACGCTCTTCAACACCGCGTCAGTTTTTTGGGGCGTCCAATCGGGATGGATGTTCACGGTCATGGAACGCGCCAATAAGTCCAAAGTCCGCGGGCACATGTTTTTGTCATAGCGGATCTTTCGGCCCGCCGCAGTGATCTTATAGGGATCCTGTCGCGGGTCGTAATGCCCCCGCTTTTCGAGCACGGGCTTCCAGCTGTAATAGATGTGCCGGTCGCTCTGCAGGCTTCGGAACCACGATGAAGCCGGGACGCCTTGGGCGTTGAGGCGGTCGCATAGTTTTTGGGCCGATTTGGCGTTTTCGAGCCGCAGCACCAGGCTTTTGCCGCAGTCGCCTTCCAAATCATGGACCGGCGCCGGGGGACAGACCTTGTGTCCGGCCAAAGCCTTGAACATGCGCGTCTTTGCGGCGCGCATGGACTTGAGCATACCGGGCAGGCGCTTCAACTGGGAGCGCAGGATGGCCGCCTGCACTTCATTCATCCTGAAATTCATGCCGCAGAAGGTGTCGCGGTCCGGGCCTTTGCTGCGCGGATCCAGCAGGTAAGCCCCGGAATCCTGGTAGATCATGGCGCGGCGGAATAGCCGCTGGTTCTTGGCCGTCACCGCCCCGCCCTCGCCCGCCGAGATGGTCTTATAGTGGTTGAAACTGAAGGCGCCCATATCCCCCCAAGTCCCCACGCCCCGACCCTGATATTTCCCGCCGGTTCCCTGGCAGCAATCCTCGATCAAGCTCAGCCCTTTTTCGCGCGCTAAACGGGCCAAGGGACCCAGGTCGCTGATCAGGCCGATCATGTGCACGGGGATGATGCATCGCGTGCGGGCGCTTAAGTTTTTCCTGACTGCCTCGACGTCCAGGGTCAGGGTCTCGTCCACCTCCGTGATCACGGGGATGGCGCCACAGGCCAGCACCGCAAACGCGGTGGCGATGTAGGTATAGGCTGGCACGATCACTTCGTCCCCGGATCCGACGCCGCAGGCGGCCAGGGCTGCCATCAAGGACGAACTGCCGTTGGTGGTGGCCACGCAGTAAGGCGAGCCGCTGAGGCGGGCGAATTCGGATTCGAACTTGGAGGTCTCCCCGGTCCAGCCGTCTTCAGGGCGTCCGTAGCGGAACAACTGGCCGCTCATGATGACGCGTCTGGCCGCGTCCGCCTCAGGTTTTCCCATGCGATAGGCCATCAGATCCTCCTAGGTTCAGTCGTTCGATTCGAGCTTGAAGGCTATGTCAGGGTTTATCGCGTCCAAGACCGGCACGGCAAGTTCTAACTTGCCGAGGGAGGCATGGACGATCCCGCCAAGGCCGGAACGCGGAAGCCCCGTTTCAGTGTCCCACCAGGTGACGCGCCATGCGCTCCCAGGCGCGGCGTCGATCCCTTCCAAATGCAGGACCCCATCCCGGACCGTCGGCTGCTGAAGTCCGGCGCGGACGCTTCCTTCGCTGTGGTTCCGGCTCTGGATCCAACCCAGGATCCGCCCTTGTCCCGCCAACGCGTAGCTCCGCAAGACCCCGCTGTATCCGGACAAAAACACGCTGCTGATCCGGTACCAATCCACCCCCGTGGAATCGATCCGGACGAAGTGCTTGCCAGCCGCGAGAGGCACCGTGATCTCGGTGGTCTGTTTGCCAGCGCGTAGCTTCCGTGTCAACGCCGGCTGGCGGTCCACGCTCACGCTGATCTCCGCGCCTCCTGGGCCTGCCTGGGAGACCCCCACCCTGAAAGTCCCGCTTGCGGAGTAATCCACCTCAAAGGTCGGGGGATTCCTGAATTCGGGTTTTTCAGGATCGTATTGGAAGGCGCAGAGGTTTTCCAAGCCAGGCTGGATGCCGCCGTCGGGCAGGACTTTGAAGTCCGCCGCCGCGGTCTTGACTCCCCAGCCGTCCAGTCCAGGGCTGAGGGAAAGGTCGCAGAGCACGGAGGTCGATGCGATGGGTTCTATGGGTTGGTAGCTCCGGGCGTCGAGCCTTTCTTTGGCCAGGAATTTTGACATCCCTTTGAAGCGAGGGTAAAGGTTTTGGGGATCGACGTAGCCCTTCCAATCCCAGACAAAGCCGGAACCACCGGCGCCGGACATCAGGGAGGCCCAGATGACGTTATGGATACCAATACCCGTCGGGTCCGCAGAGACCGCCTTATCGTTTTCAGCAGCCTCACCGCCAAATTCTCCCAGCAAGAACGGCTTGCCCGGAACCTGCTTCAACATGCCTCGCGTGATGGAATGCGTGGTTTCCGCAAGGTCGCGGGAACCGTAGCTATGCACTTGGGAGATATCCATGCCTGAGTCAAAGACCTCGCGATGCCCGGGGTAGTTCGCGTAACTGGTGGTCACTAGGTGGCGCTGCACATCGTAAGCGCGCAAGAAGGTCGCGTTTTGCGCGTGCCATGAGGCTGATGCCGCCACGTGGTCGGCATAATGGTCGGTCCATTCCATCTCATTCCAAAGCTCCCAGGCGAAAAGGGAGCTTGAATATCCCCAGCGCGCCACCACATAGCGCAGGCGGCGGTCGATGTAGGCCAGGGCATCTTCATCCGTCCAGAGCTTGTCCGGAGAATCCAGGATGCCCCACGGCGTCTTGGAGCAGCTCCAGCAGGCCCGATTGAAGGGGCTATCCTTCCAGTTGCTGTCCGTGGTGCTTGAAAAGGCGCCGTGGCTGATCAAAGTCAGCATCACCTTCACGCCCTGCCGTTCGCAAAGCTCCATGACCTTGTCGAGTTTCCAGGCTCTGTCCTGTCGCTTCGTATAATCTCCCAGGCCAGTGTCGTTCCATTCCACTCCGAAAGACCAAGTGGCCATCCATATCCTGGCGAAGTTGCCCCCTTGCGCGGCGAGCCCGGGTATCCACCGGTCATAGTCCACGATCCCATTTTCAGAAGGCCAGGCGACGTTTTCGCCGATGGGGAAATAGCTGTCCCCGTTATCGTAACTGAAATAATGGGGGTCCTTGGAAGACAGTCGTATGAAGCCCTGGTCTTTTGATTTTTTGACACGGAAATTTGATGAAAAATGGGCCGTTTGATCGCGCTGCCTGGCGACGATCTCGTAAGTCCAGGGTCCTGGACTATCCGGGCTGAAACGGCATTTCCAGAGCAGGGGGCCCTGGGCACTCAGGGTTTCGGAGTGGGGTCCGCCGGAGGGGACAAAGCCTTGGTATGGGAAACAGAGCACCTTGATCTTGGGGCCTTTTGGAGGGCTGAAGATCACACGGCAATCGATCTGGTCGGGATCGTAGGGATTGTCAAAGGCGGCGCCTTCCACTTGGAAGCTGAGTTCGAATTTCTGGTAGCAGCCAGGCGTTTGGGTGTTGTAGTCGGGTTTTGTGATGGCTAGGCCCCTCGCCTCACCCAGCGCCGGAAAAAACAGGATCAATAACGGCAACAGGCGTGGGATCCGCATCAAAGAAGCCTCAAGCTGGGAAGGGACCAGGGTCCGGGAACAGCTGAAAGCATAACACATTATCACCTAAAGAAATAAACACCCCCTCCAGGTCCTATGATAATTTGTAAGGCGATACCCATCCGTTCGTAGGGAGCCCTTTGATAAGAAAAATCGCCACGCTTGCTGTCCTCTGCTTTTTGATGGCATATCGAGGGTATGGGGCCAGCGGGCCTTACGCCTACCTCGTGATGGTGGCCCATCCGGATGATGAAACCGCCTATCTGAGCCATGGCATCCTGCAATTGGGCGTGGAACAAAGACTACGTGGAGCGATCTTCGTCATGAGCAGCGGCGAAAAAGGCGGTTGCCGCGGCAGTTGGGAGATGGACGATGCGCTTGCGGCCCGCCGTGAAAAAGAGATGGAGCGGGCAGCTGCCGTGTACCGTATGGACCTGCTTTTGGGCGGGTTCCGGGATTATGGTGAAGAGCGGACTCCGGAAACGGTGTTCGAGGATGCCTGGGACTGGGAAGGATCCCTCAACCTGGCGGTCAAAGTCATCCGCGATCTGAGGCCAAGGATACTGATCTCACAAGATCCTGACGAAGCGCCAGGCAGTCCTGCCCATCGAGCCGCCGCGCGCCTAGCTCGCGAAGCCTATAAGCGGGCCGCTGACCCCAAATTTCATCCTGAACTTGGAGCGACTTGGCATTGTCAGCGGCATTTCAGTTCCATGGGAGACGAAGATCACGGCGGGTATTTGATACCTGGCAAGGGCCATGCACCCTACAAAAAATTGGCTGAACAGGCTCACGACAGTCAGGCCGCCGATGACTGGGACCTTAGCGAGGCGCCTCAGCATTTTACGCTTCAGCAGGGTAAAGGGCCGGACCAGGGTAGTGACCTTGGCCATGGCCTTGAGCTTGGAGCCCTAGAACACCTCGCCGACGGCGAGTTTAAACCGGTTGTGACCAGGCTTTATGAGGGAAAAATGGGCCAGCAATTGCGAATGGTCCAGAATACTCGCTGGTCTCACTTTATCGAAACCCAGCCACCCTATCATTTTCGCTTTGATGAACCGGCAGTCCTGACCCACATGGAGTCTTTCCCAAAGATCGACGGAGTCATCGAAGGCCGGAAACTCCATCAGGTCCTAAATTGGTCAGATCCCATCTATCGAGACGCGAAAGCGGGGATTTTCCTGGGTTGGAACAGAGAAGGGCTTTACCTTGGTCTGGAAGTCAGTCGCCTTGGCAAGGCAAAAAATCAAGCTCCCGGCGGGCAATATTGGTCAGGGGATGCCTTAGAGTTATTTCTTAACCCTAACCCGAAAGAAGCTATTTCTAAAAGAGTTTGGCGTAGCACTCGTGACCGGCAGATGATCTTGACCCCGGATTCTTTGGAAGGCGGTCCCAGAGCCGTGGGGGTGAGCGTTGGTACTTTCCCGCTGCAAAAAGTGAAGATCGCTGTCGATAACCGACTTGATGGGTATGTTTTAGAAGCGTTTATTCCTGCAGAGAATTTCAGTAGTTGGAATTTCAAAGCGGGGGACCAGCTGCGATTTGAGGTCGAATTGGATCTCTTGCAGGCCGATGGAACCCGCCGCCAGATCCACTGGCACGACCTGAGCAAAAACGCCTGGTTTAATCCGGATGGCTGGGGTCTGGCCCTGGTCCGCTAAAGGGAGGCTCGTTTGAAGATGCGCAATAGTTTGGCCACCGGATGCCTGGCACTGTCCCTTTTTAGCATTGGTTTTTCCCTGGGGGGAGCAGAGGCGATCCAACTTCCCCAAGGCCAGAAACTGACCCCGGCAGGTATTCAGGTGGATCTGCCTGGACTTCGTCCTCAGGTCTTGGCCTTGAGCCCGGATGGCAGGCTTCTAGTCACTTCCGGCAAGACGGCCGAAGTGATCGTCGTGGACCCTGTCACAGGAAGCCTCCTGCAGCGGGTGGTTCTGCCCGCGGAAAAGTCGGCAGGAGCTCCGGCAACGCCCTCATCCCATGAATTAAATCCAGACAAAGACGGCCAAGTCAGTTACACCGGCCTTTTGTTCTCGCAAGACGGCAAACGGATCTATTTGTCCAACGTGAACGGCAGTATCAAGGTATTCAACGTCGAAAAAAACAAGGTCAGCCCTTTGCGGTCTTTTGACCTTCCGCCCAGCGGGATCAAGGACCGTGAAAAAGACATCCCTGCAGGCTTGGCGCTATCTGCGGACGGCAAACGCCTTTACGTCGCGCTCAATCTTTCGAACCGCCTCTTGGAGATGGACGCGTTATCCGGGGTGGCGCTGCGGACCTTTGACGTGGGGGTCGCGCCCTACGACATCGCGCTCAAGGGCGCGAAAGCCTATGTCAGCAATTGGGGAGGCAGGCGCCCGGGTAGCGGAGACTTGACGGGTCCAGCGGGCAAAGGGACCCGGGTCCGGGTGGATCGGGTGAGGCATATCGCGAACGAGGGATCGGTCAGCGTCCTCGACCTGGCTTCCGGAAAGCTGGTCACGGAGATCCTGGTCGGCCTGCATCCCAGTGCGGTCGCCTTGACGCCTAACAAGAAACTGCTGGTGGTGGCCAACGCCGGGAGCGACTCGCTCAGCGTGATCGATACGCGCCACGACAGCCTGCTCTCAACCGAGTCCCTGCGTTGGCACCCCGGCGATTTTTTTGGGGCCAGCCCCAACGCCCTGGCTTTTGATCCAAAGGGAAAGACCCTTTATGTCTGCCATGGAACCCAAAACGCCGTGGCCGTGCTCGACTTCAAGCCCGGGAGCTCCAAGTTCAGGGGCTTGATCCCCGTGGGCTGGTATCCCGGAGCCGTGGCCGTGGATAAGCGGCGGCGCAGCCTTTACGTGGCCAATATCAAGGGGATCGGCAACAACCCCAAGGATCCCCGCGCGGCTAAAGAAGGGCATAATAGCCATCAATATTTCGGGACCTTGAACCTGGTGCCGGTTCCGGATAAAAAGGAATTAGAGGCCCAGACCCTCAAGGTGCTCGAGAATTACCGCCGTGAGGTGGAAGAGCAAGCCCTGTTGCCTGCCCGCAGCGGCCAAGCACCCAGGGCTCTTCCGGAGCGCGCCGGGGAACCTTCGCTGATCAAGCACGTGGTCTACATCATCAAGGAGAACAGGACTTACGACCAGGTGTTGGGGGATCTGTCGGAGGGGAACGGGGATCCCAGCCTCTGCGTCTTCGGCGAGAAGGTCACTCCCAACCAGCATAAGATCTGCAGGGAATTCGCCTTGCTCGACAACGCGTATTGCTCGGGCATCTTAAGCGCGGACGGCCATCAGTGGGCTGATACCGCCTTTGCCACCGACTACATGGAGAAGTCCTTCGCCGGATTCCCCCGCAGTTATCCGGATGGCATGGATGACGGCGATGTGGACGCCCTGGCTTATTCGCCGGCCGGTTTTATCTGGGATAAAGCACTGGCGGCAGGAAAGAGCTTGCGGGTTTATGGCGAGTTTTCGATCGTGGAGTCCGGCTGGGTAGATCCAGCAAAAAAAGGATCGCCGAACTTTTTAGATTTTTTCCGCGACCTGGGCAAGAGCAAGCCTCTGACCCGCGCGTCCAGCCGGCCGGCCATCGAGTCCTTACGTCCCTATCTATGTTCCAGCACGGTGGGGTGGGAGCTGAAGATCCCTGATCAGTTCCGGGCCGACCAGTTCATCCGCGAATTAAAAGGATACGAGGCGCAGGGCGGATTTCCGGACCTGACCATCATCTGCCTTCCTAATGACCATACCGCCGGCACGGACCCGGGGTTTCCGACGCCGGCCGCGCAGGTGGCGGACAATGACCTGGCCTTTGGTCGCATCCTTGAGGCCTTGAGCAAGAGCCGCTTCTGGAAGGACACTTGTGTCTTCGCCATCGAGGACGACCCGCAGTCGGGATGGGATCATGTCAGCGGTTACCGCACCACCGCGTACGTAGCCGGTCCCCATGTGCGGCGGCATGCCGTGGTCAAAACCCCCTATGACCAGTGTGGGATGCTGCGGACCATGGAGCTGATCTTGGGCCTGACGCCCATGAACCAGATGGATGCCACGGCCACTCCTTTCAGGGAAGTCTTCACCGACCGGCCCGATCTCCGGCCCTTCCATTATCTGCCTTCCAATGTCCCGTTGGATCAGATGAATCCCCAGACCGCCATGATAAGCGACCCGCAGCTGCGCCGCGATGCCGTGGCGTCCGCGCGCCTGCCGTTGGACCAACCCGATCGCTGTCCCGAAGACCTGCTGAACCGGATCCTCTGGCGGGCGCAAAAAGGCAGCAAAACACCTTATCCTGAATGGGCAATTTCGGCGCAAGGCGACGGGTCCGATCCGGACGACGATGACCGGGCTTTGGATTGAATCGAGCCGGGTTGACCGCTATAATCCCAGCCATGCGAAACGTTTTTCTACGACGCCGCCTTCCAATTTTTGCGGCGTTTTTGCTGTTTTTTAGCGCCTCTCTACGCGGCGATACCCCAACTGACACCCCCACGGGGACCGAAACCCCCAGTGAGACCATGTCAGCGACGGAAACTCCATTCTTTTCACCCACCGAGACTCCGACCCGGACTCCCAGTCCGACGCCCACACCGCTGGTCAACGTGGTAGCTTGCCCGCGCAATGTCTGGGTTTTCTATCCCTATTGGAGCTCCACTTACAACGCCGATAAGATCCCCTACGACAAAGTCACCCATATCGCCCATGCCTTTGTAAAACCTTATACCAACGGTACACTGCAGGTTCCTTCCGGATATTTGGAGCCGCTGCTGATCTCGAGTGCGCATGCCGCGGGGGTAAAGGTGATCATGTCCCTTGGCGGTGCGGGGGATAGCAGTCCCAGCGATGATTCCTATTATTACAAGGGCATCATGGCCAACGCCGCCTCCCGGACCGCGCTGGTGAATAACATCGAGGATTTTCTCAGGACCAATCAATACGACGGAGTGGATATCGATTGGGAGTATCCCTCCAACTCGAACGACCGGACCCGATTGAACGCCTTTGTCCTAGAGCTGCGAGCGAAGTTCAATACTTCCAGCGATCCAAACGGTCCCCATTGGATCATCTCGGGGGACCTGAGCGCGGACCAGTATTACGGCCAATGGTGGGACGTGGCCACTCTGAAGTTCTCGATGAACTACTTCAACCTCATGGTCTATGACATGTTCGGGACCTGGAGCAACATGTCAGGCCATGAATCCCCCCTGCACCAATCCACCATGACCGGAGCCGGAGGGCCTTCAGACAGCACCAACGGGGAAGAGTCACTGGACTATTACATGGTGACCCGCGGGGTACCCGGTTCGCAGATCCAGTACGGGATGCCGATGTATGGAAAGCGCTTCGACACCGAGACCCTTTACCAGGGCTGCCCCAGCGGCAACTGCGGCGGTTCGGTGGATCTGGCCTACAAGAACATCGAACCGCTAGTGGGGGCGGGATGGACCCGGCATTTCGACGCATCGGCCCAATCCGCCTACCTGACCAGCGATTCCGCCGCCCAAGTCATCACTTATGACGACCCGCAGACCATTCGCATCAAGTCGGACTACGCCAATTGGACCCGTGGCTGCGCCGGGATCTTTTCCTGGGATCTCACGAACGACTACATGACCGATGGCAGCCAGCCTTTGGTAGAGGCCATGTGGGCGTCGTCCAACCTATGTAACCCTACCAGCCCGACCGTCACCCCTGTGGGGAGCGCCACGGATCAGGAATCGAAGATCCTTGGGGCTTGGCCCCTGCCGAATCCGAATCCAAGTATTTTTCGGGTGCGGCTGGATGGCGCCGTGGATTCGCTGCAGTTGGAGATATATACCGAGGCCATGCAGGTGGTCGTGAGCACCGCGGCCGGGCCGTTTAGCTCTGGCTGGCAGAATATGGCGGTTCCGGCTGATTTTCTGGCCAGCGCCCCCAATGGCGTCTATTTTTACAGGCTTATCAGCAAGTCCGGTGGCTCGGATGGCAGCGTCCGGCCCAAGGGAAAGTTGCTGATGCTGAGGTAGGACCTGACGGCCCGCCATTTTTTCGTCCTCTGGAGGCAGTTTGACAAAGACCCCCCGCCTGAACCGCCTTTTTTCGTCCGACGGCAAATGCTTTGACGTGGCCCTCGACCACGGCTTTTTTAACGAGCTTTCATTTTTGCGGGGCATTGAGGACCTGCCTGCCGCGGTCCGTATCCTGGCAGAAGCCGGGCCCGACGCGATCCAGTTAAGCCCGGGCCAGGCGCCGGCGCTTCAGGACCTACCAGGCAAGGCCAAGCCGAGCTTGGTCTTGCGCACCGACGTGGCCAATGTCTATGGCTCCGCGCTGCCTGCGAAGCTTTTCAGCCAATTGGCGGATGACGCCGTCGGCCAGGCGCTCGCGCTTGACGCCGCCTGCGTGGTGGTCAATCTGCTGCTGTTGCCTGGCCAGCCGGATCTCCACCGTCAATGCGTCGAGAATGTCAGCCGCTTGCGGGCTCTGTGCTCTGGCGCCGGGATGCCCCTGATGGTCGAACCGCTGGTGATGCGGGACAACGCGGAGCAGGGCGGCTATCAGGTCGACGGGGATCTTAACAAGATCCTGCCGCTGGTGCGCCAGGCGGTTGAACTGGGCGCGGACATCATCAAGGCCGATCCTTGCACCGACATCGGGCAATACAACCAGGTGATCCGCGTGGCCTCGGGCGTTCCCGTATTGGTGCGCGGCGGCGGAAGGACCACGGACGCTGAGATATTGAAACGAACCGAGCTCTTGATGGCCCAAGGCGCCAAGGGCATTGTTTACGGCCGCAACGTCATCCAGCATCCTGATCCGGCTGGCATGTGCTCGGCGTTGATGGCGGTGGTGCATCAGGGGATCACGGCCGAAGCGGCGCTCGGGATGATCAAGGGAGCTTCGCGTGGCTAAACGGGATATCGGTTTCGGCGTCATCGGCGGCGGCTTGATGGGCAGGGAATTCGCGGCTGCGGCGGCGCGCTGGTCCACCACGCTCCTGGATTTTGACGCCCGGCCCAGGATAGTGGCGGTGGCGGATCCCGATCCCCGGTCTTTGGCTTGGTTCGAGACCGCGGTGCCGGAGGCGAAGGCGTACCAGGACGCGACGGCGCTGCTGGCCGACAAAAACGTGGAAGCGGTCTATGTCGCCGTACCCCATCACCTGCACCAAGAGGTTTATCTCCAAGTGATCCGGTCGGGCCGGGCTTTTTTGGGTGAAAAGCCTTTTGGAATCGACCTTTCCGCTAACCAGGCCATCACCAAGGCACTGGAAGCAAGCCCTGGTCTCCTGGCCCGTTGCTCCTCGGAATTCCCCTTTTTTCCGGGCGCCACTCGCATCGCGGAGTGGGCGCGCGAAGGGCGTTTCGGCAGGATCATCGAGGTGGAGGCGGGTTTCTGGCATTCCAGTGACCTGGATCCCGCGAAGCCCCTTAATTGGAAGCGACGCGTGGCCTTGAATGGCGAATACGGATGCATGGGCGACTTGGGCCTGCATGTGCTGCATTTGCCCTTGAGGCTTGGGTGGAGGCCCCGCAATGTCAGAGCGCTGTTGACCAAAGTTTTTGACCACAGGCCTGGCCCTTCCGGAACGATGGAGGCCTGCGAGACTTGGGATAACGCCATTCTGGCTTGTGAGGCGAGCGACGGAAAACAGGATTTTCCGATGCTCTTGTCCATGAAGCGGGTCTCTCCAGGAGACGCGAATACTTGGTTCATCCGGGTCAAAGGTTCGCGCTTTAGCGCCGAGTTTAGCACCAAAGATCCGAAGCGCCTCAGCTACCTGGATTATGCTGCAGGACGGGAACAGGCTTGGCAGAGCATGGACATCCCCCATAAGCCGGCCTATCCCACCATCACCGGATCGATCTTTGAATTCGGTTTTCAGGACGCCATCCTGCAGATGTGGGCCGCTTTTGTCGATGAATTGGCCAACGGGAAGAACATGCGCCAGCCCCTGCATTGCGCCACGCCCATCGAAGCCTCCGAAAGCCACCGGCTTTTCACGGCGGCCCTGCGGTCCCAGCGCGGCGCTGAGACGGTCGCGCTGTGAGCGGATCCAAAACGGTTCAGGCCGTGGTGGCCGGGCATATCTGCCTGGACCTGATACCCGCCCTTGGCAGGACTGCTGAAAATTTTTTGAAACCCGGGACGATGCTGGAGATCGGAGCTCCGCGTGTCAGTTTGGGCGGGACCGTGGGCAACACCGGCTTGGCGCTCAAGCGTCTTGGCATCACCACGCGCCTGGTGGCCAAGGTGGGCAGGGATTTTATGGGGGACGCCATCGTGGCGCGTCTCGGCGCTGCGTCAGGGATCATCCGCGACCCCAAGGTGGCCAGCTCCTATTCCGTGGTGATCAGTCCCAAGGGACGCGACCGAAGTTTCATGCATTGCCCGGGCGCCAACGCGAGTTTTTCGGAAAAGGACGTCCCGGACAGACTGCTTCGTGGAGCCAGGATCCTGCATTTTGGGTATCCGCCCTTGATGGCCAGGATGATGCGGGACCAGGGCGCGGAGCTGCGGAGCCTGCTGGCGCGGGCGAAGCGCTTAGGTCTAGCCACATCCTTGGACATGGCCCATCCGGATCCCGCATCCGCTCCGCCGCGTGGGGGTTGGGGGGCCTGGCTTTCGAAGGTGCTTCCGAACGTTGATTTTTTCATGCCCAGCCTGGATGAGATGGCATTTATGCTGAAGCGCGGCGCAAGCGATCCAACAGGGCTCGCCGACGACCTGCTCGGCATGGGATGTGGCGTGGTCGTCCTAAAAATGGGAGCGGATGGCCTTTACCTGAAAAGCGGCAAGAACTCTGAGGGAGCCTGGAAAGACCGGGAGATCTGGGCGCCGAGCTATAAGGTCAATGTCGTAGGGACTACTGGAGCCGGGGATTGCAGCATCGCGGGGTTTCTTGCGGCCTGGTCCAAAGGCGAGGGACCTTCCGCTTGCTTGAACGCAGGAGCGGCCGCGGGAGCTTTTTGCGTTGAGCAGTTGGATTCTTCCAGCGGAGTCCCGGACTGGGCGGGCCTAAAAAGGCGCCAGGGGGCTGGCTGGCCGCGCAAGGGCCTGAGCCTCAAGGGATGGCTGCGACAGGAGGATGGATGCTATCAAAGGCGGAAATAAAAAAAGCGCGGGCCAAAGCTTTGAGCCTGCTTAGAAAGGCCGGCATCGCCCTGACGCCGGCAGAAATAAAGAAGATCGAGGTCGCGGATTTTGGGCTGGGGGATCTGGAGAAATTCGGCCTGGAGATCGTGACCTACGTGAACAACGCGCGCTACTGCGCCAAGGAGCTGGTCCTGTTCCCAGGCCAGATCTGTCCTGAGCACCGCCATCCTCCTCGCGGCGTCGCGCCGGGGAAGATGGAGACCTTCCGCTGCCGCTGGGGTAGCGTGAAGCTTTATGGTTCCAAGAACAGGCCGGTGGTCCTAAAGCCGGGACAGCAGGCCACGGTCCCTCCCGACACCTTGCATTGGTTCCAGGCAGGCCGCCAAGGCGCGGTCGTCTCCGAATTTTCCAGCCCCAGCGACGATGCCTCCGATTATTTCAGCGATCCAAAGATCCGCCGAGTTCCCTGATCAATCTTTCTTCAGCCGCTTCTCGATCCGCGGATCCGGGACGACCCACATAAAGACGACCACCGAAAAGAGCAGCACGCAAAGTTTTGGCTGGATAAATGCCAGGGGCAACGCCAACACATAGATCGCGACCGAGATCTTGCCCTTCACGTCTTTTTGTAGCGCCAAGGCAAGGGGCGAATCCGGTCCATGCAGGGCCACCAAGGATTTCGCCAGCGAAAGATAGGCAATGGACGCCGCAAGCAGGTCCAGGCCGTAGACCAGCACCGGCCAGGTCGTGAAGCCGCTTTCCGCCAACCACCCCATGCAAAAGGGCATCAGAGAAAGCCAGAACAGCAGGTTGATGTTGAGCCAAAGGATCCTGCCGTCCACGTGACGGATCGCCTGGAACATATGGTGGTGATTCACCCAGTAGGTGCCCACGAAAGCGAAGCTCAGCAGGTAGCTGAAAAAAACGGGTGCGATGACTTTCAACCCGGCGATATCGTTACTGGGCGGACTTTTCAATTCCAACACCATGATGGTCATGATGATGGCGATGACGCCGTCGCTAAAAGCTTCCAATCTGCCCTTTTCCAAATCCGCCTCCCTCTAGTCCGGTCCGATAAAGGCCTAGTTTAACAGGAAAATCGTGGTTTTGCGGGACAAACCCTGTCGAGGAGGGCCCGTAAATCATGGTAGGAAGGGAAAATTGGGTTCTTGCTGGGGAGGATGTCATGAGACCGATGAGGAACATCATCCTTTGGTGTGAAAGCCTTTTTCTTTCGGGAGTATTTCTGATGGCTGGGACCTCCAAGCTGATGGGGACCACGATGATGGTGGAAAATTTCGAGCGCTGGGGCTATCCGCAGTGGTTTCGCGTGGTGATCGGTTGCGTGGAAACCCTAGCGGGATTGACCCTGCTGGTCCCAAGAGTCGCGGGGTATGCCGCCATCCTTCTGGCCTGCGATATGTCGGGCGCCATCGCCACCCATATCCTGGCCAAGGAATACAGCGTGATCCCGATTCCGGCTGCGTTGCTGGCGCTTAGCGTGGCGGTGGCCTATATGCACCGGGTCGACATCACCGAGATCTTCGACAAGATGACGCATGGCGGGCAAATGGGGCACCCTGGACCGACACCCCATCGTGGCTGAGTTCCTTGCCTCCCTCCTCAAAAGGTTCCATAATCGCTTTTTAGGCGGTTTCCAGGAGGGAGGAGAAAGTGAAGAACCTTCTTTTTAGCATGATGATGGCGTTCGCCACCGGACCGCTCTTGCGTGCGCAGGAGCCTTCAACCCGCGGAGGGGATTTCGCGGTCAGGGGTTTTCACCTGGACCTCAGGGTTCAGGTCATGACCATGAAAGCCCTGAAAGGGTTCGCGCAGAAACTGAGCAAAGCCGGGATCAACACCTTGGTCATGGAATGGGAAGCCAGCTATCCTTTTGAAAGACATCCCCTGATCCCCAACCGCTACGCCTACAGCCGAGCGGAGATAGACTCTTTCATCAAGTATTGCGGCAAATTGGGGATCGACGTCATCCCCTTGCAGCAAAGTTTTGGCCACGTCGAATATATCCTTCGCCATCCGCGCTATAAGGACCTACGTGAGGATCCAAAGGATTACTCCCAGGTCTGCCCTCTGGAAAGTGAAGGGGACAGGGCGTTGTTCACCGACCTTTTCACGGAACTGGCCGCCAGCCATCCCTCGAAGTATTTTCATATCGGCGGCGACGAGACCTATTTGCTGGGGCATTGTCCCCGTTGTAAGGCCAAGGCTGACAAAGAGGGGAGATCGAAACTCTATATCGACCATATCCGCATGCTGGCGGACATCGTCATCAGCCTGGGGAAACGACCGGTGCTGTGGGCGGATATCGCGCTGAAGTATCCCGAAGCCATCAAACTGCTCCCCAAAGAGACGATCTTTGTGGATTGGAATTATGGCTGGGATCTCAGCCAGTTCGGGAAGCATGAAAAACTGCTCGAGAGCGGCTATGAGATCTGGGGCTCGCCGGCCTTGCGCAGCCACCCGGACAATTATTTTTTGAGCCAATGGGAAAAGCATCTCAACAATATCCGGACTTTCGTGCCCGCTTGCCGAAAAATGGGCTATTCCGGTATGGTTATGACCTCCTGGTCCACCTCCGGCCAATATTCCCCGGTCTTTGAATCCCATACGGATATCATCGATCTCTACGCCATCCGCCACGTTTATCCCCTGGACGGCTTTGACCTGACCCTGGCCGCCTATGCCCAAAGCCTTAAGGATCCGCGGCCTTTGGAGATCGACGGATTTGTGGCCAGTTATGGCGTGGAAAATTACGGTTTTGACGCGAAGCAGGCGGCTGATTTTTGGGCCGCGCTCAAGGCCGCGCCTTTCGAAGTGCAGCAGGGCCAGGTCGATTCACCCAAGCCCATGACCCTGAAGGAGCTTCTGGCCGCTGCGGAATCTGCGGCCAAGACTTTGGCGGAACTCAAGCCTTTGAAGAACCAGGAGGCCTTCGAGCACTACCGTTTAATGGCCGAGATCCGGGTCCAATACCTAAAATATCAGCAGATCGAGGCCGAGGCCAATACCCAAGGGTTCGGGAAGCCCCAAGCTTCCAAGGCCATCGCCCGATTAAAGGATCTGATGGCGACAGGGAAGCGGCTCGACAAGCGTTTCATCGCCCTGCACAAGGATTTCCTTAAGCCAGCTGCCTTGGCAGAGGAGAACACGCTTCGCGCAGAGAAAATCAGGCTGCTATATGAACGGCTCAGCCGGCAAGACTAAGTGGCCAATCGAGGATTTTGTGCCAGAATTCGTTAAAGATCCGGTATGCGGCATGGAGGTGGATCCGTCGTCCCCCAAGGGGGGATCCCATAGCCACGCCGGAAAAACATATTATTTTTGCAGCGATCACTGCCGCCTAAAATTCATCGCGGATCCATCCCCTTATCTTTCCCCCGCAAGCGATCCCGAAAATCCTGCAGACAGCATCTACACCTGTCCCATGCATCCCGAGATCCAGCAGCTAGGACCCGGCACTTGTCCGAAATGTGGCATGAGCTTGGAGCCTCGCGATCCTGGCGATGACGATGGAGGCGAATACAAGGAGATGTTGCGCAGGTTACTGATCTCGACCGTGCTGACGCTGCCATTGATGGGCATGGCGATGGCAGGGATGTCGGCTGGCATGGAATCGACTGGCGGCGGCTGGCTGCAGTTGGCGCTGGCGACACCGGTTTGTATCTGGGGGGCTTGGCCCTTTTATGTGAGAGGGTTCAGGTCCGTCCAGAATCGAAGTTTGAACATGTTCACTTTGATCGCGATGGGAGTCAGCGTCAGCTATCTTTACAGCGTGATTGCTGTCATTTTTCCAGGGATCTTTCCCGCCACGTTCCTGGCGATGGGCAAGGTGGAGCCTTATTTTGAGGCCGCCGCGGGGATCGTGACCCTGGTTTTGTTGGGACAAGTGCTCGAATTAAGGGCGAGGAAGCAGACCGGCGCCGCCATCAAGGCGTTGCTGGACCTCGCGCCCAAGACCGCCCGGCTGGTACGCAAAGATGGGTCGGAAGAGGATGTTCCGCTCAAGTCGGTGCGGCCCGGGGATATCCTGCGGGTCCGGCCCGGCGAGAAAGTCCCGGTGGACGGCATGGTGGTCGAAGGCGGCAGTTCGGTGGACGAATCCATGATCAGCGGTGAGCCGGTTCCGGTGCAAAAGGTCCCCGGAGATAGGGTCGTTGGGGCGACCCTTAATGGCGGTGGAACCCTGTTGATCCGAGCTGAAAAAGTGGGCGCCGAAACCTTATTGGCCCGCATCGTGGCCATGGTGGCGGCGGCCCAGCGCAGTCGTGCGCCTATCCAGTCGCTGGCTGACAAGGTATCCGGTTATTTTGTGCCGGCCGTCTTGGGCGTCTCAGTACTCAGCTTCGGTGTCTGGGCCTGGTTTGGACCGGAGCCCAAGATGGCGCATGGCCTGGTGAACGCGGTGGCGGTGTTGATCATCGCATGCCCCTGCGCGCTCGGCCTTGCCACCCCTATGTCCATCATGGTGGCCACCGGACGCGCGGCGCGTTCCGGCGTCCTATTCCGCGATGCCGAAGCGCTTGAAACCCTGCGCCGAGTCGATACCCTGGTCTTGGATAAGACCGGGACCCTGACTTTAGGAAAGCCGAGCGTGCGGCGCGTTGAAGCCGCACCAGGTTACACTCCCGAGGAAGTCCTGCATGTTGCCGCTAGCCTTGAAGCGGCCAGCGAGCATCCCCTGGCCGCGGCGATCCTGGCGGAAGCGAAGGCCCGGGGCATCGCTTCCGGGCCCCTCAAAAACTTCTGTTCCGTAGCGGGCAAGGGGGTGGAGGGCGTTTTGGAAGGCCGGAGGGTGGCCCTGGGCAACGCGGGCATGTTGGCCGCGCTGAACGTCAGTTCCAGTCCCCTTGCTGAGCAGGCGAGCGCCATGCTGGCTACCGGGCAGACCGTGGTCTATGTCGTGGTGGAAGGGAA
>JAZKAF010000088.1:0-7521 GCA_040389285.1 candidate division FCPU426 bacterium
GCGCCACGCCCGCCCTGCTCAGGATCTTTCTGGGCGACAAGGCTGATTTTCAGGATCCCCAGGGCACGGCCTGCGCGCGGATGGCCGAAAACGGGCCTGAAAACCCGCAGTTGACCATCTTCGGCGTGGACGCCGGGCTCGGCTGGGTGGTCTACAACCCGGACATGCTATCTTTAAGCACCCTGGGCGAGCCGGGTTCGGAAGAAGGCCAGTTCCTGCATCCCACCGGGGTCGCGGCCTTAGCCGATGGGCGGGTGGCTGTGGCCGACACCGGCAATCACCGGGTGGCGTTATTACGTTTCAAAAATAAAAAGCTGTTCTGGGAAGGGACTTTGGGGAAACAAGGGACCGGGCCCGGAGAATTCGATGGCCCGACCTGGCTGGCCTTTGATTCGCAAGGCAGGCTTTACGTGTCCGACACCGGCAACAACCGGGTGCAGGTGTTCTCCGCGGAGCTGCAGCCGCTTTTTCAATTTGGAGCGGACCAGGAAGCTGACAACAGCCTGGAGGCTCCGCTGGGGATCGCGGTGGTGGATCCAGGGCAGCCTTGGATGGAAACGGCCGAGAGCGCGATCTACGTGGCTGACCATAAGCGCTCGCGCATCCAGAAATTCGACCTTCAGGGCCGCTTTCTGGAGGCCGCTTCCGGAGCGGACACCGGCTTGGAGGGCGTGGCCTTCAGCGGACTGGCCCTTGACACCCGCGCCAACCTTTGGGCCGCGGACCGGGCCAACCATCGTATTCATAAATTCGACAGGTTTTTGCAGTATCTGGACAGCTGGGGCGGCAAGGGTAAGGGGGACGGCAAGCTGGAATCCCCGCGGGGACTTTCCATCTATCCGCATTATGGCCAGGTCTTTGTGGCGGAAAAAAGCTCGGCTCAATACATGTGGATCGGCGCCGACCTGCGCGAGATACGGGTGGCCAAGGCGCCGGTTAAGGACGGCCAGGAACGCCTGCGCGTGGAATACACGCTGACCGAGAACGGGCAGTTGGAATGCTGGGTGGTGAAAGACGACAAACCTAAGAAAAAATTGGCGCGACTGCTGGAAAAAACCGGGATCCAGCAGGGGCGCCACAGCCTGTACTGGGACAAGCTGGATGAAAACGGATCCGCGCTCGAGCCGGGCGACTACAGCGTTGTCTTCCAGGCGGAAGCGAACTATTCGTCAGCCACTTTTTTCAAACGGGAGAAGCGGAAAAAATTCACTTTGGAATGAACTTAAAGGTCTGTCTATTCTTTGACGATCAAATGATCCGAGAGCTGGTTCTTCTTCAGCCCACCTTTACGCGGAAAATGCCGCTCCACCACGGCCGAGCACCGGCCTACGCCTTCGACCAAGCCTTTGCCTAGATCGCCGGCCTTGACCCCATTCACGATAGCGTCCACCACGCCTTGCCATTCCTTGTCCCCGACTTTGGAGGCAATGCTCTTATCCGCCAGCACCAGCACCTGACGCTCCATCAAGGATAAGAAGATCAGGACCCCGGTGGCGCCGCTGGTCTTTTCAAGGCGGTTTTTGAAGAATTCAAGGCGGGCGCGGCGGTCCACCAGCAGCTGGCGGTCCTGCTTCGGGATGCAAACCCGTTGCACCCTTTCCAAACGGCCCAGCCCCAGGCCAGCGACTGCCGAGGCCAGCGCGGCTAAAATTAGATCCCGGCTCAAGGGAGCGAACGAATCATGGGGCGCGGCGCCGAAGACCAGCAGGACCAGGGCTGAAAACACGAAAAGCGCGGCCACGAACGGCACATGGGCCACGCCTGAAGAACGGCGCGCCAGCACCACGACGAATTCGCCTTTGGTGCGGCGCTCGGCCTCCTGCACCGCGGCGCGGATGGTCTCGGCATCGCTGCCGTGCAGCACTTTTTTGGCCCAAGCCGGAAGGGTCGCCATTTCACCAACTCCCTGAAGAACCGCCGCCGCTGAACCCGCCCCCACCCCCACCGCCAAAACTTCCGCCGCTGGATCCCCCGCCAACGCCGCCGCCTCCGCCGAATCCACCGCCCCAGGGACCCCGCCGGCCTCGCCGACGGCCCAGGCCGCCGATCACCGAGAACACGAACCACAGCGAGCCCAGCATAAGGATCAAAGGCAGGGCCGCCACCAGGCGGATCCCATCCGCGACTTTGTCCCTAGGCGCGGCTTTCAAGGTGGCTAGGCCTGGGTCGCTTTTTTCCATCAAACGCGCCAGGCCCTGCTCCAGGGCTTCGTCAGCCTTGCCTTCGCGCAGCAGCGGCGTGATGGTCTCGCGGATCACATGCGCGCAAAAAAGGTCGGTGAGATCGCCTTCAAGCCCCTGCCCCACTTCGATGCGGATACGGTGTTCGGCCTTGGCGATCAGGATCAAGACGCCGTTGTCTTTCTTCTGGTTGCCTAGCTTCCAGGCGTCCGCCACCTTGATCGAGGCTTGCTCAATGGTCTCGCCGCCCATGTCCTCCACGCTCAGCACGGCATACTGGCTGCCGCCGGCTTCCCAAAGCTGGCGCAGGGACCCATCCAGGCGTTGACGCGCCTCGGGGCTGAACATGCCGGCCTGGTCCTGGACCACCGAGCGCCAGGCGGGGGCCTGGAACTCGGCGGCAACCCACAACGGCGGCGCTAAAAAAAGCAGGAATAAGGGGAGGAACCGACGAGAGAACATCAAAAAATTAGAACTTCACTTCAGGCGCTTTTTCCACGGCCTTCTTTTCCGAGGCCTCCAGATCCCACTGCGGCAGCTTGCTGTGGTGGAAGAAGAGGCTGTTGGCGATGCTGCTGGGAAAGACGCCGATCTGGTTGTTGAAGTCGTTGATCGCCGCGATGTAGCGCTGGCGGGCGATGGTGATGCGGTTCTCGCTGCCTTCCAACTGGGCCTGCAGGTCGCGGAAATTCGCGTCGGCTTTCAGGTTGGGATAATTTTCCGAGATGGCAAGCAGTCGCCCCAGAGCCTGGGAAAGCTGCCCCTGCGCGTTGGCGTATCTGGCCAGTTCAGCGGGCGTGGCCTTGGACGGGTCGATGGTCATGGCCGTGGCGTTGGCGCGCGCGCTGACCACGGACTCCAGCGTGGTCTTCTCATGCTTGGCGTAGCCCTTGACCACTTCGACCAGGTTGGGGATCAGATCGGCCCGGCGCTTGTACTGGTTGGTGATCTCGGCGGCGGCCGCGTCCACAGCGTTGCGGCTCATGGGGATGGAACGCACCCCGCAGCCCGAAAGCGACAGCATGGCGACACTCAAGACCAGAAAAAGAAGACGCTTCATCACAGTCCCTCCTCGATCAGTGTTGGCCAAAAGAATAGGTCATGGAGATGCGCTGGCTCAGCCCTAAGTCGCCCTGGGGCACGTAGGCGTAATCCACCTGCAAGCCGGACCAATCAAAGCCCACGCCGGCGTGCAGGCCGGAAAGCCCGCCCTGCTCGTTTTCTGGACCGAATAGCCAGCCGGCGCGCAGGGCCAGGTCGATGTTGTCGCTGATCCCGAAGCGGCGTTCGACGCCTAAGCGCGCCTTGTTGACGAATTCGTAGGGCTGGTGCTCGTAGTCCAGGCCGAAGATCCAATCCTTGGCCGGCTTGTAAGCCAGACCGCCTCGAAGGGTGAAGGGCAGAGGCGAGAAGTTGGCTCCGAGCGCGCTGTTGGCGCCCATGTTCTGCAGGGTTAATCCTAAGGTCAGTCGACGGCTCAGGAAATCAGCGCGCAACCCCGCATCAAAGGCCGAGCCCATGTTAAAGCGGGTGTCGTAGCCCTGGCGCAGGATCTTGTAAAGCAGGCCGATGCCGGCGTGGTCGCCCACCTGCAAAGAAAATGCCGCCTGGGCGGAAAAATCAAAGTCGTTGAAGGTGTAACTGGGGTTGCCCCAGTTGTCGCGGGCCAGGTCTTGCGCGTAAAGATAGGTGGCGCCCAGGCCCCAGGCTCCCAGGCCGTAGAGCGGAAAGCCCAACGCGATCGAATCATCCTTCACGCCGTCCAGCCACTCCATGTGACTGGCGCCGATCTGCACGTCGCGCAGTTCGTTCAGTCCGGCAGGATTGTAGAGCAGCGCGTTGACGTCGTCCGCCACAGCGGTGAAGGCTCCGGCCATGCCCGCGGGCCGCGCGCCGCGCAGCAGTTTCAGCGAGTTGAAGCCGGTGACGCCCGAACCCGAGGCGAATGCCTGCGAAGCGAGCGCGAGCAGCAGGGCCGCACTCAAGAAGATCCCAGGCCGCCTCAATGGAGCACCGTGAATTTGCGCATGAAGGTCTTCTTGCCTTTCAGCCGGACAAAATAAAGGCCGCCCGCGATGCGCCGGCCATAGTCGTCCTCGCCCCGCCAGATGGCGAAGCCCTTGGCCCCGAACACGTCCGAGGCGCTCAACTGACGCACCGGCTCGCCGGCGATGTTGAACACCGAGATCTTGGCGTCCGGATCCGGCGCGAAACGGAAGGTGACCTTGTCGAACTGGCGCATGTCAAAAGGATTGGGGTAACTGTAAACGGCGTCCGTTTCCACCGCGCCCACGGGCGTGAGGGTGAAGGTCTGGGTGATGGTGAAAGTCGTGCTGAAGGTGGGCGTCTCGGTATGGGTCGGGCTGATGGTGGCCGTCAGCGTCGCGGTGGGCGTGGGGGTCGTGGTCGGCGACTGGATGGCGATGGTCGGCTGCACAGTCAAGACCCCGCCTGCGCCCAGGGTCAGGGACTGGGGATAGCTGCTGACCGCCAGGGTCTCGGAGCTGAAGGAGGAGCTGACCGCGAAGCCGTGGGCGTTCTGGCCATAGCGCAGGACCACGCTTTCGCCGGGCGCAAGGTTCTTAAGGCCGACCTTCACTTTTTGGCCGGCGAAGGAATAGCTGACCAGCTTGGGGGCATCCGCGGCGCGCAGATAAAAATTGCCGGAATTCGGGGTTCCGAGGCCGCTGGGGAAAATGAGGGTCAGCAAGCCGCCAGTTCCGGGCCAGGCCGAGGCGCCAGCTGTGAAGGTCAGGTCAAAGCCGTTCCCCTGGCTGGGGCTGACCAAGGTGTCGGGCGCGATGCCGTAAGAACCTTCCCCAGCCGTTGGGGTCAGGGTGATGGTGGGGGTATTCGTCGGGGTCCTGGTCTCGGTGGGGGTGTCCGACCAAGCCATCCCAGGGCCCAGCAGCATCAAAAATATCGCGAAAACTCTCAAAAGTGCCTCAATAAAGCGTTACAGAGTGGAGAAGTATAGGGTCAGCCCGGAGGGGTGTCAAGGCAAGCACGGTTGCGTATCATGAACCTTGGCCTGATTGACGGGCCTGAACCCTTGGGATACCATAAGACTTGTGATTTGACGGATATTTGCTGAATTTCCCCTTAATTCGTGCGCCTTGACCTTATGTCACTACCTAAGAAACCCAAACGCCTTCCCTTTCTGCTGGTCAGCGATGCCCAAGGCCGGATCATGGCCCATCCCAGCCTGAAAATGGCCGGACGCAGCGCCTCGGACATCGTCAAGGTGGACCCTGCGGACCTGATCCGCCTGCCCCAGGGCTCGGACCTTTTCAGCCTGCCCAAGCGCACGGCTTTCGGGTACGACGAGGGCCTGGACGCCTTTGTTCCCGTGACCCAGGGTCCTAAGGGAGAAGAAGTCTGGCCCATGGCGGCTTTTATGGCCCCAGCCCACACCGCCACCCTGCTGGCGGCCTACGAGAACACCCCGGGCGCGCCCCGCCTTCCCCTTTTCGCCTATGCGGCCGTGGGCGAACTGGACGGCGAATATTACGCCACCGGCGTGCGCGTGGATCCGGACAAGCGCCAGGACCTGGAATTGTTCGATGACAAGGAAGTCGGGCGCAAGGTGGCGAGTCTCTTGAAAGAGCGCACCGGGAACCGTTTGGTGGAGCATTTAAGCCGCTGCGCCCTGGTGAACCATTGTCCGGCCGCCAAGAATTATTTTTTGGGCCGCTTTGAGGCGCCCATCCCCAGCTCGCCCCAGTGCAATTCGGATTGCGTGGGCTGCCTTTCGTTCCAGAAACCCGAGACCGGATTTCCTTCCACCCAGAACCGCATCAGCTTCGTCCCCAGCAGCGACGAGATCTGCGGCGTGGTGCTGCCCCATTTCGCCGCGGCCAAGAACGCGGTGGCCTCCTTTGGCCAGGGCTGCGAAGGCGACCCCCTGATGAATCCCCAGCTTTTGGAAGACAGCATCCGCGCCCTGCGCGCGAAAACCGCTGAGGGCACGATCAATATCAACACCAACGGCTCGCGCCCGGACGTGGTGCGCAAGCTGATGGATGTTGGGCTGGATGCTATCCGCGTCTCGCTGAACTCGGCCCAGGAAAAATGGTATAATGCCTATTACCGGCCAAGAGGCTACAACTTCGCCCAGGTGCGGGAGAGCATCCGCGCCGTGGCCCAGGCCAAAGGCCATGCTTCGATCAACTATTTCGTCTTCCCCGGCGTGTCCGACCGCGAAGCCGAGATCCAGGCCTTGCTGGAACTGATCGAAGAAACCGGCCTGCACCTGATCCAATGGCGGAATTTGAACCTGGATCCGGACCTTTATCTCGAAACGATCGGGGACCCATCGGTGGCCGGCAGGGCCCTCGGAGTGAAAACGCTTTTCCAGACCATCCGGGACCGTTTCCCGCAGGTGCGCCACGGTTATTTTAATCCGGCGTGGAAAAGCGAAAACGCCGCTCAAGGAGTCTGACCATGAAAAAGATCATCGTTCTAATGGGACTTTTAGCGTTAGGAAGGCAGGCGGAGGCCATCATCGGCGCTTCGGCGTTCGGCGGCTACACCACCTTGTCCATGGCCTCGGTGAACAGTGAGTTTTCAAAAAGCGAAAAAGACGATAAAGATAACAACGAAACCACGGCCCTGACCCCCTTTGGCAGCGCCTATTATGTCGGCGCGGAAGCGGGCCTGAGCCTGGCGCCGTTTCTAAAAGCGGGACCGCGGGTGGAATACATCCACGGAAGCGCCAGCTATAGCCATACACCGTTGCTGGGGACCGCGAACAAGACCACCTACGACGCGGAGCTGGTGCCCGTGTTGCTGGGCCTCAGCGCCGACGTGGCCCTTCCGGGCACGGGCATCACCCTGAAAGGCGGCGTCTATGGCGGCTACGGCATGGCCACCTTGCGTTCAACCAACACCAACGGCTCGACCACGACCAACAGCACCTCGACCGGCGCTAACTTCATGGGCGAGATCGCGGCGCAGGTGCTGCTGAGGCTGATCCCCAGCGTGCATCTGGGCCTGGACCTGGGCTACCGCATGGCCGACATCGCCGAGATGAAGGACACCAAGACGGACACGACCCACAAGAACTCGAACGGCGACAACCTCCACTTCGACTACAGCGGCTTCAACATCGGCGCAGCGGCGACCTTGTTGTTCTAAAGGTCACTCTGCCGAATAAAATAAAAAGGACGGACCCTCGGGCCCGTCCTTTTTATTTTCTATTTTCAACTCTACCTTTAAGCTTGGTTCAACCCGCCTTGTATTTATCCAGCCAGGCCTTGAAGCTCGCGTCAGAGGGATTCAAGCGCTGCACCTGTTCAAAGCATCGAACCGCCTCGGGCTTCTGTTTCTGCTTGAAATAAAG
>JAZKAF010000089.1:0-7673 GCA_040389285.1 candidate division FCPU426 bacterium
GGTTTAAGGCAACGGACTTGAAATCCGTCGTACTGGAAACGGTACCGTGAGTTCGAATCTCACCCCTTCCGCCAAATTCGATCCATGAAAAAAACTCCAACCCTATTTTTTCAGACCGTCGTGGTGGCTATTGGCGTCGCCGCTCTGGCGTTCCTGATCTGGGAGCCGCTAGTCGAGGGCAGGAACGCGCACGCCACGCTCTATGAAGTCTACTTCAAAGATCCCTTCTTAGCTCTCGTCTATGTGGGTTCTCTTCCTTTTTTCACGGCACTTTTTCAGACGTTCAAAGTTTTAGGGTATGCCGGACAAGGCAGGGTCTTCTCAAAAGAAGCGCTCAAGTCGTTACGGACCATCAAAGTTTGCGCGTTTGCGGTCATCGCCTTCGTGGCCGTGGAGGAGATCTTGATCGTGTTAGGCGACAGTGACGACCGGGCAGGCGGGGTTTTTATGGGCGCCCTAGTCACCTTCGGCTCCCTGGTGGCCGTTGTCGTGACGGCGAGCTTTGAACGCTTTATTCGGAATAGAGGTATTTCTTCTTGATCGAAAGCGCCATGTAGCCAGCTGCGATCATGGCAAGGCCGGCGATCACCAGGGCGAGGGGCCAGCCCAGGCCGGTTGAAAAATGCTCCGACGTGATCTTAAGGATATAAGCCATAAGAAAGAACGTGCCCCAGTACAGGAACGCTTTGGCCTTGGTATGGACGCTTAAAAACAGGATGGCGAAGATAAGTCCCGGATAGACCAGTTCCCAAAATACATTCTTATCGTGGTTCCAACCGCCCAGCGCAAGCGCCGCGGCGAGGAACCCGAAAACGCCGAAACTGTAAAAAAATCCGGAGAGCGGGGCACGTCGTTTGTTTTTTGAAAAGGCGTATCCGATAAGCATGAATGAAGTACCGGCGGCGAGAACGCGGTACATGTAGAATTTCCAATCCCTGAAAAGCGCTGCCCCGCCGACCATCCAACTGGTCAAGCTGAAGAACAACCAGGCCCCGAACAAAATACTGAATACGATGAAAAGGTTCTTCTTAAAAACCGCCAAAGAGAGCAAATGGCTTCCCAGCATGGCGCCCGAGATCAAACATTGTATCCCATAGCTATTGGCATCAAATCCCGCGTGATCGAACACGACCCAAAGGCCTAGCGGGGTCGCCAAGGCGGAGATGAGATGGAACGCCGAACTGACTGATTCAGTCCGCGCATCGCGGCTGAAGATCAGGCCGACGACATAGGAGGCGATGCCCGAGCCAAAAGTGGCCAAAAATTTCGTTTCAAAGCTGAGTGTTGACCAATTTTGCCCGAGCAAAATGGCGATGCCAAAAAAAACGATCCCGCCGCCCAGGTAATACAGGATCTCCGCGACACCCAGCTTGTGGACCGGAACTTCCTCTAGCTCTTCTCCAAGACCTGAATCAAAAGCCTTGAGGAGCTCGTCTCTTGTGACGGTTTTTTGCCTGGCGAGCGTCCGGATATACTGCAGAGCTCTTGATCGTGTGGCCATAAAGCTATTTGATCCAGCCGATAACGCGGAAATTAACGCGATAAGAAGGGCTGACCTGAAGATTCAACCTCTTATTCAGGTTGTGGCCCTTGAGATAGGGGTTGTTATAGTCCCAGGTCGACTCAAAAAAGAAGGGGGGGAAGCCGTCGCTTCGGCTTCCATAAGTGACCTCGAATCCGTCTGGTGATCGTTGGCGGGGATCAAGATCCAGCTTCCTCGCTTCTTCAAAGGAAATTTCTTTGCTCTCGTTTTTAGCGACATCGCAAATATGCAATCTCCAATCGCCTTGGTCTGGACGGGACTTGCCTTTGGAAGGATTGATCGTGTTTCTCACGAGCTTGTGGTTTTCCACGGAATAGAGGCAAGGGCTGCAAGAGGCGATGTCATAGCCGGTTGCATAAAGAAAATTATACTTGGGGTGGATAAAAAAACCCGGCAGATAAATGCTGGCGGCGACAAAAAGGATCATCAGGATCGGAATGGAGATACCGACGATCAACGTGATGTTTTTCTTGATGAATCCCATATTTTTACACTACACTCCCTGCGAATTTCAAACAATAGCCATCAAAGATCGGGCTTGAAGATCAATCCCCCCAGCACCATAGCCACCGACGACGACAAATTAAGGGACCTTGCCCTGGGATCCATGGGGATCCGTCTGGCGCGTTCCGCATAGCGGTCCCAGACTTCCTGCGGCAGGCCCGCGGTTTCGCTGCCGAAAACCAGGATGGCACCCTCTTTCACTTCCCGCGGATCAAAGTCATGTTGGGCCTTAGTAGAAAGCAGATAGATCTGGGCGTCCGAGGCCAGGCTGTCCAGCCAGGCCTGCAGATCCACATGCTCCTTCAGATCTAAATTCGGCCAGTAATCCAAGCCCGCGCGTTTTAAGTTCGCGTCCGTGATCTTGTAGCCCAAGGGATGTACTAAGTGCAAACGGCAGCCCAAGGCCATGCAACTGCGGCCGATGTTGCCGGTGTTGCCAGCGATGTCCGGGCGGACCAGGACCACTTCAAAGCGCAAGGCGGTACTCGAAAAGTGTGATGCCCTGCCCCAGATCGCGGGTGTTAGCCAGCCGGAAGCCATGTTCCAAGATCCAGGCGCGTTTTTCAGAGGTCTCGTCTTCGTGGTTATAGGCGCCAGCCCGCCATTCGTTCAAATGCGGCATCACGTACTTGCTGTTAGTTTCCGCGGACATCGAAACATACCAGAGCCGCTTCACGCCTCTCAATCCCTCCTCGCTCAAACGGGGCTCCCAGATCCTGGATTTTTCCATGCCGGCATAGACCTCTAAGTCGTGTTTCGCCAGCCAGTGGTTGATCTTGCGCCACTGCTCCCGGATCTTTCCGGCCGAAGCCGGGAAAGCCGGGACAGGATTTTTGAAATAGTTGGGCATTTCGACATGATCGCGCATGGCGTGGTACTTGAAGGAATAAAGGGTCTGGATGTCGGAATGAAAAACCGTATCCCCGGGCTGCCAGACCTGTTTGACTTGGAGGTAGGCCGGGACAAGGGCTGGACGTACCAGCTGGTCCGCTTTTAGCCAAGCCCAGGTGGTTCCCGCCTGCAGCACGAGCAAACCGGTCAAAAGAATACGGCGCGGCCAGAGACCTGCAGCTTCCCAGCCCAGCACCGCCAAGATGAAAAGCGTAAAGCTGACGCCCAGCATGGCCCGGTCTGAAAAGGTGGGGTTCAGAAACGAGATGGACCAGTTCAAAAGCGGTGGCATCAAGCTGAAAAGCAGCAGCACCCAGGGCGCTTTAGCTTTAGGCGAGAGGCTTTTAAGGCAAAAAAGCCCGATCCCGATCAGGCAAAAGACCGCGGCAACCTCGGCCCAAATTTCTGGCGCCCAAAACCCAAGCGTGAAATTTTGGATGCTATACCAAGGCGCCGCGAGCAGGGTTCCGGGCGTTACGCCCATGCCTGTGAAGATCAGGGACGATTTCACGAAAAACGGCAGCAATGGCAAAGATCCAAGGATCGCCCAGGCAAAACTTTTAAGGGCTTTTCGACGGCTGGGATCCAGGGCCGCATGGGCCATCAAGGGCAAGATGAAATAGGGGGAGAGGTAGCCGGTGTAGATGCAAGCCAGCGCGGCAAGGCTTAGTCGCCAGGCTTTGCGACGCGGATCTTCGATGAGCAGAAGGTATTCATCCAGCATCCACAGGCTGAACGCGGCGAAGAGGGCGTAGAGCTTGCATTCCTGGGAGTAATAGACCGCCATGGGCGAAAGAGCCGTGAGCAGTCCGACGAAGACCGCGCTTTCCAGGCTGAAATAGCGGCGCGCGATCTTGAAGCTGAAACCGCAGGCCGCGACGCCGGCCAGGGCCGAGACCAGGCGCAGATAAAAAAGCGAATCGTCGATGCGGGTGGTGACCCAGGTGAGCATGTAATAAAGCGGGGGGTAGATGTCCGTGACCATGATATGCAGAACGTCGCGCAACAACGATCCGCGGGTCACATTTTGCCAGCCATACCATTCGTCGCACCACAGCGGCTGCGAACCCAGATGATAAAGGCGGATGGCCGCGGCCAGGGCCAGGATGCCCAGCAGCGCGAAACGGGCGGGTTTCATCCGATCTTGAAGCCGGCGGACCTCGCGTCCCTTTCAAACATCCTGACGGTGTCCAGGGATAAGGCGCTGAGGTCCATGCCGATCAAGGAGGCTTTTTTAAGGATCTCGGGGGTCACGGTGATGATGGGACAGCCGATCTGCTCGGCTTGAAAGACGTTGAGCAGTTCGCGGGTACTGGCCCATAGCAATTCGCAGTGGGGCTTAAGTTTACAGAGGGCTAAAGCTTTAGTCATCAAGGGCACGGGATCCACGCCAGTGTCCGCGATGCGGCCGGCGAAGACCGACACAATGGAAGGCGTGTCTGGATCAAGTGCCTCCACCACCTGGCGCACCTGCTCTAGGGCCAGGATGGCGGTGACGTTCAGCTTGATGCCGGCGCTGGACAGGCGGCGGATCAGATCCAAAGACGCCTCGCCGCGCGTGTTGGTCACGGGGATCTTCACGTAGACGTTTTCGCCCCAGGAGGCGATCTCGCGGGCGTGCGCCTCCATCTCAACGAATTCATCGCTGAAGACTTCAAAGGAGATGGGCAGATCCGTGATGGCAGCCAGGGCCTCGTGGGCAAAGCGGACATAATCCGTGAGCCCGGCCTGATGCATCAAGGTGGGATTGGTGGTGAAGCCTTTGACCAAGCCTTCGCGATAATGGCGCAGCATATGGGCCACATCCGCGCCGTCCGAAAATATCTTTATTTCAAGGTCTTTCAGCGTTTTCACGGCTGCACCAGGGCGTTGACCAGCAAATGCCAGATGATGGCTTGCCAGCCTTCCGCATGCGGCGTGATGCGGGCCGCGTCCAAGACCGGCACCAGGATGCAGGCGTCCGCCACTTTCGCGGCATGGCCGCCATCGCGCGACACGATCGCCAGGATCTTCGCGCCCCGGCTCTTGGCAAGGTCCATGGCCTTGACCAGGTTCTGCGAGGCCGCAGGAGAGCCTCCACCCACGGACAGCACCAGCAAAGCGTCCTGGCTGCCGAGCTTGGAGACCATCAGCCAGCGCTCAAAAACCTGGTCCCATCCCGAGTCATTGGTCCAGGCGGTCAGTTCCGAGACATTGTCAGTCGGAGCATAGCTCTCGATGCCGGCGATCTTGCGGAAGTCGTTGACCGCATGCGAGGCGTTGCCAGCGCTGCCGCCGACGCCAAGAATAAAGAGCCTACCTTGGGACGCTTTCAAATTTCTGAGCAGGGTCAACGCCTTTAGCAAGGCGGCGCGATCCAGGGTCTCGGCAATGCGCCGGGTTTCGCTGAGGTACTGGTCGATGTAAAGGGCGTCGCTCATGGCTCTCTCAAGCGCGGGACTGGATAAGGCGTTCGGTTTCTTCTAATCCTTCGACAGATCCTATTTCGTAAAAGCGTTGGAGGGATTCGTACCCTGCCAAGCCACTGCCGCGGGCTAAGCGGCTGAACAGCTCTGAAAGGTCGAAGGCCTCGCGGTCCTCTCCTTCAAAGGCGGCCTTCGAAAGCAGACCCAGGCCATAGTCAATATAGCGCATATTCGGGTCCGGCTTTTGCTTTTCGTAGGAGCGCACAAGGCCGCTTTCAAAATCAACGTTGCTGGGGCCAAGCTGGCCTTCATTGCGCCAGACGCTCATCAAGCCGGGCTTGCCACTGGCTTTGAAGGCGCTTAAAACCTCATCCAAGGGCAGGTCCAGATAGGAATCGCCGTAGAGCGTGAAAAAGGGATCGCTCAATAGGGGCAGAGCCTTTTTCAGCGCTCCTCCGGTGCCCAAAAGCTTTTCGCCATCGAACGAATAGCGCAGGCGCAGTCCATAACGGGAACCGTCCCCGCTAAAATCGCGGATCTTCTCCCCCAGATATCCGGCGCAGACCACCAGGTCCGTGATGCCTGCGGCCGCGAGCCAGGTCAACTGGTGATGGATAAAGGGTCGGCCCGCCACATTAACCAGGCTCTTGGGTGTGGAGCTGGAAAGAGGCCCCAGACGCGTGGCCAGCCCACCTGCAAGCAAGGCCAGGACCGGCATGGACATTAGATGACCACCTGCGTGCCGCCAAAATCAAAGCGAAAGCGCACTTCTTCCAGCCCAGCCTGGACCATGGCGTGGCGCAGGCGCGGCTTGTCCGCGGCGTAGAACATCAAAAACCCGCCCCCGCCCGCGCCGATCAATTTGCCGCCCAGGGCCCCGTTCTTCATGCCGAGCTCATACCATTGGTCGATCCGGTCGTTGCTGATGCCGCTGGAGCGGCCGCGCTTGCGCTGCCAGTGCTCATGCATCAGCGCGGCGAAGGCGCCCAGGTCCCCGTGCTCAAGGGCTTTGCGGCTCTTGAGCCCCAGTTCTTTGATCGCGTGCAAGTTCTCCATCATGGCTTGGTCATCCTGCCGGCTCTTGTCGTCCTGGTCTTTCAAGATCTGCCCGGCCGAACGGCCATAGCCCGTGAAAAAGAGCGAAAGATTCTCTTCCAGGTTGTGCAGCGTCTCGCTGGAGAGCTTCAAAGGCTCGATCAGGACGCGTCCGTCTTTTTCAAAGGTCATGCAATTCAATCCGCCGCAAGCGGCCACGTACTGGTCCTGCTTGCCAATGGGTTCGCCCAGCTTTTCGATCTCGATGTGGCAAGCTTCTTCGGCCAGCTCGCGCGGAGCGATGAAGTCCCGCTTGTGCACGTGCAGCGCCTTGAGCAGGGCCGTGGTGAAGCTGCCCGAGGACCCGAGGCCGGTGCCGGCCGGGATGTCGGCCAGGGAGGAGATCTCCAGCCGCAGCGGATCGACCTTCAGCAGCTTCAGGCATTCGCGCACGATGGGGTGGCGTATCTCGTCCACCGAGTGCACACGCTCCATCTGCGAATACTTGAGGATGAACTCATCCACAAAGGTCTGGTGCAAGGTCAGGTAAACGTATTTGTCGATGGCCGCGGCCAGCAAAAAGCCGCCATGCTTGCTGTAATAGGAGGGCAGGTCCGTACCGCCTCCGCCCAAAGAGATCCGGAGCGGGCTTCGAGTGATGATCATGGCTTTCCCTTTTGGGCGTAGATGCCGTCGCTGATCTCGAGCGCGGCCAGGCAGTCCAGGATGTCGCCGTCAGGCCTGGCCCCTGTTTCAATGGCATGCAGCAGGTCTTTATATTCTAAAGTCCAAGAATGGTCGATGCCGGGATAGCGTAGTTCCTCGACATCGGGTGGTCCCATCTCGGGACGCATGCGGTAGATACTGAGCGTCTCAACGCCGTAGCTCCCGCCCAGGCCCTCGATATGCAGCTTTGCGCGCTGGGTGTAGATCTCGAAGGAAAAAAGGTTCTTCCATTCGGTCCAGCTGGCGTGCAGCCAGGCGGTCTGGCCCTTGGGGGTATTGAGCATGACAAAGGCGTTGTCTTCCGTCCCCATATCCCAGAAATAAGTAGGAATATGGCCGCTAAATCCGCTGATATCGCCTAGAAACATACGCGAAAGATCGATCAAGTGCATGCCCTGGTCGATCAGCTCCCCTCCCCCGGATATCGCGGGCTGGGCGCGCCATTCCTTTTCATAGCCCGGACGGCCGCCGTGGCCGTAGCGGGCGCGGATGAACATCAGCGGGCCGAGATCCTCAGAAGCCAGGATCGCACGCGCCTGGCGAAAGGCCGGATGAAAGCGGTGGTTGAA
>JAZKAF010000090.1:0-24628 GCA_040389285.1 candidate division FCPU426 bacterium
GGCGGAAAAACCATCGTCATCCCCAACAACCGCTTGCTCGGGAGATCCCAGCAGATCTTCAACTTGCGTTGCCCTACCTCGGGCCTAACGCGACTGAAGCTGATGGATTCCTCGGGCCGGGTTCTGATCGAGCTTTTTGCGGAGTCGATGGAGGCAGGGCAGCATAAGGTCCTGACCTGGGACGGAAAAGACAGCTCAGGGAATTATCTTCCAAGCGGCGTCTACACTGCGGTGGTTGTGGCCGCTGACGGCCACATCTATAAGCAAAATTTTATGATCATACGCTGAAACCCGCGGGATATTTGCCATGAATGCATGGTCTAGCGTCATCTGATCGAGCCCGGCCGTACCCAGCGGCCGGGCCTTTTTATGAAAAAACCCTTTAAAATTCTAGCTTTCTTGCTGGCATGGCCGAGCCTGGCTATCGCCACGGCTGGCGCCGATTTTCTTTTGCTCGACCTCAACGCCAAGTCATTGGCCCAGGCTGGCGCCATGGGGGCCGGCAGCCAGGGACTTTCCCAGCTGCGCCACAACCCTTCCTCCCTAGGCCAGTTCCGGCGTTTTGAGGCGTCCCTCACCCATGTCGAGGCCTTCGGCGAATGGACCCACGATCTCCTGGCCCTCGAAGAACCCAGCTCCGTAGGGAATTTCGCTGTGGAATTCCAATGGTCCCGGATCAAGCCCTTCACCTATTACGATGCCAACGGCGATGAAGCAGGCACCTTGCAGGCGGGAACCCAGTTGCTGGGGCTGGCGTGGGCCGGGCGCAGCGCCAGTAAGCAATTTGGCGTGGGGCTTCGTTTGAAAGGCTTCCTATCCCAGCTCGCGGAATATGGAAATTGGGGATACGCCATCGATATAGGACTGGACGCCCGGAGCAAGACAGGGCTTTTCAATGTAGCCCTGTCGCTGCACAACCTCGGTGAACAGACCACGTTCTATCAGTACCGCGAGGAGCTGCCGCTCTACTTTTGCTTCTCCTCGGCCCTTGAAAGCGATCCAAGCGCACAACTCGGGTTTCGCTTGGCCGCCGACCTCCTCAGTTTCGCCGACAGCTACCACCCCTTCGAAATACGCCTGGGAGGCCAGGCAAGCGTGTTAAAGCTGTTGCAGCTCCGCGCAGGCATGCGTTTCCAGTCTTCCCAATGGAGCCCCAGCTTCGGAGGCGGGATCAAATTAAAGTTCGGCGAGATCTCCTACGCCCTGATGCCCGACAATTTCCTTGGCCTCACCCATGCCTTGACCTTGGAAGTCTGGCCATGAGGATCTTAGTTTTTACCTTTGTCCTGGTATGGAGCATCCTCACAGCTCGGCCGATCCTCCTCGCAAATGGCTCGTCGGTTACCGCGATCCAGGGCGCAACGCTTCCTTACCTGGAATATGAAGCCGAATCTGCGCTGACCAACGGCAAGATTCTCGGCCCGAGTCGGGCCTTCGGGGAGATCGCCGCCGAATCCTCCGGGCGCAAGGCCGTTCAGCTTAACGCAGCGGGAGACTACGTCCGGTTCAAGGCGCTTCAGAAAGCCAATTCAGTCGTGGTCCGTTACGTCATTCCGGATGCCCCCGGCGGTGGAGGCACCCAGGCTACGATCAGCCTTTACGTGAACGGCGTTTTCAGGAAAAAGATCCCATTCACTTCAAAATACGCATGGACCTATGGTGGCGAGGCCAACTCAGCGGAAAATAACCCAGCTCGTGGCGGAGCCCATCATTTTTATGACGAATCCAGGGCCCTAGTCGGAGATATCCCGGCCGGGGCCGAAGTGACGCTAAAAAAAGATCCTGGAGATGATGCGAAATATTACGTCATCGATCTCATCGACTTGGAACAGGTCGGCACGCCTGGAGGAATACCCGCAAATTTTTTGTCGATCATCAATTTTGGAGCCATCTCCAACGACGGCAAGGACGATGCGGCTGCGATCCAGGCCTGCATCCATGCGGCCAGGGCGCAGAGGAAAGGGGTTTGGATCCCGGCAGGTGTCTTTGAATGCCTAAGCGCCCCGCTGGAGGTATCCGAGGTCACCGTATGCGGCGCCGGCATGTGGTTCTCTACCCTGCATGGCCAAAATGCCAGGTTCAACTGCGATGGGAACAACTGCCGATTCTACAATTTCGCTATCCTGGGTGAGACCACGACGCGAGACGACAGCTCTCCTGACAGCGGCTTCGGTGGGCACGCAGGGACGGGTTCGGTTTTGTGGAATCTTTGGGTGGAACATGCAAAATGCGGGTATTGGGTGGGCGGAAAGGGCGTGCCTACGAACGGCCTCAAGATCATCGGCAGCAGGTTCCGTAACCTCTTTGCCGATGGCGTGAATTTTTGCAACGGCACGAGTAATTCAGTCGTCCAGCAGTGCCATTTCCGAAACACCGGCGACGATGCCATCGCGTCCTGGAGCCCGGCCAAGGAAGGCGGCGTGAATACGAACAATGCGTTCCGTTCCAACACCATCCAGGTCCCGTGGAGAGCCAACTGCATGGCCATCTATGGCGGTAAGGATAACAAGATCGAGGGTAATCTCTGCGCCGATACCGTCGAGTATCCAGGCATCATGGTGGGCGCCGAATTTGAAAGCCACGCTATGGCCGGGACGACCCAGATCCTGCGAAACACCCTGATCCGTTGTGGCGGGTTGATGTGGGGCCACCAGCAGGGAGCCTTGAAATTCAGCACCAATCAAGCGGACATCTCCGGTTTTGAGGTGAAGGACATCCAGATCCTGGAGCCGACCTTCGCCGGGATCGAATTTCAGGGGACACACCGGATCTTGAGAGCCAATTTCTCTGACATTGTTATCAGCAAAGCCGGCACCTGGGGCATGGAAGTTCAGCCTGGTGTGGGAGGCAGCGTTAGCTGCCAAGGGGTGACAGTATCCGAAGCGAAGCGAGGCGGTCTAAAAACGGCCTTCCCGAGTTCATTGTCATGGCAAAAAGGTGAAGGGAATTCGGGCTGGTGAGGGTTACTGCAGCGCCAACTTTCCTGATGGCTGGCTTTACATCGAGTCGGACTGTGTTATACTATGACTGTGTCGTAGTCATGGCCACGATCCTTTATGGGGAGAAAAGACTTTGACACCGCCGGGCGATCCGATCGAGATCAACGAGGGGCGAAGCGAGTACAGGCAGATACTTGCGAGCTATGAGGCTGCGGGATTTGTCGACCTGGAAAATCACATCGAAGCGGCCCTGGTCAATGGAATTCCCGGCGAGAACGAGCTGGTTTGGGAAACTCAAATGCGAGGGCAAAAGCCCCGAGGCTGGATCGCGACCATTGAAAGCCGTGACGACAAAGGAAGGACCACGGTTTTCCAGGTCATGTATGTGGCCGTGAATGATAAGCGCACACCGGTGCGGCTGACCCAGGGGATATTTTCCGCTGCTGCAAAAACAGCATTCACAAGGAATAGTGGCGGGAGTGCGGTAAAAGGAGAACAGCCATGAAGATTAAAAAACATACGATGCTGGAGTCCGGCAAGGAACGCAAAGAGATAGCTGAGACCCTGGCCTCCATGACGGGAGCGCCGGGATCCAAGCCTTTTCGCGGGCGTTTGATCTACGGGAGCAAGTCGATCAAGGAGCTCCGTCAAAAACTTGGCCTGACTCAGAAGGCATTTGCCCGTTTGGTTCTTGTGGAACCTGCCGCAGTGCAAAGCTGGGAACAGGGCCGACGCGTGCCGGATAGTTCCCGTATGGCGATCCTATTCATGCTGCATGAGCACCCTAAAGAGCTTTGCGCCTGGCTGACCAAGGCCGGCGAAAAGGTGCTTGCCTAAGGCAGGGCCTCGTTACATAGGGCTGCCGAAAACCCGTTTCTTGACAGCCCTGTTTCTCCACGCTACATTGATGGGCCCCGGAAGGCGATTTGGGGAGAGGTGGCCGAGTGGCTGAAGGCAACGGTTTGCTAAATCGTCATAGGGTTTAAATCCTATCGAGGGTTCGAATCCCTCCCTCTCCGAATCTCAAAAAAGCCCAGCATCTGCTGGGCTTTTTTATTTTAATCCCGCCCAGAACAAGCGTCCCCCCACCCACAAGATCATCAGGCCGGCGGCCAGGTCCAGCAGACGGCGGCGGGAGCGCAGGGCCTCGCCGCTTTTTGAGGCGATCAAGGCGTAAGTGCCCATGACCAAGAAGTCGGTGGGCATCATGATGGCCGCCAGCGTTGCGACCTGGGGAAGGAGCGGGGCGTCGGCGCGCAGATAGCCGGGCAGCAGCGCGAAGGTGAAGACCATGGCCGCGGGGTTGGAGATATGGGTCAGGAGCCCTTGAAGATAAGAATTCGAGGTTTCGGCTTTGGGGATGCCGATAGCCGGCGACTTCAAGGCCAGCCAGATGAACTTGATCCCGCACCAGATCAGATAAAGCGAACCCAGGCGTTGCACCCAGGGCAGGACCACGGCAAAGGCGTTTCCGGAAAGCCGGGACCCGAAATAAAGCAGGCTTAAAAAAATAAAGTGCCCGGTCTGCAGGCCCAGCAGGCCGCGGACCGCGTTTTTCATCCCTCCGCGCAGGCCCTGCGCCATGATCATGGCCGCGGTGGCTCCGGGCGTCACCGCGATCAGCAACCAGACCATGAAAAATTCGCTTAAGTCGCGCAAGCTCAGCCTCCCAAGTAGGCGGCGATGACGCGGGGGTCTTTGGCAATGTCCGAGGCCTTGCCCTGCATCACCAGGGATCCGGTCTCGAGCACGTAGGCGTGGTGGGCGATCTCCAGAGCTAAGTGGGCGTTCTGCTCCACCAGCAACACACTGCAGCCTTCGCGGTTGATCTTCTGGATGACCTCGAAGATCAGCTCCACCACCTGCGGGGCCAGGCCTAAGGAAGGTTCGTCTAGCAGCAGCAATTTAGGCCGCGCCATCAAGGCCCTGCCTATGGCCAGCATCTGCTGTTCGCCGCCGGACAGGGTACCGGCCGGCTGGCTGCGGCGCTCCAGCAGCCTGGGAAAGAGCTGGTATACGTGGGTGAGCTCGCTTTCCAGGCCACGGCGGTCCTTGCGCGTATAGGCGCCCAGGTCCAGGTTCTCCAGCACCGTCAGGTTGGGGAAGATACCCCGGCCTTCCGGGCAATGCACCAGCCCCAGGCCAACAATGCGGTGGGGAGGCACGCTTTTTAGCGAAGCCCCTTCGAATAAGATCTCGCCGCTTTCCGGCTTAACCAGGCCCGAAATAGCCCTTAAAACCGTGGATTTTCCGGCCCCGTTGGCCCCGATCAGGGTGACAATGCCCCCGACCGGCAGCTCCATGGAAAAATTCTTGAGCGCCCGTACCGCGCCGTAGCTGACGGACAGGTCTTTGATCTCCAGGATCATGTGCGTTTGGTCCCGAGATAAGCCTCGATCACGCGCTCGTCCTTGCGGATCTCGGCGGGCGTGCCTTCCGCGATCTTGACCCCGTGGTCCATCACGTGAATGCGCTCGCAGATGCCCATCACCACCTTCATGTCGTGCTCGATCAGCAGGATGCTGAGGTCGAATTCGCGGCGGATGGTCTGGATGCAGCCCATCAGCCAGGCGGATTCGCCCGCGTTCATGCCCGCGGCCGGCTCGTCCAGTAGCAGGATGCGGCAGCCCGTGGCCACGGCGCGCGCGATCTCCAATTTCTTTTGTTCGCCGTAGGGAAGCGAGCCGGCGGGCTCGTCGCGGCGCAGGTCCAGCTCTAGCGTGGACAGGATACGGTTGGCCCGCTCTTCAAAGCGCGCCTCGCCGGCCACCGCGTCCTTGCGGCGCCATAAGGCCGAGGCCAGGCTGTAGGCGCCTTCGTGATGGAAAGCGGTCTTCACGTTGTCCATCACGCTCAAAGATTTGAAGAGCCGGATATTCTGGAAGCTACGTGCCACGCCCGCGGCGCAGATCTGGTGGGGCTTGAGACCCAGCATGGAGCGGCCCATGGCCATGACTTGGCCTTCCTGGGGTTGGTATACGCCGCTCAGGATGTTGAAGACCGTGGTCTTGCCTGCGCCGTTGGGCCCGATCAAACCGGCCAGCTCGCCTTTGGCCAGAGTCAGGCTGAAGTCCGAGACCGCGCAAAGGCCGCCGAAGCGCAGCGTGACGTTCTCGACGGAGAGGACAGGGTTCATCGCTTGGTCCACCAGCCCAACTGCCACAGCTCTTTGCGGCCCATGATTCCGGCCGGCCTGGACAGCATCATGGCGATCAGCGCCAGCGAATAGATCACCATGCGCAGGTCCACGCCGGTTAACTGCGCCAAAGGCCGCAGCGCCTCGGGAAGCAGGGTCAGGGCCACAGCCGCCAACAGGCTGCCGGACATGGATCCCATGCCGCCCAGCACCACCATGATGACCACGTCCACGCTTTTCATAAAATCGAATGAATTGGGATTGATGAAGGCTTGCTTGTGCGCGAAGAGGCCGCCCGCCAGGCCAGCCGCCGCGGCCGAGAGCGCGAAGGCCAGCACCTTGTAGCGCGTGGTATCCACGCCCACGGCCGAAGCCGCCACCTCATCCTCGCGAATGGCCAGCCAGGCCCTGCCATGGGTCGAGGCCATCAGGCGCACGCAGGCCAGCACGCAAAAAGCCAGGCAGAGCATCACCCAAAAGGGGCTGGTCTCGGCCGGGATGCCGATAAATCCGCGCGCGCCGCCCAGAAAATCCATGTTCAGGATGAGCACGCGGATGATCTCGCCAAAGCCTAGGGTGACGATGGCCAGGTAGTCGCCGCGAAGGCGCAGGGAGGGAAGGCCCACCAGCCATCCGGCCAGGCCGGCCAGCAACCCACCGCCCAGCACAGCCAGCACAAAGGCTAGTTGTCCGGGCAAGCCGGGGAAGGCGTAGACGCTCAGGCAGGCTGAGGTATAGGCGCCCACGGCCATGAATCCGGCGTGGCCCAGCGAGAATTGGCCGGTGATGCCGTTCACCAAATTCAGCGAGACCGCCAGGATGGCGTTGATGCCGGCCAGCGCCAGGATGGAGACAAAGTAGGAGAGGGAATCGGGGGCTAGCGAGGCCAGGGCCTGCACCGCCAGCGCGGGGATCAGCACGCCGAGGATCAACTTCAGATTCGGGTTCACACTTTTTCCGCTTCGTATTTGCCGAGCAGGCCGGCGGGCCGCAGCACCAGGATGAGGATCAGGATCAGGAAGGCGAGGGCGTCTTTCCAGGTGGCGCCGCCGTAGCCGATGACCAGGCTTTCGGCCAGCCCAAGCAACAGCGCGCCTAGCACCGCGCCGCGCAAGTTGCCGATGCCGCCCAGCACCGCGGCGACAAAGGCTTTCAGCCCGGGCATCACGCCCATGAAGGGACTGACTTGCGGATACTTGACGCCGTAGAGCACAGCCGCGGCCGCGGCCAGCGCGGATCCCACCGCGAAGGTCAGGGCGATGACCTTGTCCACGGGCACTCCCACCAGCGCGGCGGTCTCGTGGCTGTGGGCCACGGCGCGCATGGCCCTGCCCGCGCGCGTGCGATGCACAAAGGCCTCGAGCGCCAGCATCAGGCCGAAGGCCGTCAGCAGCACCCAGACGTCGATCTGCCCGACTTTGAGCTGGCCGTTCTCAAAGGCCACTCCGCCTTGCAGCAGCTCGGGAAAGACGCGGGGGTTGGCGCCGAACAGCACTTGCGACAGATTTTCCAGCAGCAGGGAGACGCCCACGGCGGTGATCAGCAGGTTGATGCGGGGCTGGCCGCGTAGCGGGCGGTAGCAGAAGCGCTCGATGGCCAGTCCCAGCAGGGCGGCGGCGGCCATCGAGGCAAGCAGGGTGACGGCGAAGCGGGTGGCGCCGGGATCGGCCGGCGCCAGGGAAGAGAGCGCGGAAAAGAGCGCCGCGTAGGCGGCCACCATGAAGATGTCGCCGTGCGCGAAATTGATCAGGCGCAGGATGCCGTAGACCAGGGTGTAGCCCAGGGCGATCAGGGCGTAGATGGCGCCCAGCGAGAGGCCATCCAGGAGGAGCTGAAGAAGGGTGTTCATGCCCTCAAGGATTGACCGTGGCTACGAACTCGGCGCGGCCATGATGCACCTTCAAGACCACCGCGCTTTTGACCGCGTTGCGGTCGGCGTCCAGGCTGATGGCGCCGCTGACGCCCTGGTAATCCTTGGTCGCGGCGATGGCGGCGCGCAGGTCGGGGCCTTTCAGCGAGGGCGCATGCCGGATCGCGTCAAAGAGCACGCCCGCTGCGTCGTAGCCCAGCACGGTCAGCGCTCCGGGTTCTTTCTTGTACTTGGCCCGGTGCTTCTCCGCGAAGTCCATCACCTGCTTGATCTTGGCGTCCGGCGCGCAGTGGTTGGAGAAGTAGCTGCCTTCGATGGCCTTGCCGCCGATGGCGTAGAGCTCGGGGCTTTCCCAGCCGTCTCCTCCCAGCAGCGGCGCTTGCAAGCCGCCGTCGCGCGCCTGCTTGGCGATGAGTCCCACTTCCGAATAGTAGCCCGGCACAAAGAGCACGTCCGGCTTTTTCTGGCGGATGGTGGTCAGCTGGCTCTTGAAGTCCACGTCTTTGGATTGGTAGGCCTGGTCGATCAAGATCTTGCCGCCCATGCCGCTGAACTCACGCGCGAAAACGTCGGCCAGGCCCACGCTGTAGTCCGAGCTCTTGTCGCGCAGGATCGCGGCGGTCTTGGCGTGCAGCGTCTCGCTGGCGAACTTCGCCATCACCTTACCCTGGAAGGGATCGATGAAGCAGACGCGGAAGATGTAGTCGCCCTGGGCCGTGACCTTGGGGTTGGTCGAGCTGGGCGAGATCATGGGGATCTTGTGGCGCTGCGCGATGGGCGCGGCCGCCAGCGAATTGGAGCTGGCCACTTCGCCCAGCAAGGCATGCACATGGTCGCGGGTGATCAGCTTTTCCACCACCGTGGCGGCTTCCTCGGGCTTGCCGCGGTCGTCCTCACTGACCAGCTTGACCAACTTGCCGTTGATCCCGCCGGCCGCGTTCACCTCATCCACGGCCAGCTGGATGCCTTCGTGCGTGGCCGTGCCAAAAGTGGAAGTCAGGCCGGTCATGGACCCGAACTCTCCGATGCGGATCTCGTTTTCAGGAAGCTTGGCGCAGGAAGCCAGCAGACCCAAGGCCGCGGCTAGGGACAGGGATTTGAAAAGTTTCATCTTCATAATAAAGAGGCTCCTGAGAGATTCGTCCGAGGAATAATCTATCCTGAATTCCGGCTCTTCACTCCACGATTTTGTAGATGGCCTGCGCCTTTTTCTGTTCCATGGCGTCGAAGTGCCACCATTCGTGCTTCAGCTGGATAAAGCCGGCGCCTTCCATGGCATGGCGCAAGATCAGGCGATTGGCCATCTGCGCCTGGGTCAGCTGGCCTGATTTCAGGAACTCGGCCTCGTGCCGGGGCTCGGAGATCTCGCGAAAATCGTCGTAGCCAGCGCCCATGTCCAGGGGTTTACCTTCCTTATTAATAACTGTCAGATCGAGGGCCAGGCCATAGTTGTGCATGGATCCCTTGTCCGGATCCGCCACGTATTTTTGGGAGGGAGTGCCTTTGACCCGGGCCCACATCTTGCGCTGCACCGAGCGGGGCCTGAGAGCATCGTAGATCAAGAAATCATAATGGGGATGGGCTTTTTTCAGGTTCACCAGCGCCTGTTTTAGCATGGCAGCGCTATCTTTGTGCAGAAAGCAGATCTTGAAGTCGCCGTAGAGGTTCTCGTGCATAAAGTTGTCGGTTTCGGCGTATTTCAAACGGACTTTGACCCCGGGGATCTGGGCTGCTTGGACATAGTCAGGGCTTTGTAATAAAAATTTCATGGATCCGGCAGGAGAGGCGTGGAGTTGGATAGCGCAGGCGAGCGCCATGGCCTTCATGAGCAAAATCATGGAACGATTATACCCTATTGGCGGCGCGGGCAAATTAAGGCTTCGGTTTATCCTGCAATTTTTTCAAAAGATCTAAGCTTTCCTGTTTGTTAAGGCCGCGCGACCTGCCTGACTCGACTTCGTCAGCTACGGCTTGGTGGCGTGCCAGCTGCGCGGGGCTTGGATTGAATTTTTCAAGGTGTTCCAGTGCCTCGGCGATCTCATCCTTGGCCAAGGGCGATTTAACGTAAGCCAGGACCGCTTTTTTGACCAGCTGGGTGATGGTCATCCCGGTTTTTTCGGCGGCCACCTCAAAAAGATGGCGTTCCGTTTCCGTGACCCGTATATGGATCGGAGTGGTATTCATGGCATTATTCCTTCGGCAGCGTGATCATGATCTCGTAAACATGGATCACGCGCCTGATTTTGGAAGCGTGCGCCAGGCCGCTGACTTTGCGGTGTCGATCGCCCGGAAAGTAGAGAAGATCCGGATCCGAGACCGCGGCTAGCGGAGGATAACCCAGCACATGCAAAGGGTTGTCGTGGACCGCGCCCACAAAGCGGGCCAGCCACGCTTCCATGTCCTTGCGCCCAGCCCCGGCGTAATGCGCCTGGATCAGCGCATGCGCTCGACGGATGGCTTCCGGCTCAATTTCCACGGTCCAAGGACGGTCTTGCTTTCCCTGATTCATTTATAGTCCCGAGCTTTGGTAACGTCAACCTAATATGTAATCTTTGTGTATACAATTTATGGTTTAGTGGCGCAAGAGTTACCATACATAAATATGGTCATTTGAACAATAGAGAATCGCAATAAATTTGGTTTGAAGGCGAGTAAATCGTAAAACGAAACTCAGGTTCGGTTTTTCCCGGAGATTGTGAAAAAATTCCCAAAGTAGCCTTGAACAGAAACGAGGCATGGCTTAAATTTTATCCCTCAACTTTTTCGATCAACGAAGATCGCTTTCTTCCTTTTTATTGAGGGTGATATGTCGACACCACGCCAGAAGATCGCGCTTAACATCGCCACGCATCCCCAGTCCGCCGAAAACTTTAAGGAAGAGCCCGGCCAGCAGATCTACGGCGAGCTGGTCTTCAACGAGGACGCGCAGCGCCGCTTCCTTTCCAAGGACGTCTTCAAGAAGCTGCGCGCCACCACCCAGGCCGGTGATCCGCTCGACGCGTCGATCGCCGACCAGGTCGCGCAGGGCATGAAGGAATGGGCCCTGTCACTGGGCGCCTCGCACTACACGCATTGGTTCATCCCCATGACTGGCGCCTCGGCCGAGAAGCACGACACCTTCCTCGAGCCGACCTCCAGCGGCAAGGCTCTGGCCGAATTCGACGGCAAGACCCTGATCAAGGGCGAGCCGGACGCCAGCTCTTTCCCCTCGGGCGGCACGCGCGCCACCTTCGAGGCCCGCGGCTACACGGCCTGGGACCCCACTTCGCCCGCTTTCCTGATGCAGGAAGTGAACGGCGCGACGCTCTACATCCCCACCGCCTTTGTCAGCTACACCGAAGAGGCGTTGGACCACAAGACCCCGCTGCTTCGCTCGATGGAAGCCCTCTCCACCCAGGCCGTGCGCCTGCTGAGGGTCTTCGGCAACAAGTCGTCCAAGCGCGTCTTCACCACCATGGGCCCCGAGCAGGAATACTTCCTGATCGACCGCCGCTACTACGAGCAGCGCCCCGACCTGATCGCCTCCGGACGCACGCTCTTTGGCGCGGCGCCCTTCCGCGGCCAGGAACTGGAAGACCACTACTTCGGCTCGATCCGCGAACGCATCCTGGCCTTCATGATGGACCTGGACCGCGAGCTCTGGCGCTTAGGCATCCCTTCCAAGACCCGGCACAACGAAGTGGCGCCCGCCCAGTTCGAAATGGCGCCGATCTTCGAGAAGAGCTCGGTCGCCGCCGACCATAACATGATCGTCATGGAGCTGATGCGCCGCATCGCCATGCGCCACGGCCTGGTCTGCCTGTTGCACGAGAAGCCCTTCGCCGGCATCAACGGCAACGGCAAGCACAACAACTGGTCCATGGCCACCGACGAAGGCGAGAACCTGCTGGAACCCGGCTCCACGCCGCATGAGAACGCGCAGTTCCTGACCTTCCTGACGGCCACCATCGCCGCCGTGGACAAGTACGCGGAACTGCTCAGGATCGGCATCTCGGGCCCCGGCAATGACCATCGCCTGGGCGCCAACGAGGCCCCGCCGGCCATCATCTCGATCTTCTTGGGCGAACAGCTGGACGACATCGTCAATCAATTGGAGAAGGGCGCGACCAGCCGGTCGAAGAAGGGCGGCACCATGGAGCTGGGCGTCAGCGTCCTGCCCCCGCTGCCTAAGGACGCCACGGACCGCAACCGCACCTCGCCTTTTGCCTTCACCGGCAACAAGTTCGAGTTCCGCGCGGTGGGATCGACGTCGCCGATCTATTTCCCCAACACCATCCTCAACACCATCGTGGCCGAGTCGCTGGACGAGATCGCCACGGAGCTGGAAAAGGCCGCCAAGGGCACGGGCTTCAATAAGGCCCTGGCCGGCGTCCTGCAGAAGCGCATCAAGGCGCACAAGCGGGTGATCTTCAACGGCAACGGCTACGCCGAGGCCTGGCACAAGGAAGCCGCCAAGCGCGGGCTGCCCAACCTGCTGACCACGGTCGACGCCCTGCACGCGATGGACAAGCCGGAATACAAGAAGCTGTTCGCCAAGTACAAGGTGCTCAACAACAAGGAATACACGGCGCGCGAAGAGATCATGTGGGAGCGCTACGTGAAGGTCATCAACATCGAAGCCAACGCGACCGAGGACATGGCCAAGAACATGATCTTCCCCGCGGTGCTGAAGTACCAGGGCCAGCTGGCCTGCGCGCTCAAGTCGACCGAAGAAGTGCTCGGTTCGGCTTCCAAGAGCGGCAAGGCGGTTTTGGGCCAGGTGAGCGATGGCGCGGACGCCATCTTCAGCGCGGTCAAGGCGCTCAGCGAGGCCCACGCGGCTGCCGAGTCCCAGTCCTCCCTGCCTAAGAAGGCGGAACACTACAAGGACGAGGTGCTGCCGGCCATGTTGAAGGTGCGCGCGGCGGCGGACGACATGGAGACCCTGGTGGACGACTTGCTCTGGCCTTTGCCGAAGTATCGGGAGATCTTGTTCCAGTACTAAAGGCGAGTTAGGGAGCTTAAAAAAAGCCCTCCGGCCAGCCGCCGGGGGGCTTTTTGTTTGTCGTGCAAAAGTACTACCAAAGCGGATAGAATGGGTCTTTCCTCAAGTTATCATTTCGAAGGATCGTCATGGCAAAGATCGCCCTCACCGGCATCAAACCCACGGGCACGCCGCATCTGGGCAATTATCTGGGCTCGATCAGGCCCGCCCTCGGCTTGGTGCAGGATTACCTGAGCCTTTATTTCATCGCGGACTACCACGCTCTGACCACGGTGAAGGACAAGGAGGCCATGCGCCGCCAGACCCACCAGATCGCCGCCACCTGGCTGGCCTTAGGTCTAGACCCTGAAAAGACCATATTTTTCCAGCAGTCCCTGGTGCCGGACCTCTTTGAGCTGGGCTGGATCCTCAACTGCTTCACGCCCAAGGGCCTGATGAACAGGGCCCACGCCTACAAGACCCTGGCCGACGCCAACCGCGAAGCGGGACGCGATACGGACGAAGGCGTCAACATGGGGCTCTTTGACTACCCCGTGCTGATGGCCGCGGATATCCTGCTCTTCGGGTCGAACGTGGTGCCGGTGGGGCAGGACCAGAAGCAGCACGTGGAGATCGCCCGCGACATCGCCGAAAGCGTCAATGGCGCGCTGGGCGCCGTCTTCGAAGTGCCGCAGCCGCTGATCCAGGATGACGTGAAGACCGTCCCGGGCATCGACGGGCGCAAGATGAGCAAGAACTACGACAACGTGATCCCGATCTTTGACACGGCCGCGTCCGTGAAAAAACGGGTCATGCGCATTGTCACGGATTCGCGCCTGCCCGAAGAGGCCAAGGATCCGGACACCTGCAACGTCTTCGCGGTGTTCAAGCACTTCGCCGCGCCAGAGCGCGTGGCCCTGCGCCGCGCCCAGTACTTGGCCGGCGGCGTGGGCTACGGCGAGATGAAGGCCGAGCTGGCCGAGGTTTTGGAGGCCTATTTCGCGCCGGCGCGCGCGCGCTACGAGGGATGGATGGCCGATACCCCGGCCCTGGACAAGGTGCTGGCCGCGGGCTCGGAAAAAGCCCGCGCGCTCGGATCCAAGCGCATGGAGACCCTGCGCAAGAAGATCGGGGTGCGCTGAGATGGCCTGGCACTATCTGGATAACGGAAAGATCATCGGCCCGCTCAGCGACGCCAAGTTCGCTGCCCTGCGCCCCGGCCTGGCGCCCCGCACCCAGGTCTGGAAAGATGGCATGGAGTCCTGGCAGGCCCTGGACACGCTGCCGGAATCGGCGTTCAAAAGCGGGCGCAAGAAATCCAAAGCCGCGGCGCTGCCAGAGATCCCGAGAGTTATCCACGCGGGATTCGGCGCACGCCTGGTGGCTATGCTGATCGACAAGCTGATCCTCTTCAGCGTGCTGGGCGTTTTTTTCCACCAAGAGATGATGAATGGATGGAGCAGCCAGGGGACCGGCTCCTGGAATTGGAGCTGGAACTTTGACGGCGGCGACGGACTCTTCAGCTGGACTTGGATCAGCGCCGCGTTCCTGCTGCTGAGCGTGGCTTACGAGACGGTGATGGTGGCCGAGTTCGGCGCCACCTTGGGAAAATTGGCGCTGGGACTTAAAGTGCTGCGCTTCGGCGAGCGCCTGGCGTATCCGCGCTCGCTGGCTCGCGCGGCCTTGAAAGTTGGCGTCTTGTCCGCCGCGCCCTGGCTGGCCGCGATCCAGGGAGCCATGGTGATCTGGGGCCGCGAAAAAAAATCCATGCACGACTTTTTATGCTCCACGGGGGTCACCAAGGCTTAAAGAATAAGGCCTGATCCATAAGGGTATTTCGGGCGCATTTGAATTCGCCTGGCCTTTGGATTAGGATGGTTGTGGGAAAGAAATCGTTCTCATGAGGCCCATCATGCCCGCCATGATCGGAAGCAGCATTGGAATATTGACCTCCTCCATGTCCTCCTACTTCGTCAAGCGCGTCTCCACCGGCATGTTCCGGGCCCTGCAGGGCGCGGACATCGAGATCAAGGTGATGGAGATGCAGGGCAAGACGGACCCCGAATTCTACGACTTCATCGAAAACGCCCTGGCCAAAGAAAAATTCGCGGGACTGGTCTACGGCCATGTGCGCCTTAGCGCCAACCAGCTGGGCCGCTTGCGCAGCAAGGCCATCCCGGTGGTGTCGGTCGCTTCGCGCATGGAAGGCATCGACTGGGTGGCCGTGGACGAGGCCAAAGGCGCCTTGCTCGCGACGCGCTACCTGCTCGAAAAAGGGCATCGCCGCATCGGCCTGATCAGTGGGCCGGTTCAGGCTGTCGAGTCGCGGCTGCGCGAAGATGGCTTTAACCAGGCCCTGGAAGAATACGGCATCCGCCATGGCCGGGAGCTGGAAGTCTCGCTGCTGAACTTCAGCAAAGAGGAGGGCCGCAAGGCGGCCAACTTGTTGCTCGACACGGCCCAGCCCCCCACCGCCATTTTTTGCGCGGCCGGCGACTTAGCCGCCATGGGCGTATTGGCCGCCCTGCAGGAGCGGCGCCTGGCCGTGCCCGCCTACATCTCGGTGCTGGGCTTCGACAACTTGGAATTCACCCAGTTTGTCCAGCCCAAGCTGACCACCGTCAACCAGCCGCTTGAGGACATGGGCTACTGGGCGGTGAAGCGGCTTTTTTCCCAGATCAAAAACCCTTACTCCACCCCTTCCGTAAATCACGTCATGGAGCCGGAACTGGTGCTTCGCGGCAGCGTCAGCGGCCCTCGCTCAGCCACCGCGGACACGGAGGCTATAGTCCCCGGCGCTTGATCTTTCGGCGGGCCCGTTGCTAGCCGGGGAGCTGATCGCCTTTCAGCTCCCCTTTCTTTTTGCGCAGGAGTCCTTCATGTCTTCGCCTCGTAGCATTCAAAAGATCGCCAAGGCCTTCGAGACTGTGGAAGGCGGCGGCGTCCTGATCGACAGGGCCTTGCCCAGCCGCGAGATCCCTTTGGACCTGGTCGATCCTTTTCTGTTATTGGATGAGGCGCGTATCGACGCCTCGGGTCCCGGCTTTCCCGAACATCCGCACCGCGGCTTCGAGATCCTGACCTATATCCTGGAAGGCTGGGGTTCCCACAAGGACAACTTGGGCAACGAAGGCCGCATTGAAGCCGGCGGGGTCATGCATCTTTGCGCGGGCAGCGGCATCCGCCACGGCGAGTCGGCCGGGGGCAAGGCCGCGGGCGTGGCCCACGGCATCCAATTCTGGGTGAATCTGCCTTTGGCCGAGAAAAAACGGCCTCCATCCTTTAAGATACTGCATCCTGAAGAGGTGCCGGTGGAGGCAGTCGAGGGCGCCAGCACCCGCGTGCTGGTGGGTCCGGGTTCGCCGCTCAGCATGGTGACGCCCATGACTTATCTAGACGTCAGCTTGCAGCCGGGCGCGGCCTGGAGCCGCGACCTGGATCCAGCCTGGCAGGGCTACTGCTATGTGTTGGAAGGCCAGGGGAAGTTCGGGGCTCAAGGGGCCGCGGGGGCGGACACGGACCTGCTGGTGCTGGGCCCGGGCGATTCGATATCGGTCCGCAACGATTCCGACTCCGCCTTACGTTTTCTGCTGGCCGCGGGCCAGCCTTTAAGGCAGCCTATCCGCTGGAATGGCCCTTTCGTTGACTGATCTTTTTCTTTATCCAAGGTAACTGATGAAATTCGCGGTGATCTCCTGCAGCCTGAACCCCAACAGCCGTTCGCGCAGCCTGGCCCGCCACGCCGAAGCGACCTTGAAAGCCGCCGGCGCGGACGTGGACTTTATCGATCTGCAGGAACACACCCTGCCCATGTCCGGCCCCAAGCATGTCTGGGCCCTGCCCGAGGTCGAGGCCTTGAACCATCGCCTGAAGGACGTGCAGGGATTTTTGATCGCGGTGCCGATCTACAACTACACGGTCAATGCGGCCGCGAAAAACTTGATCGAGATCTGCGGCGGCGCCTTCGAGAACAAGGTGGTCGGCTTTCTTTGCAGCGCCGGGGGCGATGCCTCGCACATGTCCGTGATGTCCTTTGCCAACTGTCTGATGTTCGATTTTCGCACTTTCATCATCCCCCGCTTCGTGTACGCGCTGAAGACCGCCGTGGACGGGCCCGTGGTGGTGGACGAAAAGATCAGGGGCCGTATCGAGACCCTTTCCCACGAACTGTTGCGGGTGACCCGGGCCCTGCGCAGCGACACGGCGGAATAACGCCATGCAAATGCGCCTTCCCGAATGGCTGCTCAAAGCCACTGACACACTTCTACACGGCGTCTCCACCAACGCCATGGCCGCGGCCTATACGCGCCTTAGCGACGACTACCGCTCCGGGCGTCCCACCTTGGCTGGCGACAAGGCCGAGATGTTCTGGCTCGCCTATCTTTGCGGCCGCATGCCCGGCACCTTCGCCGCGGTGTCCTCAGTTCTATCCGAGATCCCGCCCGAGCTTTTAAAAGAATGCGGCTCCATGCTGGACTTAGGCTCCGGCCCCGGCACCGCCAGCTGGGCGGCCATAGAGCTTTTGCCGGAATTGAAAGCCATTCAAGGTCTGGAGGCTGACCCGGCAGCCCGGGAACTGGCCAATAAGCTGGCGAAAAAGGCCCCTTTTAAGCCTGAATTCAGCGCCGGGGACTTGAACTTAAGTGTCGTTGAGCTGGCCGAGGCCGACCTGGTGGTGGCCGCCTATGCCTCCAGCGAATTGCACGAGTCCCAGCGCGAAGCCTTTTATCAGAAGGCCTGGGCCAAGACCAAGCGCTTGCTGGTGCTGGTGGAGCCTGGAACTCCGGCGGGATTCGCCGCCGTGCTTCAGGCGCGCGCTTTGTTGCTTCAAGCGGGTGCCAAAATGGTGGCGCCCTGCCCCGGCGGAATGGACTGCCCCATGAAAGACATGTCCCCCACGCGCTGGTGCCACTTTAGCCAGCGCCTGGAACGCAACCGTCTGGGGCAGATCTTGAAGGGCGGGGAACTGGGCTATGAAGATGAGAAGTTCTCCTACCTGGTCTTCTCCAAACAGCCGGCCTTGCCTTCGCCTGGACGCATCATGAATTTTCCCAAGAAACTCAAAGGTCATCTGAAGCTGGAGCTCTGCACCACAGACGGCCTTGTCATGAAGACCCAGAGCAAAAAAGATGGCGCGCTTTACAAGGCCGCGCGCAAGAGCCGCTGGGGCGACGCCTGGCCGCCGCGACCGTGAGCTTGGGCTTTAAAAAGATCCCGCTTTTCGCCAGCTTCGCCTACGGCTTGAAGGAATGCGCCCGGCATTTCAAGAGCATCCTTCCCCTTAGCGTTTTCTTCTTTCTACCGGAACTGGCGCAGAGCCTGGGATGGCTGGAGACCAAGCAAGCGATGGGTGTGGCCACGGAGATCTACAAGCTGGCTATCTTTTTTTTCCTCTTAATGCTTTCCGTGCGCCTGACCAAGCCGAAGTATGCGCCGCCCACTCCGGAAGGCGTGGGCCTCAGTTTCTTGGCCGGCGAGATCCTCAAATGGGTGCTGACCCTGGCCGGGCTGGCCCTGGGCGCGGCCCTGCTCTATGTCTGGTACCGGATCAGCGATAGCCCGGCGCTCGAACTTTTTAAAGATAAACCGGTCTTCGAGGCTATCAAAAGCTACAGCCTTTGGATCATGGGCCGCGGCGTTGTCGAGATCGCTTGCAGCGCCTTAGTTTTAGGGATCCTGCCTTTTTATTGCTTTATGGCTTTCAATTTTTTCGGCTACATCATCGTGGACACTGGCGCGGGCGCTCTTCAGGCCATGGCCCTCTCGCGTCGGCTGACGCACCGCCACTTCTGGCCTTTGGCGATCTTCTATGGCCTTTGCGCGCTGCTTCAAGTGATGGGGCTTTGGGCCTGGATCGTGGGCGCGGTCTTCACCTTTCCCGTCACGGTGCTGGCCACCATTTACATCTACCGTGACCTGGCCAAACAGGCCGAAATAAGCCGATAAAGATGCTGGAATTCGATGTTTTGGTCTTAGGCGGCGGCGGAGCGGGCCTGATGGCTGCCGCTACCGCTGCCAAGCGGGGCAAGCGCGTGGCCCTGCTCGAGAGATCCAAAAAACCAGGCGCTAAAATATTGGTCTCCGGCGGCGGCCGCTGCAATTTCACCAACCTGAACGCGGACGCCTCGCACTACCTTTCTGAAAATCCCCGCTTTGTCCATTCCGCCTTGGCCCGCTTTGGGCCCAAAGATTTTCTGGCCCTGGTCCAAAAGCATGGCCTGGCCTGGCATGAAAAAAAGCTGGGCCAGCTTTTTTGCGACCAAAGCGCCCGTGGGATCCTGGCTTTATTACTGGAAGAATGCCAGCAAGCGGGCGTCACCCTCCTCAACGATGTCGATATTCGTTCCGTGGAAAAAGAAGCTGAAGGCTTTCTGCTGAAGTCCGCGACTGAAAGCTATCATGCCAGCGCCCTGATCCTGGCCACGGGAGGTTTGTCCTTTCCTAAATTAGGGGCCAGCGATTTCGGATTCAAGCTGGCCCGCCAATTCGGCTTGGAAGTCGTGGCTCTGGCTCCGGCCTTGGATGGATTTGTGTTCAACGAAAAGGATCGTCATGCCTTTGAGGGCTTGGCGGGCCTCAGCGCCGACGCCATGGTCCACAGCGGCAAGAAGAAATTCCGGGAGAACATTCTTTTCACGCACAAGGGCCTTAGCGGTCCGGCCTGCTTACAGGCCTCGCTGTATTGGGAGCCCGGCGCTGAGATCGAAGTGGATCTGCTTCCCGACGGCGTGGATCTGGTGACCTTCAAGGCCATGCATCCCCAGAAAGAGGCGGTCAACGCCTTGGCGGAATGGCTGCCCCGGCGTTTGGCTGAGCGTTGGATCACCCGGCTGGATTACCAAGGACGCGTGCTTTCAGCGCTCAAAGACAAAGAGCTGAGGGCTTTGCAAGAGGGCCTTCGGCATTGGAAGTTCAAGCCCAGCTCCACCGTGGGCTACGACCACGCCGAAGTCACACGCGGTGGCGTGTCCACTCACGAACTGTCCTCCAAGACCATGGAAAGCAAAAAAGTGCCTGGGCTTTATTTGATCGGCGAACTGGTAGACGTGACTGGCGAGCTGGGCGGCTACAATTTTCAATGGGCCTGGTCCAGCGGCGTGGCCGCAGGGGAGAGCTGCTGATGGCCCGCAGCATCCTGCACGCGGACATGGACCAGTACTACGCTGCGGTGGAGATCCGCGATAACCCAGCGCTGGCAGGCAAGCCCGTGATCATCGGCGCGGATCCGGAAAATGGCCGGGGCCGGGGCGTGGTCTCGACCGCCAGTTACGAGGCCCGCAAGTTCGGCGTGCATTCGGCCATGCCCATTTCTAAGGCCTTCAAACTCTGCCCCCAGGGCATTTTTCTGCCCGGCGATATGAGGAAATACGCTGATATTTCCGAGCAGATCTTCCAGATCTTTGAATCCGTGACCCCGTTAGTTGAAGGCCTCTCCCTGGACGAGGCTTTTTTGGATGTCAGCGAAAGCCGCCTGCTTTTTGGGGATGGCCCGGCCGTGGCAGCCAAGATCAAGCAGGAGATCTGGAAGCAGCTGCGTTTGCGGGTTTCCGTGGGCGTGGCTTCGAACAAGTCCGTGGCCAAGATCGCCTCGGACCTTAAGAAACCCGACGCTTTGGTCATTGTGGAGCCGGGAAAAGAAGCCGAGTTCTTGGCGCCGCTGCCTTTAAAAAAACTTTGGGGCGTGGGGCCCAAAGCCGAGGCTGAATTGCTCGCTCTCGGGCTGTCCAGCATCGGCGACTTGGCGGCCTATCCGCTGGAGGCTTTACGAAGCCGCTTTGGCGTCAGCGCTGACGACTTGCATGACTTGGCCTTAGGCATTGATGACCGATCCGTCGTGCCCGAGCATGCGGCAAAGAGCATCGGGCGCGAATGCACCTATGGCGAAGACACCCGCGACCTGGACCTTCTGCGACGCACCCTGGCCGACTTAAGCGAAGACATCGCCCGGCGCTTGCGCCGCCACCAGCTGCGCGCGGCTCAGCTCACCTTGAAATTCCGCTGGGCCGGCTTTGAGACCCACACCCGCCAGGTCCAGCTGGAGCAGTCCAGCCAGCATGGCCCGGATTTTTTCAAGGCCGGCATGACCATGATGGAAGGTTTTTTGGCCAAGGAACGCCGCGCCGTGCGCTTGGTGGGGCTTTCCGCCTCGAAATTTTCGGGCCCCGGCATTCCCTTGCAAGAGGGCCTTTTCACGCCTACCAGTGAACGCAAAGAAAGGGTGGACCTGGTCATGGACAAAGTGCGCGAGCGTTGGGGCGAAGATTCGCTGCAAAGGGCCAACCAAGACCTGCCAGAAGGATCCAAGTGAGGGCCTTGGCTATCGCCTTGTTGTTGCTGGCCAGGCCCGCCTTGGCCACTTGGACTGACCGGGATCCCGAGGCCCTGCCCAGAGCTGAGTTTCAGACTGGACTCGTGCAACCGGGCTCCGGTGAGAACGGTTTTTTCATGGGTGTGCTGCAGATCGTCGGTTACTATTCCAAGGGCGCGTCCTTGGAAGGTTTTTCCAATGGCATGCTCTTCGAACAACAGGTCGGGCGCTGGCCCCTGGCCTCAGGCGAGGGTTCCGTGGTTTTGGGCTTTGGTTACAGCGAGCACGGAAACGCGGGCCTGCGCGACAGCGAATTTGGATGGGGTTGGGCTGGAGGCTTGGAATGGAAGCGCGGCTGGAACCTGGATAACGGCGGCCCCTTGCTGGGCTTTCGCGCGGGCCTGGGGCGCCGCTGGGTGAATTGGGAGGACCTTGACCGCCACCGCTCAGGCGTGACCATCGCCACCGTGCTCGAACCCACGTTGTTAATAGGCTGGCGCTTTGGCAGCGGTCGAAAAGGCTATACTGATCTTTTCGCTTCTTTAGGCCTCCCGATCAACGCCGACCTCTATGGCGAAGCCGTGGGAGCCCCGCCCTTTTTCAGGCTGGGCCTGGCCTTCGGGTGGGATTAAGATCGTTGAGTATTCTTGTTTAGGAGGGCATCCCGATGATCATCTGTGAAAGCTCGGTAGGCGTGGACCGCACTGCCGAAGACGTCTTCGGCTTTTTGGCTGAACCCAGCAACACGGTCCAATGGGTGGATGTTTGCATCGAGCTGAAAAAGGTGTCCGAAGGCCCGTTTGGCGTGGGGGCCGAGCTGCTTTATACCCATAAACAGGGCTCAAAAGTGACGATCATGCAGGGGGAAGTGACGGCCTATGAATGGCCGCGGCGCTTGGCGTACCGCTATATCGACGCGATGTTCACGGTCGATATCAGCTTCACGATCCAGCCCGAGAGCGCCGGGGTCAAGCTGACCCATCGCGCCGAGATCCAGCCCAAGACTTTGATGATGAAGTTGTTGTCGCCGTTGATCCGCATGGCCACGCCTCGCGCCATGGCCAGCGACTTGCAGAAGTTGAAGCTAATTTTAGAAAAGGCTTAAGCCGCCTCGTTGATCTGTTTTTTCAGCGCCACCAAGCTCTTGGGCGCTTCATCCGCGATCGCACTCCAATCGCATTCGTAAGACAGCGCTCCCTGATAGCCGCTGTCTTTGAGCGCTTTTAAATATCCCCTGAAATCATCGCCCTTGACCCCCGGAGCCGTGCGCTTTTCCTTTTCCGCGATATGCGCGTGGGCCAGCAGGCTAGCATATTTGCGGACTTCTTCCGGCCCTTCGCCCATCCTGGCCATGTGAAAAAAATCGCAGAGCAGGCCCACGGCTCGGTGGCCGCAAGTCCCAACCGCCTCGGCCCCCTCGGCCAGGGTGTTGATGAAATTGCATTCAGGCGCGTGGATCGGCTCGACCGCCAAGATCAGCTGCCGCGCCTCGGCCAGGGGCCCCAATTCTTTGAGCAGGCTGACAAACTGTTCCATGGCCCGGCCGCGCTCAAAGCCTTCAGGCAGGCTCCGTGATCCGCCGCTGCCAAAGACGATAATGCGGATGCCGCAATCCTCAGCTCGCTTAAAAGCTGAAGTGGCGTAACGCAGGATGCGGTCGCGGTCCACTTGGGGTCCCACGCACTTCAAGGCACCCGGCAAAAAACAATTCGCCGCGAAAAGCGGAGGCGTGGACTGGCGCGGGACAAAGGCATCCTGCTCGGGCACTAAAAAATCCTGAACGTTCTCTTCCAGATAGTCAAAGCCCAGCCCGGCAAGGTCGGGTGTGTTGATCGAGGCCGAGACGCCGATCTTCATCGCTTGGTCCTAGTCAGATCGCCGATGGCGTAGGTTTCTTCATAGATCCATTCAAAAGAGGCCGGCCATTGCAACTGCCGATGGCGCTCGCCGGCGATGCCATCATTCACCCCTATGGCTAGGCGCAGGCGTTTGTCCTGGATCACGGGTCCCAGATCGGCTTTAGGGATCTTGGCTTGCAAGAAATAGCCGTCTTTGAGGATCTTCCCCGAAGTGCTGATGCCAGGCATGGGGTCCGTGGGCACTAAGCTGAGCACGGGCTTGTCCTGGTCAAAGTAAAGCAGGCCCTGGATCCAACCCAGCCGTATCTCCACGCCGTCCATTTCCCAGATGTTGGGATGGTTTTTTTCAATGAAGTCCTTGGCATAGGTCTTCACGTCTTTGTCATAGACCCGGATCGAGATATAAAGGTTGTTGTGGTCCTGGGTAAAGGCCGCGTCCGCGCGCAATCCAGCCTGGTCAAAGCCAAAACCCTCGTATTTCAAAGCTTTATCCATGTGGATGTCTAGGTCCGGCGCGCTGGAGGGGTCGTTGTCCAGCTTGAGATCCGAATGCCAGCGGACTTTATAAAGCGGAGCTTCCGGCCCTAAATTGGCGCCGGGGTTTGAAAGGATCGTGGAGTAGATGCCGTGATTGACCCAGGTGGCGCGGTCGGCCAGCACCTTCCACAGCTGGTCTTTCCAGTCGATGAAGCCGAAATTCCCAATGTTACGTCCGGCAAAGCCGTCCAGATACCACCACCAGCAAGCGCCCACGATCTCAGGCGTCGCCAGGGCCGCCTTCATATACCAGGCGTATTTGTCCGCGCGCTCGGCCTGCGTTTCCACCACGCGGGGAATGGCGCCAGAGTGGTCCATGGGCACGCCGGAATCATAGCCGCTGTACCCGAACTCGGTCAGCAGAATGGGCGCGCCGGCCGCTTCGCTGAAATCCTTGAAAAATTTCGCAGGGAAAGAGCGCAGGGCATAGCAGTTGGCGCCGACCACATCCACGTTGCCGCGCATGCCTCTGGCCACGGCTAGCGGGACCTCGCCCGTTAAAAAGCGCGTGCCCAGCACCAGATGGTTGGGGTCTGCCTTTTTGAACGCCTTGTAGACCACGCTGTGATAGCGGCGGGACACGATCTCCAAAAACGCTTCGCGATCCGCCGCGGCCCGCTCACGGTCAAAGGCAGGCCCGGGCTTGAAGCCCTCCTTCGAAGTGATGGATTCGAAATTTTCGTATTTCGTGTCCCACAGGCTGTTGAAGGTGGCGATGCCGGGATAGCGGTCCTTAAGGAATTTCAGGGCCTGCGTGAATCCGGCAGAGCCTGCGGGCAGGGAAAGGTAGTCATCCAAAAACCCGCCGCCCCAAACCTTGGCCCAGGGCAGTTCGTTGTCGCTGAAAGTTCCGATCAAGGTGGCGTCGCGGGCATTGGGCTTGCAGCGCTTCTCGGCCGCGGCCGTTACGCTGGCTTCGAACTCGGGCGAGAACACGTCTTTGAAAAGCTCGGCGTCATGACCCGACACGCTGGCGAATTCGGCGTGGGGATAGCGTTGGCTGTTGGTGTCGCGCG
>JAZKAF010000091.1:0-20207 GCA_040389285.1 candidate division FCPU426 bacterium
TGGTCACAGTGCCCGTGACCGTCAGTGTGGCGCTGGACGTGAGGGTTGGAGTCCATGACCGTGTCGTTGTCGCGGTTCCGCTCAATGAGGTCGGTGTCCCTGTCACAGTGCCCGTGACCGTAAGTGTGGGGCTGGACGTGAGGGTTGGAGTCCACGACCGTGTCGTTGTCGCGGTTCCGCTCAATGAGGTCGGTGTGGCGCTAACGGACCCAGTGGCCGTGTGGGTAGGGCTGCTAGTGGATGTTGGCGTCACTGTCGAAGTGACCGAGGCGGTGGGAGGCGTCCCGGTGATGCTCATCGTGACCGTCGGTGTAACGCTGAACGTGGGGGTTAAAGTCCTGGATGCTGACACCGTAAGGGTCGCGGTTGCGGTGGGCGGAGTCCCCGTGATGCTCATCGTGACCGTCGGTGTATCCGTGGGCGTGGGGCTGTAAGTCCACGACTGTGTGACCGTCGCTGTACGCGTAGGACTAGACGTGCGGGTAGGGGTTTTGGTGGATGTACCCGTCATTGAAGGTGTGAGGCTAGCCGTGCAGGTAGGGCTGTCGGTGAATGTAGCGGTCTCGGTGGGAGTAGCGCCCTGGACGACATGCGGAGCGGCAATCAGTCCAACAATCGCCAGGACCCATGTCCTAAACCATTTGATCTTTATTCGGGAATTCATTCCGGCGCCATGATCCTATCCTTCAATTAAACGCCCCACGATAATGCCGAAATATTTATTTTTTTCTGCGGCCCTTGGCATGCCGCCGCTCCATCACCCGTCGTTCAGGGCGCTTTTCAGCAGGCTGGCCTCTCTCTTTCCATAAAGTATAGGCAATCGGTGCCAGGGATATCAAGATGATGATCCCGGCTATTTTATCGATCTGGGCGGCCAGCACAAAGCCGGGGAACAGGCGCGTCAGCACTGAATCCAGGAAATACCCAGCAAAGACCATGGACCAGACCCAGCTGAAGGCCCCGATGATGTTATAAGGCAAAAACGTTTTGAAGGGCATGCGCGTCACGCCCGCCACGATCGGCGCGAAGGTGCGCACCACCGGCACCCAGCGGCCCGCCACCACGGTGAAGGAGCCCCAGCGGGAATAGAACTGCTCGGTCTTTTGAAGGTAGGCGCGCTTATAGACCGGCACGCCTAGCAGCTTGAAGTCATTCCAGCCGTAGACACTCTTGCCCAGCAGGCTGCCCAGCCAATACCCGACCTGGTCGCCGAGCACGCCGCTGAGCGGTGCCAGGACAAGCAAGGCCCAAAGCGGCAGCAAGGGCTGGCCCGTGGTCGGATCCGGGGTGGCGGCGAAGATGCCGCAGAGAACAAGCAGCGAGTCGCCGGGAAGCAAGGCGAAGAAACCGGTTTCCGCGAAGAGGATCAGGCAGATGCCAGGCAGGCCGAAGGCGTGGATCAGATGGCTGATGCCCTCGGGTTTGATGTACCACAGCAGCTGATGCAATAATTCCAAGGCCAACCGTTAAAAGAGAGTCAGATCAGGGACCTTGTCCAACAGCCCGCGCGAGACCGCCATTTCGAAAAGCAGCTTTAAAGCGGCCACGCCCTCGCCATGCATGTCCTGCGTGTCGCGGTTGACGTACATGCGCACGAAGCGCCTTCCGGTGGCCTCGTCGATGCCGCGCCCGAATTGCAAGGCGTAGGGCACGGCCTCATCCTCATGCTCGATGGCGTAGTCGATCGATTCGCGCATCAGCACCGAGACCTGCGCGAGCAGCTCGGGCCCTAAGTCGCGGCGCACCACGTCCAGGCCTAAGGGCAGGGGCAGGGGCGTGATGGCTTTCCACCAATGGCCGAGGTCCAGCACCTTGAAGAAACCCTGCTCGCGGTAGGTGATCTGGCCTTCGTGGATGATAAGCCCAGCGTCCACTTCCCCGCGCTCGACCATGCCCATGATGGCGGCGAAGTCGGCCTGCACCGGGATGTAGTCTTCCAGGGCCAGGTTCAGCAGCAGGAAGGCGGTGGTCCAGGGCCCGGGAACGGCGATGCGCTTGCCTTTCAGCGAATCCATCGCGCGTTCGGGATGGATGAACTTCTTGGACACCACGATGGGGCCGTAGCCGCGCCCCATGCTGGCGCCGCAATGCAGGATGCCGTAGCGGTCCGCGACCTTGGGGTAGGCGTGGGCCGAGATGGCGGTCATCTCCAGCTCACCCGAAAAAGCCCGCTGGTTCAGGGACTGGATGTCCTCCATCACGTGCTCGATGCGCCAGCCCGGGATCTTCACAATGCCCTTGGCCATGGCGTAGAACATGAAGGCGTCATCCGGATCCGGAGAATGGCCTATTTTGAATACTTTTTCCGCGGTCTTGGTCACAGTCCGGCTTCCTTCTTAAGCAAAGCGGCCTTGTCCGTGCGTTCCCAGGTGAAGGAATCGCCGGTGCGGCCGAAGTGGCCGTAGGCCGCGGTGGCGCGGTAAACCGGCCGACGCAGCTTCAGGCTGTCGATGATCTGGCGCGGGGTCAGCGGGAAATGCTTGAAGACCAGGCGCGAGATCTCCTCTTCGTCGATGCGGCCGGTGCCGAAGGTGTCGACCAGCACGGACATGGGCTTGGCAATGCCGATGGCGTAGGACAGCTGCACTTCGCATTTATCGGCCAGGCCCGCGGCCACCACGTTCTTGGCGATGTAGCGAGCGGCGTAGGCGGCTGAGCGGTCCACTTTGGAGGGATCCTTGCCCGAGAACGCGCCGCCGCCGTGGCGGCCCATGCCGCCGTAGGTGTCGACGATGATCTTGCGTCCGGTCAGGCCGGCGTCGCCGTGGGGGCCGCCGATCTCGAAGCGTCCGGTGGGGTTGATGAAATATTTGGTGCGGGAGTCCAGCATCTCTTTGGGGATCACGTTCTTGGCCACCAGGCGGATCAGGTCGGACTTGATGCGGGCCTGGCTGACTTTATCGTCGTGCTGGTTGGACATGACGACCGCGTCAATGCGCTTGGGGACGCCGTATTCGTATTCCACGGTCACCTGCGATTTTCCGTCGGGCCGCAGGTAGGGCAGCACGCCGGTCTTGCGCAGCTGGGCCATGCGTTTGGCGAGGCGATGCGCCAGCATGATGGGCATGGGCATCAGCTCGGGGGTCTCGGTGGTGGCGTAGCCGAACATCATGCCCTGGTCGCCGGCGCCTTCGCGGTTCACGCCCATGGCGATATCCGCGGACTGGGTGCCCAAGCCGACCATGACCGCGCAGGTCTTATAGTCGAAGCCCATGCGCGCGTCGGTGTAGCCGATCTCTTTCACGGTCTGGCGGACGATCTCGGGGACGTTGATCTTGACCCGGGGATGGTAGGTGATCTCGCCGGCCACGAAGACCACGCCAGTGGTGGTGGCCGTTTCGCAGGCTACGCGCGCCGCCGGATCCTGCGTGAGGATGGCGTCAAGGATGGCGTCCGAGATGTTGTCGCACATCTTATCCGGATGGCCTTCGGTCACCGACTCGGACGTGAAAAATGCCTTCCTCTGCATGGATCCTCCCTAGGACGTCTTTTGCATGGTGAAACGCTTTGGATTATCACAAAGGCCACCCGCTTTGGCAAGCTAGATGACCCCTGCAAACCCTTTGTTTATAGGACTTTCCCGGCTTCAGGCCAAGCGCATCCGTGCCAGACATTCCACATGATAGGTCTGCGGAAACATGTCCAAGGGCTGGACCTGATCTAGGACGTAGCCGCCGGCTGCCAGAGCTTTAAGGTCGCGCGCCAGGCTGGCCGGATCGCAAGAAACGTAGAGCAATTCCGGAGGCCGCTGTTTCAAGATCGCCTGGACCACCGCCGGATCCAGGCCTTTGCGCGGGGGATCCACGACCAGCAGGTCCGGATCTTTCATCAGCTCAAATCCCCGCAGCGCGTCCCCTTCTTCAAAGCGGGCGTTGCCACAGGCGTTGAGCAGGGCGTTTTTCTTAGCGTCCTCGACAGCCGGACCGAACGATTCGACCCCCAGCAAGCGGGCGCAGCGTTTTGCCAGGGAGAGGCTGAGCGTGCCCACCCCACAATAGAGCTCCAACACCTTTTCGCGTCCTGTCCATGAACGGACTTGCGCCAGCATTTCCCAGAGCCGTACGGTCTGTCCAGGATTGACCTGAAAAAATGAGGCCGCGGAAAGGCGGAACTTGAAGCCGCCCAAGTCCTCTTCCAAATTTTCTTCGCCAGCCAGCACCCGGGTCTCAGGACCGAAGATCACATTGTTGTCGCGGGGCTGGATGTTGTTGACCACGCCCAGCAGCGACGGAAGCGCCTTGATCCAGGCCTCGGCTTCCGTTTCCAGCCCTTTGAGGGCCGCGAAAGAGACCAGGGCCAGCAGAACCTCGCCCCGGCTATTGCTACGGACCACCACGTGCCGCAAGCCCGGCAGGTTTTTGACGCGCGAGCGGATAAAGACCAGGACCCGGTTCCCGGCTGCGGATTGCACCGCGCAGCCGCTCTCGGGCAACTCGACAATGTCGTGGCTGGCTTCGCCGTAAAATCCGAAGCGTCCGGACCAAGCTGGGACAATGGCCTTGTTGCGGTATTGAAAAGGCTGGTCGCAGGCGATGATATGTTTCAGGGGAGGGTCTTCAAAGCCGCCGATGCGGCGCAGGGACTCGAGCACGAAATTTTGTTTGGCTTCCAGCTGGGCCGCGTAGGACAGATGCTGCCATTGGCATCCACCACAAGTGTCCGCCACTGGGCAAGGGGCGGCCACTCGCGAAGGCGAAGGCGTGAGCACCTTAGTCAGGCGGGCCTTGGCATAGGTCTTTTTAGACAGGGTCAGCTCGGCCTGCACTTGGTCGCCGGGTGCGGCGCCGGACACAAAAACGGCGCGGCCATCTTCAAGATGGGCCACGCCGTCTCCGCCGTAGGCCAACGATTCCACCGTTAAGGTAAGCGGCTTTTCGGGATTCATCCCGCCATTTTTTTCTTCAACAGGGCGTTGACCAAGGCGGGGTTGGCTTTGCCTTTGGAAAGCTTCATCACCTGGCCGACCATGAAGCCCAGCACGGCTTCCTTGCCCGAACGGAATTCGGCGACCACAGTGGGGTTGGCGGCCATGGCCGCCTCGATCACGCCTTCGATGGCTCCCTGATCCGTGACTTGGGCCAGGCCTTCCTTGGCGACAATGGCGTCCGGATCCTCGCCGGTCTCCAGCATCTTGGCGAAGACTTCCTTGGCCATCTTGCCCGAGAGCGTGGACGCGTCGATCAGCGCGATCAGCCGGCCCAGCTGGGCTGATTTGACAGGACTTTCCGTGATGCCAAGTCCCTGCTTGTTCAAGGCGCCGGTCAATTCCCCCATCACCCAGTTGCTGGCGGCCTTGGCGTTGCCCGAACCTTTGGCGACTGCCTCGAAATAATCGGCTAAGGCCGCCTGGGCGGAAAGGACCCCGGCGTCGTATTCCGGGATGGCGTATTCATTCACCAGGCGCAGGCGTTTGGCTTCGGGGAGTTCCGGCAGTTTTTTGCGGATCGACTCCACCCGCTCGCGGCTCAAGTCCAGGGGCACCAGGTCCGGTTCCGGGAAATAACGGTAGTCGTGAGCCGCTTCTTTCGAGCGCATCGAGCGGGTCACGCCCTTGTCCGCGTCCCAGGCGCGGGTCTCCATCACCACGGTGCCACCGCCCTCGAGCAGCTCGACCTGGCGTTCGGCCTCGGCCTCCATGGCCTTGGCCACATTCTTGAAGGAATTCATGTTCTTCACTTCGGCCCGGGTGCCGAACTCGGCCGCGCCTTTGCGCATCATGGACACGTTGGCGTCGCAGCGCAGGCTGCCCTCTTCCATGTTGCAGTCCGAGACGCCCAGATGCAGCAGGATCTCCTTCAAGGCGTCCAGATAGGCCACGGCCTCTTCTGGGCTGCGGATATCGGGCTCTGAAACGATCTCGATGAGCGGCACTCCGGCGCGGTTGTAGTCCACCAGCGAGCTGTCGGCCGCGCTGATCTGTCCACCCGCGGCGCTGTGCAATAACTTTCCGGCGTCTTCTTCGATGTGGATGCGGGTGATACCGATGCGCTTGATCAGGGGCTCGCCGCCGGGCTGCTGCGCGGGTAGCTTGATGTCCAGCCAGCCGTTTAAGCAGATGGGCAGGTCGTACTGGGAGATCTGGTAGGCTTTGTCCAGGTCGGGATAGAAATACTGCTTCCGGTCGAACTTGGAATGGCCGGCGATCGTGCAATTAAGGGCCAGGCCCGCCATGACCGCGTACTCGACCACTTGGGCGTTCAGAACCGGCAACGATCCAGGGAGCCCTAAGCAGACCGGGCAGACCAGGGTGTTGGGTTCCTTGCCGAACTGGTTGGCGCAGGCGCAAAAGATCTTGGTGCGCGTGGCCAATTCCACGTGCACCTCGAGCCCGCTGACCAGCTGGAAATCCTGCAAACCCATGGGGTTTAGGCTCCGACCTTCGTGTCCCAGGCGTCGTCGCTCAAAGTCACCAGCTTCTTCTTGGCATATTCCTCGAGGTTGAAGCCCTGGGCGTCGACCTCGTCCTTGCCGCACTTCAGGCAGCTGACCTCGATGGACAGGTCGCCGGAGTCGGGCTGGTTGAAGCGCGTCAGCTCCGCCCCCGCGAATTCCCAGACTTCCATGGGGTGAAAATCGGTGATCACGGCCTGAAACTTCTCTTTATTTCCGCAGGACCTGCATTCCATATCCTTCTCCTTGTGTTTGGCTTTTATAAAACCGGTTTTTTCTGTCCCCAAGCTTCTGAAGTCTCGTACGCGTGCGCCGCCCTGAACAGATCCACTTCCCCGAAGGCCCGCCCCAGCAATTGCAGGCCGATGGGCAGCCCCTTGGATGAATAGCCGCAGGGAACGCTGATGGCCGGCACGCCAGCCAGGTTCGCCGACAGCGTGAAGATATCGCTGAGATACATGGTCAGCGGGTCGGCGGTCTTGGCGCCAAAGGCGAAGGCGGGCGCCGGGGCCGTGGGCGTGGCGATCAGGTCCACGCCCTGCTCCCAGGCCCGGTCAAAGTCGCCCTTGATCAGGGTGCGGACCTTCTGGGCCTTCAGGTAATAGGCGTCGTAGTATCCGGACGACAGCGCGTGGGTCCCCAGCATGATGCGCCGCTTCACCTCGGGGCCGAAGCCCTGGGCGCGGGTCTTCATGTACATGGGGACCAGCGAAGACACGCCCTCGGCGCGGAATCCATAACGCACGCCGTCGTAGCGCGCCAGATTGGAGCTGGCCTCGGCCGGGGCCAGCAAATAGTAGACTGACAGGCAATGCGCGGTGTTGGGCAGGGACAAAGGCACGATCGTCGCGCCCAGTTTTTCGAGCCTCGTCACCGCGGCCATGACCGCGACCCGGACCTCGGGCTCCAGGCCTTCAGCGAAGTATTCTTTGGGCAAGCCGATACGCAAGCCTTGGACGCCCTGTCCCAAGGCGGCTTGGTAATCGGGGACAGCCTGGTCCACGCAGGTCGAATCCATGGGATCGTAACCGTCCAGCACCGCGCTGAGCAAGGCGGCATCCCGCACGGTCTTGGTGATAGGCCCCACCTGGTCGAGCGAAGAAGCGAAGGCCACCAGGCCGTAGCGCGAGACGCGGCCGTAGGTGGGCTTCAATCCCACCACGCCGCAGAGCGCGGCCGGCTGGCGGATCGAACCGCCCGTGTCAGAGCCCAGGCTGCCAAGACAGAGGTCCGCGGCGACGGCCGCGGCCGAGCCGCCCGAAGAGCCGCCCGGCACGGTTCCCAGATCCCAGGGGTTCTTGGTGGGGCCAAAGGCCGAATTTTCCGTGGAAGAGCCCATGGCAAACTCGTCCAAATTGGTCTTGCCCAGCAGCACCGAGCCTTCCGCCTTCAAGCGGGCCACGACCGTGGCGTCAAAGGGCGGCACGTAATCTTCGAGCATCTTGGACGAGCAGGTGGTGCGCAGGCCCTTGGTGGACAGGTTGTCCTTGATGGCCAGCGGCACGCCGCAAAGGCGTCCGGCCGAACCTTCCGCATAGGCCTTGTCCGCCGCCGCGGCTGCGACCAGGGCGCCTTCGCGGTCCACGGTCATGTACGCGTGCACCCGCGGCTCCACCGCCTCGATGCGCTCCAGCAGGGCGCGGCAGAGCTCGACTGCGCTGAATTTCTTCTCGCGCAGGCCCTTTACGGCGTCAAAAATGGTCAGTGATTGCAGTCCCACATCAGCCTCGTCGCGTCATTCGATGATCTTCGGCACTCTAAAACAGCCCTTGGCCTGGTCCGGCGCGTTGGCCAGGATCTCCGCCCGCGGCATGCTGGGCAGGATCGTGTCCTCGCGCACCACGTTCTTCAGGGGCAGCACATGAAAGGTGGGCTCCAGGCCGGTGGTGTCCACGGCGCTCAGGTCCGCGGCATGGCCCAGGATCGCGTCCAGTTGGGCCGTGTAAAGGGCACGCTCTTCGGCGCTGATCTCCAGGCGCGCCAGGCGCGCCACGTAATCCACATCAGTTTCTTTCAAAGGCATGCGCTCTCCTCGTCAATTCTCAGACAGGCGTTCCAGGTTCGCCTTGCTGGCGATCAGATCCTTGCGGCCATAATTCATGAACGACACAGTCAGGCGCTGGTCCTGCCCGTCGGGACGGGCTTTGATCACCAGCCCAGTGCCAAAGGCCGCGTGGCGCACCCTGTCCCCCAGCTTGAAGTGGATGGCCGAACCGATCTCGTCCGCGGGCAGGTCGTCCAAGAACGGGACCATGCTACCGCCCGCCGCTGATTCCCCGGTGTCTTCCAAACGCTTTTGAAAGCCCTCCATCAGGTCGGGGGGGATCTCCTCCAGGAACCGGCTATGCGGATTGTAATTGCGGTTGCCAAAGCTGCGGCGGCTGATCGAACAGCTGAGATGCAGCTTTTCGCGGGCGCGCGTGATCCCGACGTAGCAAAGACGGCGCTCCTCCTCGATCCCGCCCGGCTCCTCCACCGCGTGAGCGTGCGGGAAAAGCCCTTCTTCCATGCCGCAGAGGAAGACCACCGGATATTCCAGGCCCTTGGCGTTGTGCAGGGTCATCAGGGTCACCACCTGGCCGCCGTCCTCCAGCTTGTCCAGCGTGGTGGTCAAGGCCACCATCTCAAGGTAGGCCCGCAGGCTCTTATCGCTCGAGCGCTCCTCGAATTCCAGGCAGGAAGCCACCAGTTCCTTGACGTTCTCGACCCGGTTGGCGGCCTCGGTGGTTTTTTCCGCCTCCCAGTATGCCAGATATCCGGTCTGCTGCACCAACTGCGTCAACAATTGGGCGACCCCCAGGCTTTCGGCCGAGGCCCGCAGCGCCTCCAAAGTCCCCACCAGCTTGGTCAGCTCCGTGACCGCCTTTTTTTGAAGGCCGTCCACGACTGCCGCCTCTTTCATCGCCCCGTAAAGGCTCAGGCTGCCTTTCCAGGCGTGGGCCTGCAATTTTTCAAGGGTCAGGTCGCCGATGCCCCGCGGCGGAACATTGACGATGCGCTTCAGGCTGACCATGTCGTCCGGGTTCATCAGCAGCTTCAAATACGACAGGCAATCCTTGATCTCGAGCCGGTCGTAGAAGCGCATGCCACCCACGATGTGGTAGGGCAAAGCCTCGCGGCGCATAGCGTCTTCCAGGACGCGGGACTGGGCGTTGGTGCGGTAGAGCACCACGAAATCGGAGAGCGGACGGTTGTCGCGCCGGTTCAGCCAGCTGATCTGGCCGGCCACATAGCGGCCCTCTTCAGCCTCGTCCGGCGCCTGGTAGAACGAGATCAGCTCGCCCAAAGGGTTCTGGGTCCAGAGCTTCTTGTCCTTGCGCCCGCTGTTCTTCGAGACCACGGCCCAGGCCGCTTCCAAGATGCGCTGGGTGGAGCGGTAGTTCTGCTCCAGCTTGATGACCTTGGCCTCTTTATAGTCCTTTTCGAAGTTCAGGATGTTGCGGATGTCCGCGCCCCGGAACTTGTAGATGCTCTGGTCGTCGTCCCCCACCACGCAGAGGTTGCGGGTCTTCTTGGCCATCTGGGTGATCAGCTCGTACTGGGCGGGGTTGATGTCCTGGTACTCGTCCACCAAAAAATACCGGAAGCGGTCCTGGTATTTTTTCAGGGCTTCCTTGTCGTTCCTGAAGAGCATCACCACGTGCATGATCAGGTCATCGAAGTCCATGGCCTGGTTGCTCTTCAGCTTGACCTGGTAGAGCGCGTAGATCCGCGAGATCAGCGTGGTGTCGGAATCCAGGGCCAGCTCGTCAAAGGCCTTGGGGCTGACCAGCGAATTTTTCGCGTCCGAGATCCGGTACTGGGCCTGCTGGGCCTTGAGGATCTTCTCGTCGATCTGCAGCTCGTGCAGGCATTCCTTGACCAGGCGCAGCTGGTCGTCGGAATCGTAGATCGAAAAATCCCTGCTAAAGCCCAGGCGGGGGGCCTCCACCCGCAGGACCCGCACGCAAAAGGAGTGGAAGGTGGAGACCCACATGGGGTCGACCGCGTCCTTGCCCAGAAGCTTCACCAGCCGGTCCTTCATCTCCCGGGCGGCCTTGTTGGTGAAGGTCACCGCCAGAATGGAGCCCGGGTCCACGCCTTCATGCCGGATCAGCCAGGCGATGCGCATGGTGATGACGCGGGTCTTGCCCGATCCGGCGCCGGCCAGGATCAGCAGCGGGCCATCGCCGTGTTCCGCCGCCTCGCGCTGGGGAGCGTTCAATCCGCTGAGGTCGGGGACCGGCAAAACCTTGGACATCGCACCGTCTTAAAAACAAAGGCAGGCTGAAAGCCCCGAAAACCGGGAATTTCGCCTGCCTTATCGTTGATATTTTTTATTTATTTATTTCGTCGCGTCAGCGTCAACGTCAGCGTCGGGCCAGGGCCGCCTTCAGCAAGGCTTCATCCCGGTGTCCCCAATAACCGCTGTCGTCCGAGACTTCCAGATCCGGCACATAGCCAGCCTTCAGCCGGTCCAGCAAATGGATCACGCAGAGATGCAGTTCCACTCCGCCCAGGGTCGTCTGGATGGAAGCCTGGCTCTGGTGCACGAATTCGTAGCGCCTGCTGGGACCCATGGCTTCGGCGGCTCGGCCGGGATAATGGTCCACGGCGTAATAGCTCAGCCGGGTCAGGTTCGAATCCGCGTCAAAGGTGAACCAAAGCGGGTCGGTCTGCGGGTTCACGGTCAGCTTGATGCCGCGCAGAGTAAGGGCCGGCTTCAGGGTCTTCAGCGCTGAACTCCCCCTGGCCCTGCCCTTGAACGCCTCAGCCTTCAAGCTGGAATAGGCGCCGTCCACGATCTCGCTGGGCCAGGCGCTGGTGATGGCGATATCGAGGAATTCTTCCTGCAGCTCCTCGATCTTGGCCTTGCTTTCCGCGCTCAACGAACCCTGGTACCTGATGGTCACGCTCATGGACGCCTCCAGTTTGGGTTTTTCCAAACGACCGGCCTTCCTAATAGACGCCTGCCACCCCGACAAAGATCCCTAAATTACCTTAGTTCACGAACTGGACGTCGTCCACGTACACCGTTCCGATGGTGTTGCCGTGCGAGTTGAACTGGACGTCGATGCCCTTGATCTTGTCCATATTGAAGGTGTTGTCACCGGTGCTGCCGCAGTCCGGGCTGGTGGCGCATTGCCCGTTCTGGATGTCTTCGGTGTCAAAAGAGCTGAGCGGCACGTAGATGGTGGTCCAGCAACTGCTGTCGGCGTTCCTCACGATCTTCTGGCTGGAGGTCCAACGCTCGTTGCTGACGTCGGTACCGGATACGTTCTCTTCGGTCAATTTGACGGTCAGGTCCATGGTCCTGACATCCGCGCTGGTCGACAGGACCGGTTTGATGCGGAAACGCAGGTGAGTCGCGGTGCTGGCGTCCACCACCGTGGCGGAATCAAAATGCACAGCCGCGCCCCAGCAGCCAGTGCAGGTGCTTGTATAGGGCGCGGGCGCAGGAGACGGATCATCGGCGGGAGCGTTGACGGTCACAGCCAGGGCCTGGGCGCCGGCGTAATGCTGGCTGGTGCTGATGGCCTGCGAGATGGTCGAGCCCACACCGTCGTCATAAGTGACCGCGCCTGTTAACGCGCTCTCGAAGTTCTCAAGCGTCGCCACCAAGGTGGAGGGAGGAGCCGGAGGCGCGGGCACGTTGAAGGAGATGTTGTCGAGGCAGATGTCGTAAAGCTTAGACGCGGCGGCATCTCCGGTAGGTATCACCTCGACATACTCCACGTTTCCCATGTCGAATTTGATAGCTTGAGCGCCATAGGTGCGCTCGAATTCGGGCTGGCCCTTGCCGTAACCGCGGAAGTAGACCACTAAGGTATGCCAATTGCCGTCCGCAGGGGTGAACTCGTAGGAAAACTGATCGTAGTCCCCGCGATCCGCCACCTGCTTGGTCCCGACGCGGATCCGATAGGTCGCAGTGTAGTTCGAATCACCGAAATGCCGGGCCTTGTAGTCGAAGGTCACGCCCCGGTATTTGCTGAGCGGCGCCACATTGAAGGGGGCGTTGGCAGCGGCCATAGGCATCTGGAATTCGACATAAGGCCAGGGACTGGCCTGTTCCCCTACCTGACCCGAGATGCAGCCGGCGTAGACGCTGGATCCATGGGTGCCCGCGATGGGGTTGCTGTTGAGCGTGGCCGTGGTCGCATCCCAAGGGTCCGAGCTCCCGTCGATCGCCGCGTCACCGACCACGTTGGTCTCGGAATAAAAAGGGTCACCATTCGGGTTGGTCCCGCCGAAATCCTCGCTGGATCCGTACCAGAAATATCCGTCACAGCCGTCGCAGCGGGCGTTATTGGCCGAGTCCAGGCCGCCCACCTGCTCCGCGCTGCCGCCGCCACCACCCCCACCACCACCTCCACTCGAGGGAGGAGCCACTTCGGCGGTTTTGGATTGGGGGTCAAAGCTGTTGGTGCGCGCGGGCGTATCCAGCCAGAGCGGGAACGCGGCCAAGGATCCGGCTGAGACAAAAAGCAGGAACCCGGCCAGCCAAAAGATCACGCTTTTTTTCATATCATCCTCAACAAATTTCATTCACCAACGGGTGACGCTTTAAAGATTGAGACCCCAAACCAGCCATCCTGTCACACCATAATACGCAATAAATACGGGCTGGTTTTAGAAGTCCATGACCTTGTATTTCATGCCCAGGGCCCCCGTGCTGTCGAGCATGGTGAGCTGCAAGTCGGGCGGATTCTCCTGGAACAAAGCGTGCCCGGAGCGCGAAGCCTTGGCTGACATGACCGCGTCCACCAGGGTGTAGGTGTAGCAGAGGCCGAACCCGATGTAGGCGATATGGTTGATGTTGGCCATGCTTTCCCAGGTGGCGTAGGGCGTGTCAAAGTTCCCACCTGCGGGGACGGCCAGGTATTCGGTCTGCGCCGCGGAACCCAGGGAATAGGTCACCACCACGGCGCCAAAAAGCCCAACGGTGACACCGCCAAAGAGCCAGGCCTTGCCGTGTTCGCCGTTATAATACTGTCCCCAGCCGGGCAGGATCGCGGAGCGCCAGAGCGGCGCCACCCAATCCGTGGGTCCGTCCGCGACCTGCGAGCTGGCCGCGCTTTCCGGGGCGTATTTGGCCATGAAATTCTGCAAGGCCGTGTTGCTGGGATTGAGTTGCAAGGAACGCTTGTAAGCCTCGATCGCCTTGGGCTTGTCCTGCTTCACGTTATAGCAATTGCCCAGGCCCTGCCAGGCTTTGGCGTCGTTGGGATTCTGCGAGACCACATTGTTGTAGGCCTGGATGGCTTCGTCATAACGCTTGGCCTGGTAAAGACGGTCAGCGGCGGCCGTGGGCGAAGCGCCCGCGCCGGAGGCCGCGGCTGCGTCCAGCTTCGGGATCAAGGCGCCCAGGGCTGTGTCTGCGGGGTTGAGCTGATAGGAAGCGCGGTAATACTTCGCCGCGTTCGCGTAATCTTTTTTGTAATAATAGGCGTTGCCAAGGCCTTTCCAGGCCGCCGCATTACGGCTGTCGGCGCGGGCCGCCGTGCTGAAGGCATCGACCGCTTTGTCGTATTGTTTCGCGGCCAAAAGCTGGTTCCCGTAGGTCAGCCATTTTTGCGCCAAGGCCGGGTCCGCCGCATGCGAGCTCCCTGCCAGCCCAAGGAAAACAAAAGCCAATGCGCAAGCCAAGACACTGTTTCTCAGCATAGAATCTCCAGCAGCATAAAGAAAAACCGGCTTCCGGGCCAAACGAATGGGAAATTTTAGCAAAGGGCCCCCAGGGTGTCAATATTTCGAAACAATCAGGCCCGATTATCCACAATTTGACGGCAGATCTGGGCGGGAAACCCGGGGCCCTGATAGATCAAACCGGTGTAAACCTGGACCAAAGTAGCCCCCAAATCCTGTTTCCGAAGGGCGTCTTGGACCGACATGACGCCCCCAGACCCCACCAAAGGCACTTTTCCGCGTGTGTGGCGGGCTAAAAGCGCCAAACAGGCGTCCGCCCGGGGGCCAATCGGCGCCCCAGAAAGGCCCCCTTCCGGATAGGCGGTTTCCGGCATCCCGGTGCGGCCGCTGCTGGTGTTGGAAACGATGATCCCAGAGGCCCCGCCAGCCAGAGCCGCGTCCGCCGAGGCTAGTAATTCCTTGTCCGAGAGGTCGGGAGCCAGCTTGGCCAAAAGGGGCAGCTTCTTTTTCCCCTGCCTCGCTTCTTTTGCCATGGCGACCACGATCTTTTTCAGGACGCTGGCGTGCTGCAGGCCCCTGAGCCCGGGCGTGTTGGGCGAGCTGACATTGATGGCGATGTAGTCGGCCAGGTCCTTCAGCTTCGCGAGCGAATATAAATAATCGTCCACGGCTCCGTCCAGGGGCGTGGCCTTGCTCTTGCCTAAGCTGATGCCCACGCGGATCTCTGGCCAGCGGCCAGCATCGCGCAAGCGCCGCAGACGCAACGCCGCCTGGTCCGCGCCCGGGTTGTTGAACCCGAAACGGTTGATCAGCGCTCTTTGGCCGGGATAGCGCCAGATGCGCGGCGGCGCATTCCCTTCTTGGGGCAAACGCGTGAAGGTTCCCAGCTCGACAAATCCGAATCCCAGCCGCTGCCAGTAAGGCACCGCGCTGGCGTATTTGTCAAAGCCCGCGGCCAGTCCGATCGGATTGGGAAAGTCGAGCCCGAAGGCCCGGACCTTGAGCTCCGGATCTTTGACGCTTAAGTCTGGCATGACCCGCAGCGCGGCCAGTCCCGCCTTGTGCGCCGGCTCGGGCGGCAAGGCAAAGAGCAGGGGCCGGATCAGGTCATAGAGCACGCGTTTTATGATAATCCTGCAGGGCCATGACTTCGATGGGGCGGTCCTTCATCGAGGCGATGGCGTTGACGGTCTCGGCCGCGGCCGACAGCGTGGTGATGCAGGTGATCCCGTGCTGTAGCGCCGCGCGGCGGATCTGGAAGTCGTCGCTCAGCGCGCCCTTGCCCGCCGGCGTATTGATGATGAGATCCACGGAACCGGAGTGGATCTCGTCCAGGATGTTGGGGCGGGCCTGGTGCACCTTCTGCACGGTCTCGACCGCGATGCCACGGCTTTGCAGGGCGTGCGCCGTGCCCTGGGTGGCGATGATCTTGAAGCCTAAGCGCGACAGCTCTTTGGCGACTAGGATGCCCTGGCGCTTGTCCTTGTTCTTGACCGAGAAGAACGCGCGGCCTTTCAGCGGGAACTTCAAGTTGGCGCCGAGCTGGCTCTTGGCAAAGGCTATCCCTAGGTCCCGGGAGATGCCCATCACCTCGCCGGTGCTCTTCATCTCGGGCCCCAGCACCGTGTCCGCGCCCGGGAATTTATTGAAGGGAAACACGGCTTCCTTGACTGAAAAGTGGCGGGTGCGCCAGTAGTCCTTGCGCGGATCCAGCCCCTGGGCCCGCAGGCTCTTGCCAGCCATGGCCCGCGCGGCCACCTTGGCCCAAGCGATGCCGGTGGCCTTGCTGACAAAGGGCACGGTGCGGCTGGCGCGCGGGTTCACTTCCAGCACGTAGACCCGTTCAGCCTTCACCGCGTACTGCACGTTCATCAGGCCGACCACTTTCAGTTCCTTGGCCATGCGCAGAGTGGCCGACTTGATGGCCTCCAGCTGGTCTTCGCGCAGGGTGTAGGGCGGGATCACGCAGGCCGAGTCGCCGGAATGGATCCCCGCCTCCTCGATATGCTCCATGATGCCCGCGACCATGCCTTCACGTCCGTCGGACACGCAGTCCACGTCGACCTCGATGGCGTCTTCCAGGTATTTGTCCAGCAGCACGGGATGGTCGGGCGAGACGCGCGCGGCCTCGGCAAAGAACAGGTCCAGCTGCTTCTGGTCGTGCACCACTTCCATGGCGCGGCCGCCCAGCACGTAGCTGGGGCGCACCATCACCGGATAGCCGATGCCCGCCGCCACCCGCCGCGCGTCGCCCAAGGAACGCGCCGTGCCGCTGGCAGGCGAGGGGATCTTCAGCTTCTCCAGCAGGGCGCCGAAGCGCTTGCGGTCCTCGGCGATGTCGATCGAATCCGGGCTGGTGCCGATGATGGGCGCGCGCGCGGCGTGCAGGGGGCCGGCCAGCTTCAGCGGAGTCTGGCCACCGAACTGCACGATGATGCCCCAGGGCTTTTCGCGATCCACGATGGCCGACACGTCCTCGTAGGTCAGCGGCTCGAAATAGAGGCGGTCCGAAGTGTCGTAGTCCGTGCTCACCGTCTCCGGGTTGCAGTTGACCATGATGACTTCGAAGCCATCCTCGCGCAGGGCAAAGGCCGCGTGCACGCAGCAATAGTCAAACTCGATGCCCTGGCCGATGCGGTTGGGTCCGCCGCCCAGGATCATGATCTTCTTTTTCGAAGTGGGGGGCGAATCCGAGCTCTCTTCATAGGAAGAGTAAAGATAGGGCGTGGAAGCTTTGAACTCTCCCGCGCAGGTGTCCACCTGCAGGAAAGCCGGACGCAGGCCTAAGCCCACGCGCTTGACCCTGACCTCGGATTCCTTCATCCCGGTCAAAAGGCCCAGCTGGCGGTCGGAAAAGCCCAGCTTTTTAGCGGCTTTCAGGGTCTCGCGGTCCAAGCCCCTTTTGATCACCTTTTCAAAGTCCAGGATCTCGCGCAAACGGGCCAGGAACCAGGGATCCACAAAGGTCAGGCGGTGGATCTCGGCGTCGCTGAGCCCGGCTTGCATCGCGTCCTTGATATAAAAGGCACGCTCGGCGTTGGGCGTCACCAGCTTGGCGCGGATCTCGGAAAGCGAAGGCTTGGGGCCCTTTGGCAGGGCGCTCTCCCAGCCAGAGCGGCCGGTCTCGAGCGAACGCAGGGCCTTTTGAAAGGCTTCCTGAAAATTGCGGCCAATGGCCATGGCCTCGCCCACCGACTTCATCTGCGTGTTCAAGGTGGCGTCGGCTTCGGGGAACTTTTCAAAGGTGAAGCGCGGCACCTTGACCACCACGTAGTCGAGCGCCGGCTCGAAGCTGGCCGGGGTGGACTTGGTGATGTCGTTCTTCAGCTCGTCCAAGGTGTAGCCCACGGCCAGCTTGGCCGCGATCTTGGCGATGGGAAAGCCCGTGGCCTTGGAAGCCAGGGCGGAGGAGCGCGACACGCGCGGGTTCATCTCGATGACGATCAGGCGCCCGTCCTTGGGGTTGACGCCGAACTGGATGTTGGAGCCGCCGGTGTCCACGCCGATCTCGCGGATGATGGCCAGCGAGGCGTCGCGCATCAGCTGGTATTCGCGGTCGGTCAGGGTCTGGGCCGGCGCCACGGTGATCGAATCGCCCGTGTGTACACCCATGGCGTCGAAGTTCTCGATGGAGCATACGATCACCACGTTGTCCTTGCAGTCGCGCATGACCTCCAGCTCGTATTCCTTCCAGCCCAGGGCGGATTCTTCCAGCAGCACTTGCGAGACCGGGGACATCTGCAGGGCGTAGGCCGCCTTGGCCTTGAATTCCACCATGTTGTAGGCGATGCCGCCTCCCGTGCCGCCCAAGGTGAAGGCCGGCCGCAGGATCACCGGAAAACCGATCTTGGCCGCGATCGCAAGGGCCTGCTTCATGGTCTTGGCCGTGCCCGAGCGGGGCACTTCCAGGCCGATCTTGATCATGGCCCGCTTGAACAGCTCGCGGTCCTCGGCCTTGCGGATAGCGGACTCGTTGGCGCCGATCATGCGCACGTTGTATTTTTTCAAAATACCACGGCGGGCCAGTTCCATGGCCGTATTCAGCGCGGTCTGGCCTCCCACCGTGGGGAGCAAGGCGTCGGGACGCTCCTTGGCGATGATGCGTTCGCAGACCTGCCAGGTGACGGGCTCGATGTAGGTGCGGTCGGCGAAGTCCGGGTCGGTCATGATGGTGGCCGGGTTGGAATTCACCAGCACCACCTGGTAGCCCTCTTCTTTCAGGGCTTTGCAGGCCTGGGTCCCGGAATAATCGAACTCACAGGCCTGCCCGATGATGATGGGTCCGGCGCCGATGATCATGATCTTCTTGATGTCGTGGCGTTTAGGCATTTTAAACTTCTATTTAAGGGCCAGGGGTTTCTTGGTCTGCATCATCCGCACAAAGCGGCCGAACAGGTAATTAGCGTCATGCGGCCCGGGCGAGGCCTCGGGGTGGTACTGCACCGAGAACAGCGCGTGGCGCTTGTGGCGCAGGCCCTCGACCACCTGGTCGTTGAGGCCCCAGTGGCTGAGCACCACGTCCTTGTCTTTCGTGAAGCTGTCCTTCACCGTGGCAAATCCGTGGTTCTGCGAGGTGATCTCGACTTTCTTCGTTGATTCGTCGCGCACAGGCTGGTTGCCGCCGCGATGGCCGAACTTCAGCTTGGCCATACGGCCGCCTAAGGCCAGGGTCAGCATCTGGTGTCCCATGCAAATGCCAAAAAGCGGCACTTTGGCCGCGATGAGGCGGCGCACGGTCTCCACCAGGTAGGGCACGGCGTTGGGGTCACCTGGGCCGTTGGAGATGAAGACGCCGTCCGGCTTCGCGGCCAGGATCTCGGCGGCCGTGGTGCGGGCCGGGACCACCGTCACCTTGGCGCCGTGGGAGACCAGGTTACGCAGGCTGTTGTATTTGACCCCGCAATCCAGGGTGACGACTTTCAAACGCGCCGAGTTCCCGCCGTTCGCTGGCTTGAATTCGGAGGGCTTCACCCCAGGCACGCCGGATTCCAGCGGCTTGTCCCAGGTGTAAGCCTTGGGCGTGCTGACCTTCGAGATCCAGTCCACGCCCACGTAGGCCGGCGAGCTGCGCGCGCGCTTCGCGGCCAGGTCGTGCGCCACCTTGCCGCGCAGCAGCACGCCGCGCTTGGCGCCGAAATCGCGCAGGCGCTTGGTCAGCGCGCGGGTGTCGATGCCGGCGATGCCCGGCACGCCCCACTTCTTTAAAAAAGAATCCAGCGAGGCGGTGGACCGGAAGTTGGAGGGGCTGGGGCAGATCTCGCGCACGATGAAGCCGCCGGCCCAGGCGCGGCGCGATTCCATGTCCAGGGCGTTGACTCCCGTGTTGCCGATCTGCGGCGCGGTCATGCAGATCATCTGCCCGGCGTAGGAAGGGTCCGTAAGGATCTCCTGGTAGCCGGTCATCGAGGTGTTGAAACAGACCTCGCCGTAACCGTCCACCGGAGCCCCAAAAGCCCGGCCGTAGAACACCGCCCCGTCTTCCAGCGCCAGCGTCGCAAACTCAGAGGCCACGGGTGCCCCCAGTGATGCGCTCGTAAGCCTCGCGGTACTTGTCCGCAGTATGCTGGATCACTTCGGCCGGCAGCGCGGGAGGCGGGGGCGTCTTGTTCCAGCCGCTGGCCTCCAGCCAGTCGCGCACGAACTGCTTGTCAAAGCTGGGCGGGTTCTGCCCGACCTGGTACTGGTCCGCCGGCCAGAAACGCGAGGAATCCGGGGTCAGCACCTCGTCGATCAGGATCAGCTCCGAGCCGACCAAGCCGAATTCGAACTTGGTGTCGGCCACGATCACGCCACGGCTGGCCGCGTAGTCGGCGCCGGCCTGGTAGAGCTTCACCGCGATCTTGGCCACCTTGTCCGCCAGTTCCTTGCCAAGGATCTTAGCCGCCTCGTCCGGCGAGATGTTCTCGTCATGGGCTCCCTGCTCAGCCTTGGTGGAAGGCGTGAACAAAGGCAGGGGCAGCTTGCCAGCCTGGGGAATGCCGATGGGGAGCATGATGCCGCAGACTGTTCCCATCTTCTGGTATTCCTTCCACCCGGACCCGACCAGGTAGCCGCGCACAATGGCCTCGATAGGCAAAGGCTTGGCCTTGCGGCAGATCAGGGCGCGCCCTTCCAACTGGGCCAACGAATCGGGATCGTCGATGTAGCCGCCCGCCGTGGTGGAGACCACGTGGTTGGGGATGATGTCCTTG
>JAZKAF010000092.1:0-3364 GCA_040389285.1 candidate division FCPU426 bacterium
CGTGAACAAGGGCAGGGGCAGCTTGCCGGCCTGGGGGATGCCGATGGGGAGCATGATGCCGCAGACCGTTCCCATCTTCTGGTATTCCTTCCACCCGGATCCGACCAGGTAGCCGCGCACAATGGCCTCGATGGGCAAAGGCTTGGCCTTGCGGCAGATCAGAGCGCGGCCTTCCAGCTGGGCCAGCGAATCAGGATCGTCGATGTAGCCGACCGCCGTGGTGGAGACCACGTGGTTGGGGATGATGTCCTTGAACTTTTCGAACCAGAAATTGCTGATCTGGGTGAGCACCACGCCCTTACCGGGAATGGGCTCGTTCATCACCACGTCAAAGGCGCTCAAACGGTCCGTGGCGACCAGCATGAAATAAGGATCCCCGCCGTTCTTGGCCGGGATCTCGTAGATGTCGCGCACCTTGCCGCGGTTCAGCAGCTTGGCGCCCTTGATGTGGGTCTCGAATACGGCTTTTTGGCTCATAGGATCCCTTTCTCGAAGTCATAGACAAAACGTCCGTTCACCATCGTCTTGGCCACGCGGCCCCGCAGCTTCATGCCGTGGAACGGGGTGTTGCGGCCCTTGCTAAGAAACTTTTCGCGATCCACGGTCCACTCGGCGTCCGGGTCCACCAAACAGAGGTCCGCGTCGCTGCCAACCTTCAGGGTGCCCTTGCCTTTGAGTCCCAGCAAGCTGGCCGGATTGGAAGACAGCAACTCCACCGCCCGCGTGGGGCTGACCACCTTTTTGTGGACCAGCTCGGTGAGGGTCAGGGCCAGGCAGGTCTCCAGGCCCACGATGCCAAAGGCGGCCTTGTCGAACTCCACATTCTTGTCCAAGGTCGAATGCGGCGCGTGGTCCGTGGCAATGGCGTCGATGGTCCCGTCGCACAGGCCTTCGATCACCGCGGAGCGATCCACGCCGGAGCCTAAGGGCGGGTTCATCTTTCCGCTGGAATCGTAGTCGTGGCTGCCGATCCATTCGTCGGAGAGCGTGAAGTAGTGGGGGGCGGTCTCGCAGCTCACGTTCTTAAGCCCGCGTTTTTTCGCGGCGCGCACTTGGTCCACGCCCGCGGCGCCGGATAGATGGCCCATGTGCACCCGGCCGTTCGTGGCCTCAGCCAGCAGGATGTCGCGAGCCACCATCACCGATTCGGCGGTCTTAGGAATGCCGCGCAAGCCCAGGCGCGTGGCCACGGCGCCTTCGTTCATGACCCCGCCGCCGGACAAAGCTTTGTCCTCGCAATGCTGCATGATCATCAGGCCGAACATCGAGGCGTATTCCAGCGCGCGGCGCATCAGCTCGGCGTTCATCACCGGGTCGCCGTCGTCGGTCAGCATCACCGCGCCGGCCTTGGCCAGCTCGCCGATCTCGGTCAGCTCCGCGCCGGCCCTGCCTATGGTCACCGCAGCTGAAGGGTACACGTTCACCAAGCCTTCGGCTTTAGCCTTGGCCTTGACCCATTCCAAAATGGGCACCGAATCCGTGGCCGGCACGGTGTTGGGCATGGCCACCAGCGAGGTCACCCCGCCCGCCGCGGCCGCGCGCGTGCCGGATACAAGCGTTTCCTTGCCTTCCTGGCCCGGTTCGCGCAGATGCACATGCATGTCCACCAGGCCTGGGATCAACCAGAGCCCGCTCGCATCGACGACCTCGGCTCCTGCAGCGTCGATGTTGGTCTTTGCACCCAGGGCGACCTCGATCACCTTGCCGTTCTCCACCAGCAGCGAAGCAAGTCCGTCCACGCCCGCGGCTGGGTCGATCAAGCGGGCGTTCTTTATCAAGATCTTCATTCGGCGCCCTCGCTTCCGGCCAAAAGGTAAAGAAGGGCCATCCTGACGGCCACTCCGTTGGTCACCTGGTCGCGTATGCCCGAATTGGGGCCGTCGGCCACGCCGCTCGAGATCTCCAGGCCGCGGTTCATGGGTCCGGGGTGCATCACCAGCAAGTCGGGCTTGGCCAGGCGCATGCGTTCGCTGTTCAAGCCGTAAAGGCGCGTGTATTCCCGGGTCGAAGGAAAGAGAAAGCGCGCCTGGCGCTCGGTCTGCAGGCGCAGCATCTGCACCACGTCCGCGCCTTTCAAGGCTTCTTCCAGCGAATGGGTCACCGTGATCTGTCCCGGGGCGATGGCTTCGATGTCGGCCGGCAGCATGGTGCGCGGTCCGGCCAGGCGCACGTGCGCGCCCAGCTTGGTCAGGCCCCAGATGTCCGAGCGGGCCACGCGGCTGTGGGCGATGTCGCCCACGATGGCCACTTGCAGGCCCTTGATGCGGCCCTTCTTTTCCTTGATCGTGAAAAGGTCCAGCAGGCCCTGGCTGGGGTGCTCGTGCATGCCGTCGCCGGCGTTGATCACGCAAGCCCGCGTGTTGCGCGCGATCAGCGAGCAGGTGCCTGCGTGGGACGAGCGCACCACCAGCACCGCCACGTTCATGGCTTCGAAGGTGTGGACCGTGTCGAGCAGCGACTCGCCCTTCTTGACCGAGGATTCGCTGACCCGGATGTCCACGGTGTCGGCGCTAAGGCGCTGGGCCGCCAGTTGGAAGGAGGTGGCCGTGCGGGTGGAGTTCTCGAAGAAAAGGTTCAGCACGGTCTTACCGCGCAGGGCCGGGACTTTTTTGACCGGGCGGCCGATCACTTCCTTGAAACTGGCGGTCTGCTCGAGGATCAGCTCGATCTCGGCAATACTCAGCTGCTCCAGCCCGATCAGGTCCTTGGAACTTAGGCCTTTATTCATGGATGGCCACCTCTTCCCGTCCGTCGATCTCGCTTAGGTTCACCTTGATGGTCTCGCGGGCCGAAGAAGGCACGTTTTTGCCCACAAAATCAGCCCTTATCGGCAGTTCGCGCAGGCCCCGGTCCACCAGCACGGCCAGGGCGATGCGGCCAGGACGGCCGTAATCCAGCAAGGCGGTCATGGCGGCCCGCACCGTGCGTCCGGTGTAGAGCACGTCGTCCACCAGGATGACGTGCATGCCTTCCAGCTTGAAGTCGATCTGGGTGGGTTGGGATGGCTTGTTGGCCGCGTCGTCGCGGTAAAGGGTCACGTCCAGGGCGCCCAGGGGCAGCCCGGCGGCCGGCTTCTCAAAAGAGGCTATTTTGGCGGCCAAACGCTTGGCCAGGATCTCGCCCCGGGTCTTGATTCCCACCAGGGCCAGGCCGGCCACGCCCTTGTTGCGCTCCACGATCTCGTGGGCAATGCGGGTCAGGGCCCTATCGATTTCCTTCTCATCCATCAAAATTTTCATAAAAAAAGCGCAGCTCCCTTAAAAGGGGCTGCGCTAGCTGTCTTTATGGCGGATTTTGGGCCGAAAGTCGTCATTCCCGCTCCTTGTCCGCCTCGCAGGGCGGCCTTTTAAAGGGGGTCAGAGTC
>JAZKAF010000093.1:0-3083 GCA_040389285.1 candidate division FCPU426 bacterium
CGCACGGCGACAGGGAATTCGGCTACATGGGCGCCAGGCTCAACCGCGGCCGCAAAGTGGTGGTGGGGCATTGGAAGAACGCCGAGTTATTGCGCAAGCTGAACGTGTGGTGCCGCGCGGCAGCCGCTTGGTACGACGCCAAGTCCATGAAGATCGGACGCATCGGCGACAACATGCGCGAAGTGGCCGTCACCGAGGGCAACAAAGTCAGCGCGCAGTTGCAGCTGGGCTATTCCGTGAACACCAGCGGCGTGGGCGACGTCGCCGCCCTGGTCGCCATAGCCAGCGACGCGGAAGTCGACCGCCTGGTCGCGGAATACAAGGATACTTACAGCATTCCCGACGCTAGCGCGATCAAGATGGCTTCGATCCGCGACGCGGCCCGCATCGAGCTGGGCCTGCGGGCCTTTTTGAAGCAGGGCGATTTTCAGGGCTTCACCACCACTTTCCAAGACCTGCATGGGCTGAAGCAGTTGCCGGGCCTGCCGGCGCAGCGCTTGATGGCCGAAGGCTACGGTTTCGGCGCCGAAGGCGACTGGAAGACCGCGGCCTTGGTACGCACCATGAAAGTCATGGCCGCCGGGCTCAAGGGTGGCACCAGCTTTATGGAAGACTACACCTACCATTTTGAACCGGGCAACGAACAGGTCCTGGGCTCGCACATGCTGGAGGTCTGCCCCTCCATCGCCGAAGGCAAGCCCAGCCTGGAAGTGCATCCCCTGGGGATCGGCGGCAAGGAGCCGCCCGCCCGCCTGGTCTTCAATTCGCCGGCCGGCCCCGGCATCAACGCCTCCCTCATCGATCTTGGCCACCGTTTCCGATTGATCCTGAACGAAGTGGACGCGGTGCCGCCCAAGGAGCCCTTGCCCAAGCTGCCCGTCGCTCGCGTGCTTTGGAAAGCTAGGCCCAGCTTGGCTGTCGCGGCCGAGGCATGGATCCTGGCCGGCGGCGCGCACCACACTGGCTACAGCCAGGCCATCACCCACGAGCATTTGGAAGATTACGCCGAGATGGCTGGCATCGAATGCGTGCTGATCGGCGCCGAGACCCGCTCCCGCGACTTCAAGAACGAGCTTCGCTGGAACGCGGCCTATTACGGGCTGTCACGTTAAACCCCACGCCGAAAGAAATGACCCGATGATGCGTCCTATGCGGTTCGCCGCGCTCACGGCCTGGTCCTTGTTCGTCCTGCTGGCATTGCCGCTGCGGGCCGACGTGGTGCTCAGGATCCCGGGCTTCCCCAACGAGAACAAGGCCGACCTGAAGGCCGACGCGGAACGCGAAGGCATCCGCATCTTTGAAGCGCGCTATCCCCACATCAAGATCAACCGCTTCCAGGGCATCAAGTCGATCGGAAACCTCACTGAGGCTTCCGAACTGATGGCTCTGGCCGGTGGCACGGCCCCGGACGTGCTCGACGTCTTTGTCCATAAGGTCCAGAACTACATCGACCAGGGCTTTGCCCAGCCGATCGAGGACAAGTTGGAAGGCTGGGAAGGCCGTAAGAACATGCCCGATGTGTTCTGGCCCTCGGTCACACGCGGCAAGCACGTCTATGGCGTGGTGCACGAGTGGTATTCGCTGCAGTTGATGTACCGCAAGGACATGTTCAAGGAGGCAGGCCTCGACCCCGAGCGCCCGCCGCAGACCTGGGACGAGCTTTACGATTATGCCCAGCGCCTGACCTTCCCGGACAAGATCGTCAGCGAGATGACCACCAACAAGAAGGGGCAGTACGGCTTCCAGCTCAACGGCGCCTGGGCCGCGGCCTGGCAGTTCCCGATCTGGGTCTGGCAGGCCGGCGGGGACGTGGTCGTGCCCTACATCCCCGGCGAGCACGGCGCTCCCGAGCGCCGCATGACCCTGGACGAGCTCTACGCCGAGAGGCTGACCATCGACGCCTCCAAGGTCAAGTGGCGGGTCACCTTTGACAGCCCGGCCTCGGTGGCGGCGCTGGAATTCTGGAAAAAGCTGGTCTGGGGTAAATGGACGCGCGACGGCAAGGAATACACCGGCGTCGTGACCACCACCAGCTTCGGCTCCAACACCGACATGGACGAATTTGGGCGTGGCAAGGTGGCCATGCGCATCTATTCGCCTAGCTGGTACGCCCTGGACACCTACGGCCTGGCCCCTTCGCAGATCGGCATAGCCCCCCTGCCCGCGGGGCCCGGCGGACGCGCCAATTACGCCGCTGGCGACCTTTACATGATCAATTCCTCGGTCAAAGACCCGGAGCTGCGCGACGCGGCCTGGAAATACATCGAGTTCAAGACCTCGGACGAATTCCGCCGCATCCTGGTCAAGCACATGATCCAGGCCGATGCCCCCTACCAGCTGAAGCCCGAAGAACTGATACGTTTCGGCTACACTAGTTTTTACGAAAAGTTCCCGCGCAACTGGATCGAGACTTCGAAGGTCACCAGCAACAACCTGCACGTCGAGACCTACGCCCCCAATTACCAGGTCGTGCAGACCAACGAGCTGGTGATCCCCTTGTCCAAGGTCCTGGACGACAAGGACGCCGACCCCTACACCGAGCTGCACGCCACCACCGAACGCGTCAATTCATTCATCTACGGCATCCGCCCGGCCGCCGAACAGGCCCGCTTGCGCCTGTTCGCGAAGATCGGCTTTGTCCTGGCTCTGCTGGGCCTGGCCACGATCTTCTACTTCTTCTTCCGCAAGAGGAAAAGCGACGACAAGCTGATCACGGCTGGCGGCCAGACCATGTTCAGCGCCAAAGGCGCGACCACCCACATCAAAGTCTGGTCCATGCTGGCCATGGCCCTGCTCTCGATGCTCATTTGGAGCTACCTCCCCCTGATCCAGGGCGCTGGCATCGCCTTCATGGACTACCGCATCATCGGCGAAAGCCGCTGGATCGGGCTCGATAACTTCATCGAGTTCTTCACCCAGCCCCAGTTCCTGCAGATCGTCTGGGCCACCATCTACTATGTGGGCGCCTCCCTGACTTTCGGGTTCGTGGCCCCCATCCTGCTGGCCCTGCTGCTGGCTGAGATCCCCCGCTTCAAAGTCTTGTTCCGGGTCGGCTACTACCTGCCCGCGGTCATGGCCCCGGC
>JAZKAF010000094.1:0-6794 GCA_040389285.1 candidate division FCPU426 bacterium
GGCTTCGGCGCACGTGCAGGCCGCCGGCGCATTGCAGGGCCCGGGTGGCGTAGCGCGCCACGGGGATGGGCTGCATGCGCAGGTCAAAGACGTTGATGCCGGCCGAGGTGAGCCCGGCCATCAAGGCGCGGTCGATCATGCGGCTGGTCTTATGCGCGTCGCGGGTGATCAGGACGGTGGAGCCTTCCTTCAGTCCGGCCCCGTAGGCGGCGCCCAGCTTGGCCGCGAAGTCGGGCGTCATCTCGATGTTGGCCGAACCCGAGATGCCATAGGCGTCGAAAAGGTTCTTGCTCCATTTGTCGCCCCAGACCAGCGAGCTGGAGAGCGTGGCGCCCCCTTCCAGGGTCTTTTGCGGCCACATCTTGACCTCGTCCTTGACCGTGCATCCGTCGCCCAACACGCAGTCGTCGGCGATGACGACCCCGACGCCGACATAAGCGCGGGCTCCCACCGTGGTGCGGGCCGCGATGGCGCATTCCTTCAGCTCGGCTCCCGGCCCCACGCTGACGCCGTTCCAGAGCACCGTGCCAGAGAGCCGCGCCCCTTCGCCCACCGTGACGCCGTCGCCTAGGATGCAGTGGCTCAGCTCGGCCCTGGCGCCGACCCGGGCGTTGCGCCCCAGGATCACCGCGCCGGAAAGCCGGGCGCTGGGATCGATATGCGCCCCTTCGCCCATCCAGAGGTCCGAGCCCAGCCTGCCTTTGCGCACGCCGTCCACGCCCACCTCGACCTTGCCGTTCAGGATGTCGCGGTGGCAGAGCAGGTATTCGCCCAGGGTGCCGATGTCTTTCCAATAGCCTTCGGCGATGTGCCCGTAGAGCGGCAGCTTTTTCTCGAGCATCAGCGGGAAGAGGTCCTTGCTGAAGTCGAAATCCTTGCCTTCGGGGATCAGGTCCAGCACTTCGGGTTCCAGGATGTAGATGCCGGTGTTCACCGTGTCGGAGAAGACCTCTCCCCAGCTGGGCTTTTCCAAAAAGCGCGTGATGCGGCCGTCCTTGTCCGTGATCACCACGCCAAAGGCCAGCGGGTTCTCGACCCGGGTCAGCACCAGCGTGGCCATGGCCTTGGAGCGCTCATGGAAGCGCGCGGCGGCCCCCAAGTCGAAGTCGGTCAGGATATCGGCGGAGATGACCATGAAGCGCTCTTTGCCCAGCATCGGCTGGCCCAGCTTCACGGATCCGGCTGTCCCTAAGTCCGCGCCGGCGCCCTGGTAGGCCATGCGCACGCCCAGCGCCGATCCGTCGCCAAAAAAGTTGCGGATGGCCTCGGGCTGGAAATAGAGCAGGGAAAGCTGGTCCGTGATGCCGTGGGCCTTTAAGAGCTCGACGATGCGCTGCATCACCGGACGGTTGGCCACCGGCACCAGGGGCTTGGGCATGCTGTAGGTCAGGGGCCTGAGGCGCGTGCCAAAACCCCCGGCCATGATGACGCCTTTCATGTCAGTCCGACCCTCCGGCTTGGCGGCCCAGAAAGACCAGGCCTAAGGAAAAGATGAAGTAGTGCAGGGCCTTGTAGGCCAAAGGCCAGGGCTCGCTGTTGACGCTCTCGCCGTGCCAGAGGGGCAGGGCCAGCACGTTCACCAAAAAAGGGACCAAGGAGAAGACCAAGGCACCTGCCAGGATCCCCGCCGGCAGCACGCCGCGCACCAGCAGGCCCCAGGCTAATCCGTAGATGGCGCCCTCGCCCAAGGCCCAGAGCAGCGTGTGGAAACCGGCCTGCCCGCTCAAAGCCAAGGCCGGGTAATTGGGCAGGTTCAGATGCATCAGCCCCAGTCGGGCCACCAGCATCAGGCCCGCCGCCAGCGCCCCGCAGACCGCGTAATTGATCAGTTTGTTCATGCGTTTACCGATGCCCCCTGGATGACGGCCGAGAGCCGTTTCACGCCTTCGCGGATCTTGTCCTCGTCGGCCGTGCAAAAAGTGAGGCGTAGGGTGGAGTCTCCCTCGCCTTCCTGTGAAAAGAACGAGCCGCCCGGCACGTAGGCCACGCCCGCGGCCATGGCCCGTTCAAAAAGATCCATCGACTTAAGGCCCTTGGGCAGGCTGGCCCAGATGAAGAAGCCGCCCAGAGGTTCCTCAAAAGACAGCGAGCCTTCGGCCCTCAACGCGGCCGCCATGGCAGCTGCCCGGCCGCGATAGACCTGGACCAAGTTTTTCAGATGCCCGCTAAGATGGCCTCCGGCCAGGAACTCGGCGCCGATGGCCTGGGACAGCACGTTGGTGCAGACGTCGCCGCTTTCTTTGGCCGTGGTCATCTTCATGATCAGGTCCTGCGGCCCCGCGGCCCAGCCCAGGCGCATGCCCGGGCTGCCGATCTTGGAAAAGCTGCCCAGATAGACCACGTGGCGGCCAGTTGCGTCGAGGGCCTTCAAGGGCGTGATGGGCCCTCCGAAATTGATATCGCCGTAGGGGTCGTCCTCGATGATCAGGATCCCGTGCGTGACCGCCAGTTCCACAACCCGGCGGCGGCGCTCGAGGGTCAGCAGGCGCCCGCTGGGGTTCTGGAAGCTGGGGGTCAAGTAGAGCAGCTTAGGCTTACGGCCCTGGCGGATGGCGTCTTCCAGCGCCTCGGGGATCAGTCCGGAGGCGTCCATGGGCAAGGGCAGGATGCGGGCGCCAAAGTTGTTGAAGGCGATCAGCGCTCCGAGGTAGGCGGGGTTCTCCACCCCGACCAGGTCGCCTGGATCCAGCAGGATCCTGCCCAGCAGGTCGATGCCCTGCTGGCTGCCGTTGGTGATAAGGATCTGGGAAGGATCCGCCTGGATCCCCTTGGCCGCGAGCAGGGCGCCCAGCTGCACGCGCAGCGGCGTCCAGCCGGCGGTCTCGCCGTATTGCAGCGAGGAACGCCCCTGTTCCAGGATGGCTTTGCGGGAAAGTTCGGCGAAGAGGGGGAGCGGGAAGAGACCGGCGTCGGGGATGCCGCCGGCGAAAGAGATGACGTCGGGGCGCTGCACCATTTTGAGCAGCGCCCGGATGATGGAGGGCTTCATCCCAGAGGCGAAGCGCGAATAAGTCGGTTCGAATTCGGTCAAGGTCCGGGCACCTTAGAGTGAAAAATCCCCCCGCGAAATTATTTCAGGAAAGACCTGTAAGCCGAATCTTGTCTGGCCCGGGTCAGAGCCTGGCAAGCCAGGACGCCGGCATCGGGCGAGATGATCATTTCTCTATGCCGCGGCTCGCGACGCGGCTTTAGCGGCCTTTACCCGGGGATGCGAACGGACGGGCGATCCTCTCCCCCTATTTGACCTTGCTCCAGGTGGGGTTTGCCGTGCCCCCTTCCTCGCGGTCGGGGCGGTGGGCTCTTACCCCGCCATTTCACCATTACCCGCCGACTGGTGCTGGGACTTGCGTCCCAACGGCCGATGGGCTGTTTGTTTTCTGTGGCACTTTCCGTGATCCCCGCCGCCCTTGAAGGAACGTTGGAGACCCCCAGCCGTTAGCTGGCACCCTGCCCTGTGGAGTTCGGACTTTCCTCCCGCCTGCGCGTTAGCGCAAGCCGGCGATCATCCGGTCTTTCCTGAAATGTCTCCTCGCGAGCCTTACTTGTAGCTGACCGTCTTCTGCACCGTGGGCACAGGGGCGGCGTAAGGCTTCACGTATTTGTTCTCCATGTCCGCGGGCTCTTCGCCGGCTTCGACATCCGCCATGTTCGGATAAGTGCGGTTGTACTGGATCTCGGGGAAATCCTCCTCAGGCAGCGGCGCCTGGGCGATGTAATTAGGTTCCGGCATCGGGGTGAAGAGCATGTCCCCGGGCTTGCCGCCTAAGGGCATCGGCACGGGATGTTCGGGGATGGGATGCGAGAGCGCCTTGTTCCAGGCGGCGTGCAGGAACCATTTCAGCCAGAGCCAGCCCTGGCGCAGGTAATCCCCGCTGTGGTGCCGGACTTCGGAGAAAAAGGCGCTGAGCAGAGAATTGATGGTCTTATGGCGCATCACCATGGGAACCGGCCAGCGCTTCAGCACGGCGTTGTATTCCACAACGGCGCCGGCGAAGTGCAGCTCCTCGGCGACCAGGTTGCGCTTCATCACCGCCCAGGTGTTGACGAACTCCACCACGTAGGGATTCTGAGCGACCTTCTTTGAGGCGCGCGACTCGCGCACGGCGACCTGTTCGACGCGGATCAAGGCGCCTTCCAACTGTTGGCTGATCTCGACCTTTTCGCGGAAGTCCGCGGTGCCGGCCATGCGGCTGCGCAGCATGTCAACGGCGACAAAGTCCTTCTTGGCTTTCTTTCCCCCGCCGAGCGTGGCCAATAACTTCTCGAAGCGCAAGGACTCGTCCGCCATGTTCTGCTGGCGCCTTTCGACCGGCTCGAAGGCCACGGCCGAGGCCGTGCGAAGGCCCTTCACGCCGTGCTTCACCCCGAACCAGAAGAGCGGCAGGGTCACCAGGATGCCGATCAGCAGGCCGATGATCGCGAACGAGCCGAACTTGATCCTCTCAATCATGCGTCGTCTCCTGAGGCGAAGGGGTCACGGTCTCCCCGGCGGCCATGGTCTCCGCCGCCGCGGGTTCCGCCGGGACTTCCAACTGGGGGTCGACTTCCTCGTCCGAATAAGGTTCCTCTTCCGCGGGCGCTTCCACGGGCTCGAGCTTGGGCACGTAACCCTTGGCGCGGCGCTCGGGCTGCCAGGCGCGGTCCCAGCCGAAACGGGCCGCCGATGAAAGGCCGGCGTCGCGGGAAAATTCATCGCTGAGAAAACGCTCCGGTTCCCGGGGTTCCCATTTCTTGCGGCCCGAGGCGTCCTGGATCAGGGCGCGCACGGCCGCCAGCTTCGCGCTGCGGTCGCCGCCCTTGGCTCCAAAGCTCTCCCTGCGGCGCGGATGCTCGCGATCGCGGTCCCGGTCCCTGTCGCGCGGGCGATCCCCACGTTCACGGTCGCGGTCCTCTCCCCCTTGGCCCGGGGCAAGAGCCTGAGGTGCTGCGGCGGCGCCGGAGGCTTGCGGCCCTTCGCTGCGCATGCGCTGCACTTGCTCGGCCATGCCCTGGAGCTCGGCCACCATGTGGTTGAAGAGCTCGACCGTGTCGATGGTCTCGGCGTTCTTGCGCCCGTAACGCAGGTCATGGGCCTGCAACAGCGTGCGGCGTCCAAAGCGGTAATTGCGGCAGCATTCCTCGATCAACCTGACCCGCTGGTTGGGCGGCCTGCGGCGTTTGAGCCGCAAAAAGGCCCTCAGGATCGGGAACATCGAACCGGCGGTGGCCGCCAGCAGGGCCCGGGCTTCTTCCAGGGATCCGCCGCTCAAAAGGTAGCGCTGGCGCAGCTTCACCAGGCGGTTGCGGATCTCGGTCTCCAGTTCATCCAGCAGGCGGTGGTACGAGACCTGCATCCTTTGGAAAGGATCCTCGCCCGTCAGCAGCCGGTGGTTCTCGGCGATGTCGCCGAATTCCATGGGAAAGGCGTCGCTGAAGGCTTTCAGCTCGGTGGCCGAGAAGAGCAGGGGCTTCACGCCGCTGAGCTTGTGCCACTGCCCCGCGATGGGCGCCAGGCGCTTCAAGGTCTCGGGGTCCAGCCTGCGGGTGATGACCAGCAGGTTGACGTTGGAGTGCCCCGCCACAAATTCGCCGGAAGCCCAGGACCCGTAGGCCAGCACGCCCACCAAGTCGGGGCCCAGGCCCTGCTTCGCGCTTTCCACCACCGCCGCTATTTCCTGATCCGGGCCGGAGCCCGTCGTACCGCCTCCGCGGCCAAAAAGCCGCTGCAACAAGTTCATTCAGTTCCCCTTGATATTTTTCTAGATGCGGTCCAGCGCCGCGTTGGCCAGGGCGTCCGCGCGGGTGTTCTCTTCGCGGGGCACATGGCTTGCGTTCCAATCCAGGAATCCCGAAAGCAACGCCATCGCTTCCGCATGGCGCAGCTTCATCCCTGGATGCTTGACCTTGTATTGGCCGGTCAGCTGGCGGATCACCAGCTGGCTGTCGGCCTTGATCGTCACCTCAGTGGCGCCCAAGCGCCTCGCTTCTTTCAGCGCCAGCAGCAGCGCCGCGTACTCCGCTTCGTTGTTGGTGCCGCGCCCCAGCCGCTCGGAGATCTCGGCGATCACCTTGCGGGAGCCCATGTCGCTCAGCACCGCGCCCGCGGCGGACGGCCCCGGGTTGCCCCGGCAAGCCCCGTCGCAGTAGATCTCAACGTTCAAGCGCGTCATGGCTCAGCACCCGTTTCAGCAGCGCCCCAAAATCCTTCAGGCGCACCATGTTGGGTCCGTCCGACTTGGCCTTGGACGGGTCCGGATGCACTTCAAAGAAATATCCGTCCACGCCGACGGCCGCGGCCGCGCGGGCCAGCGCGCCCACGTACTGGCTCCTGCCGCCGGAGGCATGTCCCAAGCCACCGGGCAGCTGCACGCTGTGGGTGGCATCGAAGACCACCGGACAACCCAATTGCTTCAGCGCAGGCAGCGACAAAAAGTCCACCACCAGGTTGTTGTAGCCGAACGACACGCCGCGTTCCGTCACCAGGATGCGCCGGTTGCCGGATTCGCGCACCTTCTGCACCGCCACACCCATATCCCAGGGCGCCAGGAACTGGCCCTTTTTTATGTTCACCACGCTGCCGGTCTTCGCCGCGGCCACCAGCAAGTCGGTCTGCCGGCAAAGAAAAGCCGGGATCTGCAGGACATCCGCCACGGCTGAAGCGCGGTCGACTTCGGAAACTTGGTGCACGTCGGTGAGCACCGGCACTCCCAGACTGGATCTGATGCGCTCCAACTGGGCGATCCCCTTGACCAACCCCGGACCCCGGTAGCTTTTCAGCGAGGAGCGGTTGGCTTTGTCATAGGAAGACTTGAACA
>JAZKAF010000095.1:0-3546 GCA_040389285.1 candidate division FCPU426 bacterium
GTATCAGCCAACTGGCAAGTTCCCCGGCCACGGCCTGGGACTTTTCCTGCGCAAGGCCCAAGTCAGCGGAGGAACTGGCCAAAGCCTGGACGATCCGCGCCTGGAACTGCGCCTTGAACTCAGCCGCTTCCGGCAGCTCCGGCCGCCGCAGGTTGATAAAAACCGTTGCGCACCAGAATAAGGCCGGGACCAGTCCCATGACCAACGGGCTGAAATAATCCGATCCCGGCTTGCGTCGTATATCCCTGGCCATCACCAGACCGGCCAGGACAAAGATCAAAAGCCAGACAAGCGGCCCTAAAAGCGCGGCCACAGCCGTGTTTAGGCGGCGATGAAGGGCAGCAACCCTACGTTACGTGAGCGCTTGATCGCCTGGGTCAGGATATGCTGATGGCGCGAGCAGTTGCCCGTGATCCGGCGCGGCACGATCTTGCCACGGTCCGTCACAAAATTGCGCAGACGGTTCGAATCTTTGTAGTCGATCGAAGAGATCTTGTCCGCGCAGAAACGGCAGGACTTGCGCTTGTAGCGCCGGTCGTCGTCACTGGCGCGCTTCTTCTTTACTTTTGCCTTGGGTTTGGCGAATGCCATGTCTCAGGTCTCCAGGTTAAAAAGGGATGTCGTCATCGCCGCCGCCCGCCGATTCGACCGGGGGTGGCGTGCTATTCTCAAAATCGGATCCTCCTGTGGCGCCGCCCTCGCGGCGTCCAGCTCCGAGGAACTGCACGCGCTCTGCGACCACTTCCAGGATGGAACGCTTCTCGCCTTTATCCGTCTCCCACTGGCGGCTCTGAAGGCGGCCTTCGACCAGGGCGGGCGAACCTTTTTTCAGGTACTCCCCGCAGGCCTCGGCCGACTTGCCCCAGACCACGACGCTGACGTAGGTGACCTCGTCCTTCCACTCGCCGTTGGCCGCTTTCCATTTGCGGTTAGTGGCCATGCGAAGGTTGCAGACGGCCTGGCCTGAAGGGATGAACTTCAGCTCAGGATCCTTGGTCAAGTTGCCGACGATGATGACGCGGTTCAGGCTGGCCATGTCACGCCTCCTATTGCTGGAACGCGCTGACGGCGGGCTTCGGCTTCAGGTCCATCGGCTTGACCGGGTCCATGCGCAGGGTCTGGAATTTCAGCAGGTCGTCCGAGATCCCCAACTGGCGTTCCAGTTCGGCGATGCAGGGGCCCGGCGCGGTGAAATTGATGGTGAAGTAATAGCCTTCGGGATTCTTCTTCATGTCGAAGGCGATGCGGCGCTTGCCCATCCTGTCGATCTTCTGCACCTCTCCGCCCTGGGTCTTGACGACCTCGGCGTAGCGGTCAGCCAACTTGTCCGAATCTTCCTTGGACAAGGCCGGCTTCATGATGAGCATGCATTCGTATGCGGAATGTTTCTTCAAAGTCTGCCCTCCTGGTTTTCCGCCTCTAGGACGGAAAGCCCCCGGTCTGGCCGGGAGCAAGGGTGAAAAATTCCCTTCAAACAGCGAAGGGGGACAGCAAGTATAGGAAAACAGGGGGTGGCTGTCAACGTCGAACCGTTCCAGGGGCGCCCGAAAACAGCTTTAAATCAAGGTTGATCCTGGATCCTGCTAAAGGTCCCCTGGCGGACCTCGTTGATCCCGGTCCCCGTGGCGTTCAAGCGGACCTCATAGTTCCCGTTGGCCAGCGGCTTTGCCTGGTCGTCCAGTCCGTCATAAAAGACCTTGTTCTCACCCGGGCCAAAATGGCCCGCTAAAAGGGTCCGAAGCAGCTGCCCATTTTGGAAGACCTGGATCTTGATGTCCGCTTCGGTGCTCAAGGTGAACATAAAATAGGTGCCTCCGCCCTTCATGGGTTCGGGCGCGTTGGAAAGATCCCTTAAGCCCGCTGAACCCGGCTCCAGAACGGTCAAGATGGGTCCGGCTGTCTCGATCTCTTGGATCCCGGTGTCAGCCGTGCTAGCGGGCTCCGGCTCTGGCGCCGGCTCTTCAATTTTTTCCAGCACGGGAGCGGGTGGCGTTGGGGCCGCCAGCTCAAAGTCCCACTCTACCGAGACCCGGTAGGTCTGTCCCAGATCACCCATGGGCACGGTGGCAAGATCCAGGCAGAGCGACTTGTAGCGCAGGCCAGCGCCCACAGACCAAGGATTGAAAATGCCGTCCCAGCGCAGGCCGGCCCGGGGAAACAGGATCCCGCCAATGCCGAACTCGAATCCGGCCGCGGCCACCGCGACTCCGTCGTTCGGAAAGTCGAGTTCGCCGCTGAATAGCATGGTCCCTGCCGGCGGACGATAGCTCGCCCCCGAGCGGATGATGACTCCGGTGCCAAAAGTATGGCCGCGGCTGTCCACGGAGGGCCCAAGATTCTGGAGCGACGCGCCAAGCCGCAAGCCGGGGACCGGCGTCTCCCCCAGCACCCCAAGATCGAGCAAGATCCCTGAAGAGCCGTCCCCGGCAGAGCCGCTGGGTTTCTCCTGGATCGCCTTGAGCGCCAGACCCCACTGGATCCCTCCAAAGAAAGAATCCGCGTAAGCCAGCGCAGCCGAAAAGTCATAGGGACTGAATTCCCCATCCACCCGGTAATTCAACAAAGGATCCGGCGTGTTGGCGATCTGGGAAGTGATGGTCTGGGATGGGAAGGATAAGTAGTTCAGGCTGATCCCGAATCTTCCGGGTAGCCGCATGGGGAACGCCGCGTTCAGGTGCTCGGCGGACGCGCCCTGGAACCAGGCCGTGTGCCCGACCTGCAGGTTCACACCGCGGGTGAGGCCCAAACCCGCGGGATTGTAGGACAAGGCCGCCACATCATCGGCCAGGCCGACATAAGCCTGTCCCAGGGACATCGGCCGGGCTGAGGAGCCGATCTTAAAAAAGGATCCGCTGGTGGCGCCCGCCAGTTCCGTGCCAGCGCTCAGCGGCTTTTCGCCGCAAAGCAAGAAAATGGCCAAAACTGAAAAAAAAAGGCGCCTCACCGGGCGACCGTGATCCAACGCGAGGCCCGAAGCGCCAAGCCGGTTCCAGAGCCCGCAGCATCCGCCACAAGGTAGTACTGACCGAAAACAACTGGATTCCCCGCGCTGTTTTTCGCGTCCCAGGGGACCTGGACGATGCCTTTCGAGGAAAAATCCCGGCTCGTCTGATAGACCAGGTCCCCGCCCAGCCCAAAGATCCTCAGGGTCAGGATGCAAGGCCCGGGGATCTTCAGGACGATCTGGGTGCCTCCCGCTCCGATCGGATGGGGATACAGCTCAAGGATCTTCAATTCGACGTTACGGTCGGGAGTCGGACTGCGCGTCCGGGTCGGAGAAACACTAAAGGTCTGGGTAAGGCTGGGCGAAAGGCTTGGGATCAGGGTGGCCGTGGCCGTCTTCGTCGAACTGGGACTATAGCTGGGAGTCGGACTGACGGTCCGGGTCGGCGAATCGCTGGGGCTCCGCGTCAGGGTCGGCGTCGCGCTGGGCGTGGGACTGAGGGTCCGGGTAGGTGAATCACTGGGAGTCCGCGTCTGGGTCGGTGTGACGCTGTGGGTAGGCGAAATGCTGAAAGTCGGGGTGGGCAGGATCACGGTCACGGT
>JAZKAF010000096.1:0-1632 GCA_040389285.1 candidate division FCPU426 bacterium
GCGACCGCCTGCGCCTGGGTGCGGACGGATACCTTCGGCTCTGCATGGCCAGCCCGCTTGGCCTGGACTTAAAGACCCCCTTGCGCGCGGGTGCCTCGGACGCGGAGCTTTCCGCCATGATCCAGACTTCTGTCTGGGGCAAGCCAGCGGGACATGATTTTGACCGGGGCCTAGGCGCGCCCCTGACCTTGATGTCGGGCATCGGAGGATGAGACCGTGATCTCCACCTCATTGAAGATCGAGACCGCCCGCCGCGCTTTGGCCGAAGGCTGGATCCGCCTATCCGAGGAGGCTTTGAAGCGCATGGCCTCCAACGACTTGCCCAAGCCGGATGTGCTGGCCACTGCCAGGGCCGCCGCGGTCCTGGCCGCGAAAAAGACCCCGGACCTGATCCCTTATTGCCATCCCATCCCCTTGGACCACGTGCGCGTGAATTTTGAGGCCGGGGCTGGGCGGGTCCGCGTGGAGGCGGAAGTGCTCTGCGTGGCCAAGACCGGCGTTGAGATGGAAGCCCTTTGCGCGGTCAACACGGCCTTGCTGGTGATCTACGACATGCTGAAATGCGTGGATAAGGACATGGAGATCGGCGGCATCCGGCTTTTGGAAAAGGACGGCGGCAAATCCGATTATCCCGTGCGCCTTAAGCAGGGTTTTCGCGCTGCGGTGGTCATCAGCTCGGACCGCTGCTCCAAAGGCCTTGCCGAGGACAAAACGGGCCCCTGGCTTTTGGAGAAGTTGGCTGGATTTGGCGTTGCTGAGACCCAGCACCATCTGCTGCCGGACGAGCCTTTGCAGATGCAGGCGCTTTTAGAAAAACTTTGTGCCGAGGGCGTGGACTTGGTGTTGACCAGTGGTGGGACCGGACTCAGCCCCCGCGACCGCACCGTGGAAGCGGTATCCAAGGTCATCGAGCGCGAGATACCCGGGGCCATGGAAGCGGCCCGGGCCTTTGGGCAAAAGCGAACGCCCTATGCCATGCTCTCGCGCGGCATCGCGGGACAAAAAGGCAAGACCCTGATCGTCACCCTGCCTGGATCCTCCGCCGGGGTACGCGAGTCCATGGCCGCGCTTTATCCCTACCTCTTTCACGCGCACAGCATCATGGCGCAGGGCTTGGAGGCAAAGGTTTGAGCCTGAACGCGCGGGAAGCCTTGCAAGTGGTGCTGGCCCAGAGCTTCCGAAAAACACGCGAGACCGTTGCTATGGATGCCAATGCGCTCGGCAGGGTACTGGCGTCAGGGATTCGGGCTCCGCAGCCCAGCCCGCGCTGGGACGTCTCCGCCATGGACGGCTACGCCTTGCGCAGCGCCGACTTTCCTCAGGCTTATGGCAAACCGCTTCTGGTCGCGGGCTCCCAATTCGCCGGCCAGCGCGCCCTGACCCTGAGAAAAGGCCAGGCCTTGGCCGTCATGACTGGAGCCTTGATCCCTACGGGCGCGGACGCTGTGCTGCCTAAGGAACGGGCGCGGGTCGCGGATAACAAGCTTTATGTCGAGACAAGCGCTGACGTGCAAAAAGGGGACCACATACGCTGCGCCGGCGAAGAATTGAAACGCGGCGCTGCCGTGGCCAAGTCCGGCACCCGGCTGAGCTCCCGTTGGATCGGCTTCTTAAGCGGACTGGGGATCGCAA
>JAZKAF010000096.1:1642-3094 GCA_040389285.1 candidate division FCPU426 bacterium
CCAAAGGCCGCGCTTTTAGTGACCGGCAGCGAGCTGGCCTCGCTTGGAAGGCACTTAAGGCCCGGGATGATCTACGACAGCAACGGGCCGATGCTCGAAGCCGCTTTGGCCGAGGAGGGGATCACGGCGAGGGCGCGGCGGGTGAAGGATGAGCCCGCGATCCTGAAAAAGGAGCTGTCCCTGGCCTTACTATCCTCAGACCTTTTGCTCATCAGCGGTGGCGTGTCGGTAGGGGACGCGGACCATTCGCGCCGCCTGCTTGGCGAGCTGGGAGTGCAGACCCTGTTTTGGGGCGTCGCTCAGAAGCCGGGCAAGCCTCTCTTTTTCGGACGCAAGGGCCGCACGCTGGTCTTTGGTTTACCCGGAAATCCCGCGGCCGCCTGGATCTGCTTTCACCAGTACGTCAAGCCGTTATTATCCGGGGTCACGCCGTCGCAGACCTTACGAGCGGATAAAACGCCGAAAGCCGATCCCAAAAAGACCCTGTTCTTGAAAGCCCGCCGGGTTGGCAGCGTTGTCGAGTTGTTGGGAGGCCAGCAGTCCCACATGCTAGGCGCCCTGGCCGAGGCCGATGCCCTGGCCCGGGTGGAACCTGGCAGCCGCAGCCGTAGCCTGGAGTTGCAGAGCCTATGACCATCCAAGTGCTTTATTTCGCCGGGATGCGCGACCTTTTTCAGTGCGCCCGTGAGAGCGTCGATCTTCAACCCGGCGCGACTTTGGGCGATCTGAAAGAGCTGTTATTCTCGCGCAAGCCGGAGGGACGCCTTCAGGCCGCATCCCTGGCTTGGGGCGTCAATTTTGAATTTTCTGGCTTGCAGACCGCTTTGCAAGACGGCGATGAGGTGGCTATGCTGCCGCCGGTTTCAGGAGGCAGTCAGGCGTGATCGAGATCGTGCGCAGCGCCTTGGTCCCGCACCAATACCTGAGAGCCCTGGAAGACAGGAGCTGCGGGGGCCTGGCCGTCTTCGAAGGCAGGGTCCGCGACCATAACGAAGGACACGCGGTCGAGAGCCTGGAATACGAATGCTACGAGCCCATGGCCTTATTGCAGATGGAAGCTATCCGCCGCACGGCCTTGCAGCGTTGGGGTCTGGGCAAGGCCCTGATCGTCCACCGGGTGGGAGCGATCCCGATCGGAGAAGGCGCGGTCTGGATCGGGGCGATGGCCCCCCATCGCGCGGAAGCGTTCGAAGCCTGCCGTTTTATGATCGACGAGGTGAAAGTTAAGGTCCCGATCTGGAAAAGAGAGTCCTATGTGGGGGGTGGCCACAGCTGGGTAGGCTGCGCCGAACACTCCCACACCGCGAGCCGTTAGTCATCAATTTCTGCAAGTTGGGCAGGCCATTTTTTGTCCTGCCCTCTTAAGGCGATGTTGCCCTTGCTTTTTTTGGACGGAGAGATCCGTCCATTCATAGGAGGCGACATGCGTCCCGTTCCCGCTCTTGCGCTGGC
>JAZKAF010000097.1:0-5797 GCA_040389285.1 candidate division FCPU426 bacterium
ACGTTCGTCCTATGGATATGCCGAAGACGCTGAAAGGAAGTTGAAGGCAGATCCGGAAGCCTATTATTGGGTCGCTGAAACAGGATGGTCGCAAGGACTCGACAGACTTGAATTTCAGAAATTGGCGGAGAAGAGTCATGCCGCTGATCCGGCCTTCCCATATACGGACGCGCTGACCACTATTTTTATGGCGTATAGGGGCAGTAGCATTAATACGCAGGGAGGCGGGGGATGGCTGGACAAAGTCATGGCTAGGCCGGATGGCCTCGGCGCGGAAGCCTATGCCCGTTCCTGCGTCGAGATAGCTAGCCATTCTTCGACCGCCACTTATTTTTTCAGGGATATATCGGCGGAATATGCAAAAGTTGCGACAGGATTCGGGATGATGTCCAAACGTTTCCCGAATTCCCAGTCCAACTATAGCCGCTGGATCTATTTCCTTTGCGCCCGGAAGGATTGGCCGGCGGCACAAAAATACGTCCAGTTCATGAAAGGTAAATGTGACAGGCGTTTCTGGCGCGGCGAGAAGCGTTATCTTGAGATCATATCGCAGAAGGAAGACTTAGGCGGCCACTAACCTGGATGATTGTTTTTAGCTGAAATCCAGTTCATGAGCTTGCAACATTTCGTCCACCATGCGCTCTATCTGGTTAAGGTCTGAAGCCAACGGATGGTTCAACATGGCCTGGATCACTTTGTTTCGATCCCGTTTCACCGCAGCCTCTACGGTCAGCGTTTCATAGGCCTTCACCGCTAGAACCAGGCCCCGAAAGGCCAGAGGAATGGCGCCGACCGGCATAGGGGTCGCGCCGTCTTTTCCTACCCGGCAGGACAATTCAACGCTAGCATCGGCGTCGATACCTTCCACACGGCCCTGATTTTGGACACTGCAAACTAATTCTGCGTTTTGGTCATGTAAGATCGCCTTGAGAAATCCAAAAGTCACGTCGGAATAGCCGCCACCCCCGCGTTTCACCAGGGCGTCGGGCTTACCATGGCAATCGAGACTGGAGGCCTGCTCTAAGACGTCCTTTTCAATTTTCATCACCTGCTCCGCGCGGGTTGCTTTGCCCGAAAGTTCCTCCGCCAAGACCTCATTTCGATAGTAAAAATAATCAAGATAACCGATCGGGATAGCGCCCAATGACTTGGCCAGCGTCATCGGGCTCAAACGCCCATTTTTCGCGGAAGCGTCTGGACCGGCCTGCTCCTGGCGATAAAGGGATTCGATGGCGTCGGCGGTCACGTCTTGTCCCGCAGAGACCATTTTGTATATGAATCCCAGGTGGTTCAGTCCGACCGAATAGCTCTTCAGGTCCGGATAGCGGTCCTTGAGCTTTTCTTTCAGGTCCTGTTGCATGCCGGGGATGCCGGAACAAAGGCCGATCAACTTCGCTTTGCTATGCTTCAGCACGGCTTCGGCGATGATGCCACTCGGATTCGTATAGTTGAGGAGGAAGGCGTTGGGTGAGACCCTCGCGACCGTTTGCGCGATCTCGATCATTTCGGGAATGGTGCGCAATGCCTTGAACATCCCGCCCGGACCGGTGGTCTCCTGGCCGATCATCCCGAAGCGTGGAGGGATGCTTTCGTCCAGGTAACGCGCCTTCATGCCGCCCACGCGGATCTGGCTCACCACAAAATCCGCATCCTTGAGCAGCTCGGCCAGATCCGACCCGCTGCGCACTTTGATGTCCCTTCCGCTATGCCGGACCATTCGCTCGGTCAGCCCGGCCATGATCGCCAGGCGCTCGGGGTTGCGGTCGGCGAGATGAATGGCCTTCACCGGGATGGCCTGGTCCTCATGCGCCAGCAGGCCATCGATCAATTCAGGGGTGTAGGAACTTCCGGCGCCGACGATGCAAAGCGTGATTTTTTTCATGGGAGCCCCGGAAAACGGTAGGCGCTACGATCCGGTAAATTCTCGGACTTATTCTGACATATCTGCAGGGCGTAAAAACGAAAAAGCCCGCCTTCGCAGGCGGGCTTTTTAATTGGCGGAGTTGACGGGATTTGAACCCGCGACCTCTCACGTGACAGGCGAGCGCTCTAACCAGCTGAGCTACAACTCCATTTTCCCCAGGCCAAAAAGCCAAGGAGCAGGATTTTAGCCAAAAAGACCCTCAGGGACAAGCCCATTCAGAGCGAATTTAGGCCCCCGGAGCCCGCTTGAATAATAGGGGAGGCGTTGATAGTATCTTGCCTTATTCAAACAGCCATTTCAGGGAGTCGCGTGACCAAAGCCATCCGTTTCGCAGCCATCATGGCGCTTCTGGCGCCGGTGTCGTGCACCAGCAAGACACCCAAGACCGAGACTGAAAAAGTGAGCTACGCCATCGGTTCAGATATCGGCTCCAAGCTGGCCGAGATCAAGGACCAGATCGACTTAGGGATGTTGAACCAGGGCATGGCCGACAAGATCAACGGCAAAGAATCCAAGATGACGCCGGCCGAAGCCCAGGCGGTCATGGAGATCTTTGGACAGAAAATGCAGCAGCGGGAGATGACCAAGCAGTCGGCGGCCGGAGAAAAGAACAAGGCCGAAGGCGCCGCCTTCCTGGCAAAGACCAAGGCGAATTCCAAGGTCAAGGCCACCAAGAGCGGCCTGCTCTACGAGGTGATCAAGGAGGGAACAGGGCGCAAACCCAAGCCCTCTGAGACGGTGCGCGTGCACTACGCTGGCACCCTGATCGATGGGACGGAATTTGACAGCTCGATCAAGCGCGGTCAGCCTGCTGAATTCGGCGTTAAGAACGTCATCCCGGGCTGGACTGAGGCGCTGCAACTGATGCCGGTGGGCTCCAAATGGCGCTTGGTGATCCCCAGCAACCTTGCTTATGGGGAGCATGGGGCGGGCGGACAGATCGGCCCGAATGCCGTGCTGATCTTCGAAGTGGAGCTGCTGGATATCCTGAAAAAGTAAAGATCCGACCGCATCCGGGGGCCCGGCGCCTGAAAGGGTCCGGGCCCTTTTTTATTTGCCGCGCCGGTCTTCGGCGTCCAGGATCTTCAGATAGAGCAGTTCGCGGATCCTGAGGCGTTCCTTTAAAAGGGCCTCGGTATAGATATCCGACTCCGCGAATTCCACACCGGTCTCCAGTCGCTTGATCTCCCGGTCCATCCCTAAGTATTCGTGGAACAACGCCTGAAAACCGGCGTCTCCCGAATCCAGCCTGGCGATCGCTGCACTATGGCCGGGAAATTCCTGGTATAGCGGATTGGGAGTTTCCATGACTGTCTCCTTTTTCAAGGGTCCCTTTACTATTTTAAGCCCTGCCAAGACTCCGGTATTTCTTTTTTAGGAGCCATCCATGGATCGAGAGATCTTTGTGCCTCCCTCGGGCCCTCCCCAGGGCCCTGGTCCGGACCGCGACCTCTATGCGCAGCTGGGGGAGGAGGCCATTTTCAGGATCTGCCGGGATTTTTACTCAGAGCTGGAACGGTCGTCGATCCGAGCGATGTTTCCTGAGAACATGGATGAAGCCTCCAAGAAATTGGCCATGTTTTTAGTGCCTTTGATGGGAGGGCCTCCTCTTTACCAGATGAAACACGGTCCGCCACGCATGCGCGCCAGACACATCCCTTTTGTTATCTCAGAGGCGGAAAGGGGGATATGGCTGGCCTGTTTTGACAAGGTTTTGGCCAGAGCCCCTGAGGCCTATGGGTTTCCGAAAGAGAAGATCCCTGGATTTAGGGCCTTTTTAGAAGGGTTTTCAGCTTGGATGGTGAACAAGGCCTGAACCTCTATTTTGGTGACAGGGCCTCAAATTCTTGTTACCCTAGTGACTCAACTAAGCGCGCCATAGTCAGTCGAGCATAGGGCAAGGCAGGATAGGGCGCAGACAGTGAGGAAAAGCAGCATGGCTAAGAAATTGTACGTCGGAAACCTCCCCTACTCCTTCACGGACCAAGACCTCCAGAGCCTGTTTTCGCAGGCCGGAACAGTCAGTTCCGCGCAGGTGATCATGGATAGGGCCTCCGGCCGCAGCAAGGGTTTCGGCTTTGTCGAAATGGTCTCGGACAGCGAAGCGGAATCGGCGATCGCCCGTTTCCACGGCCAGGAGAACAACGGCCGTCCGTTGACCGTCAATGAAGCCCGTCCCATGGTGCCGCGTGAACAACGCAGCGGCTCCGGCGGCGGAAACGGTGGTTTCGGCGGTGGACGCAACCGTTACTAAGAAATAAATAGAAAAGAAAGCGAAGGCCCGGGTTGAAAGACCCGGGCCTTTTTTTATCCCGGTGCCGAGCCCTCCCGGGCGTATATTTGAGCTAGGGGGTGGACCATGAAGACGATCATCGCCCTGGCGCTGTGGCTCGCCGTCCTCGGGCTGGCGGCCTGCGCTTCGGCTAAAAAAGACACAAAGATCCCATCAGAGATGCAGCCCCACAAGGGGATGAGCGAGTCCAGGGCCAAAGGCCTGGGTGAAGGGGCGATCTTCTCGAAATAACAGGAAGGATAGATGATGAAATGGAGCTCAGCGGTCAGCGGGGAACTGGAGGCGCAGGACGCCTTGCGGGACTGTGTCGATAAGATCCGAAGGGACCTTGGCGGGCAGAAGCCCGACGCTCTCTTCGTCTTCGTCTCGCCCCACCATAGCGACTCCTACGATGCCATTCTCGCCGGGCTGAACAGCGGCCTGCAGCCACGCCATTTGATGGGATGTTCAGGGGGAGGAGTCATCGGCGCGGGACATGAGGTCGAGGAAGGTCCCGGCCTTTCCGTGACCGCGGCCCTGATGCCCGGGGTCACGATCCGCTCGATCAAGCTGGACGATGCCGACCTTCCGGACGCCGACAGCCCTCCTTCAGCCTGGGAGGCAGCCCTCGGCGTGAGGGCTTCGGACCGGCCCGAGTTCCTGTTGTTGGCCAGTCCATTCATGGGAAGGGCGGAAGACTTGCTGGCCGGATTGGATTACGCGTTTCCGATGGCCCAGAAAGTGGGAGGCATGGCTTCGGGCCTGCGGGGCATCGGCGAGCGGGCGATGTTCCTGGGAGAGGAGCGGGTCTCGGACGGCGCGATCCTGCTCGCCTTCAGCGGGGAATTGCGGCTGGACACTCTGGTGGCCCAGGGCTGTCGCGGCGTGGGCGGCGTGCACACCATCACGCGCTGCGAGAAGAACTTGCTCCAGGAATTGGACGGCAAGCCAGCGCTGAAACTATTGACCGAGATCTACGAAGCCGCAACGCCGCCCGACCGCCAACTGATGAACCGGGCCCTGTTCATCGGTTTGATCACCGACCCCTTGGCAGCCTGGCCGCCGGAGCACGGCGACTTTCTGATCCGCAACGTGCTGGGCATCGATGCAGGCGAACGTAGCATCGCCGTGGGGGCCATGCTGCGCGAGGGCCAGGCCCTGCGCTTTCATGTCCGCGACAGTGGCGCCGCGGCGCAGGACCTGAAGAGCCTGCTGCAACGGCACCAAAAACATGGTGCGCCGTCGGGTGCCTTATTGTTCTCTTGTCTGGGACGAGGTGAAGGGATGTACGGGGTTCCGGACCATGACAGCCGTCTCTTTGCGGAGAGCTTCGGCCCGGTGCCTCTGGGAGGTTTTTTCTGCAATGGAGAGATCGGACAAGTGGGGCAGGGGACCTATATCCACGGATTCACGAGCAGCTTCGGATTGTTCAGGGAAAAATGATCAGCTGGTCCCGGGCCAGGGCCGTTGGTTCCTCTCGAATCTTCCATTTTCAAAACGACTGAAAAAATGCGGCACCAACGGGTGGAAGACCTTCTCTCCGCTGGGGTCGGTGGCGAGGCTATCCTCGGGCGCGTAGCCGACCTTTTGGGTTCCGTCGA
>JAZKAF010000097.1:5808-38122 GCA_040389285.1 candidate division FCPU426 bacterium
GCCCGAGCTCGGCGTAGGCCTTGATCAGGTTGGAGAGCGCGCGACGGACAATGACCCGCGTGGGCGCCGCGTATTGGATCAGGTTCTGGACACCCCAAGGGGTCTGCTCGCTTGTCTGGGCCACCACTTTGTGGTCGACGATCGATCCGCCGTTGAAGCAATCGACAAGGGAAACGCTTCCGTCGGCCTCCACCACGCGCGCCAAAAAATGTCCCGGAAAATTACAGCCCTCGATGGTCAGTCCGAGCCGGGCTCCGGTGAGCAAGTAGACCGCCGCCATGCTGAGGGGAATGCCTCTTTTTTCCTTGATGACATAGATCAAGCCGCTGTTCAGCGGATTGTTATAGTCAGCTTGAGCGCCGCGTATCCCGAGGTCTTTGAACAGATACTGGGCCAGATCGCGCGCATCGGGTCCGGAGGGATGCTGATCGCGGCAGCCGTCGGCTAGGTCGTCCAGCAAGATGCTCAAGTCGGTGGGGAAGATGAAGCCGGTCTGGAACTCGGACAGAGCCGCGAACGCCATTTCTAGCGCCAGCACCTCGTTGGACTCCTCCAACCAAGCGTGCCAATTTTCTTTGAGCCATGCGCGGCTGTGCGCCTGCATCAAGCTTTGCAAGACGCGTCGCTGTTCAGGGCTGGGGGGAAGCGCCAGGCGCGCCAGTTCGGTTTTCAGGGATTCTCCGTACGCGTTGAGTTCGTCGGCGATGGCGCTGCGGACCATGTCGGACTCGTCGTCCAAAAGGTTTAAGAGATAGGGGAGTTGTTTTGGGTCGAGCATGTCTTGTCAGATGAAGTTGTGGATAAGCTGTTGATTATCATAGCAGTCTGAAGCAGCACTTTTCCACAAGAAACTGCTGGCTTTGAAAAAGCGCGGGAAGAGCGTCGGCATTGACCGTTTTGGTGAGAACTGATATGTTAATGAAAATTTGGGATATTTGGGAGGCAACTTGAACAGCAATGGCGGCACCCGATTGACAAAGATCTGGCTGGTGACTTTGGCGGTTATGCTCATGAGCGCGTCGCGGCTTTCTGCCGCCGCGGCGGCGCCTACTGCGGTTCCGAAGTCATCTCAGCAAACGGTTCCTCCCACTGAGGAACCCACCGCCGAAGTCACACCCGAGGCCACGGCTACAGTCCAACCCACGGTTCAGGCCACCGAGCAGTCCACCCTCCAAGCCACCCCTGAAAAGACCCCGGCCCCGAAGAAAATCCCTCATAAGTATCCCTTCCTCGCTGGCACCCTTGCGCTCGTTCCCGGTGTCGCTATCCACGGTGCTGGACATATGTACGCCGGTTCCTGGATGAAGGGCCTGGGCCTGTTCGCGATTGAGGCGGCCAGCGCTGGGATCGCCTATACCACGGTGATGGCGGGGGCGGACGATATCAAGAAATTCACCGATAACAAGGACGGGGGAGTTCCCGAAGACCTTTCGCCCGTTTTGAGCCGCACTGGCGTCATCTTGGTCTGCACCTTCGCGTTCCTCGAGACCTGGTTCGACGATATCGTAGGAGCTCCGATCGCGGCCTCGGAATACAACAGACGGGCCGAGGCCGCCGCCGCTGCGGAAGTCAGCCTGCGGCCCACCCAAGACGGGGCGCTGTTCGTCTATTCGCGTCGGTTTTAATCTGTGGAGGCTTCCGTGAAAATCAAGTCATTGATCCGGACCGCGTTGGCGGCCGCAGGGCTCAGCTTGGCGGCCCACGCGGCTGCGGTCATACAACCTGTGCAGATCGTCGCGTTCACCTTGAATCCGGCGCTTTTGATCAGCCTGGCCAACGTGGCTAGCCAGAATAGCGGTGTGATCACAGAATATCCCGCTGACCTTAATCCCGCGGTGTTGCAGGTGACCCTGGCGAACCACACGGCCTACGAATACGCCCCCTGCTTCGCCGTGGAGATCACCGAGCCGGGCGGAAATTACAGCTGCTCCGAGGAGACCAGCCTGGATGCGGTGACTTTGGTGCGCGGCGGCATGATCACCCTCAAGACGCCGCTGAACCCCGGAGAGACCCGACTCTGCAGCGCCGCTGATTTTGTCGTGTCAGGCACCTTTAGCGGCAATGTCAACCAATGCTTCCAAAAGGACCTGGAAGACCAATTCAAGAGCAGCGGAGACAGCGGGGAAGGCGGCAGCGGAGGCGGTGGCAGCAGCACCCAGTCGAGCGTGACCGGATTGCTCAAGAAAAATTTCCAGGTATGCCTCAGGCAGGTCGACTGCAGCTCGGGCGCGCCTGGAAGTCCCTATCCCGGGTCCGTTCCGGCCTGCGATCGCTTCAGCGTCTTCAATGCCCAGCCGGGTAATATCGCGAGCGTTCCCATCCTGATCTATCCCCACAACAACGAAGTGCCAACTCCGCTGGTCAACTTCAGCTGGACCCCGGCGATGCACATGACCCTTCGGCAGGACCAGATCTCTTATTTTCTGGAAGTGATGGAGGAAGATCCGTCGACCGAACCCATCCAGCGCATCAGGATACCGGCTGGCCAGATCTTTTATGTGTGGGGCGCTTCGGACAGGGACCTGCGTAGCGGGGTCAAATATTACTACCGGGTGCGCTGCTTGGACGGCAACGGCAATCCCTTTGGAGGGCGCGACGGTTCGGGCTCGAACATGGTGAAATGGTTCACCATCAAGTCGCAGGGCAATTTCATGACCCTGTCCGACCTTGATCGCATCGTGCGGGCCGCGGCGCGGGGCCAGGTCTCGGTCAGCCAGAAGCTGGACGCCTTGAAGATCAAAAATCTTGTCGATCCCGCCAACCTTTCCGACCCGCTTTTCCAGCAGTTAAAGGATGGCAGGGCCAGGATCACCGGCATCGCCGTTGTCAGAAAATAGGGGGCTCTTGTGAAGAAAATGACCTGGATTTTTGCCGCGCTGCTCTTGCTTGGATCCCTTGGGGCGCCTTCCGCGTTCGCCAAGAAAGCGGCCAAGGCGGAGCCGGAAGCGATGAAGGCGGAGGAGCCTGAAAAGGCCTCCATGCAGGCCGCCGCGACCAAGCCCCTGTTGCCTGTTGGGGCCGTGGTGGGCGCGACCGGAAATGTGACGGTAGCGCGCGGAACGGACGAGCGGATCGCTGCTTTGGAGCTTGGTCAGCCCGTCTATGCGGGAGACCGCATCGTGACCGGAGCGGACGGCCTGTTGCATTTGGCGCTGCGAGATGGCACCCAGATGAAGTTGAGCTCCGGGACCAAGATCGAGCTCAGGGACAGCAATGCCAAGGGAGAAAAGTCCGGCCGTGGGATCGCCTCGGTGAAGATCAGCTTGGGAAGCCTTTGGGCCAAGGTCTCGAAGAAGAACAGCAAACTCGAGTTCGAGACGCCTTCGGCCCTGGCCGTGGTGAAGGGGACCGAACCCCAGTTCGACGTGTCCGAAGATGGCGACCTCTGCGTCAAATTGAAGGAAGGCCGGCTCGATCTTGCCAACGATCTGGGAGGCTCGAGCCTGACGGAGCTCCAACAGCTCTGTGTGAAAAAAGGCGAGAAACCTGGCACGCCGGAGTCCTGGGATGGCGTGTCCAGCGACTGGCTGGCCGGAGCCGGAGCCCCCTCGGACGTCATCCTCAAAGTGCGTGACGCAGAAGGCAACGAACGCGATCTAAAGATCGAATACCAGAAAAAGTAGGAGTGAACTTGAAACGTCTTTCTTTTATCCCGGTCCTGGCGCTCCTGATGTTGATGGCCGGTCCGGCCTCAGCTGCGGAGATCGTCCATTCGCCCATCCTGGCGGCATCGGCAGGGCGCACGCTGCAGATCTCGGCGGTCCTCAATGGCGCCCCGTCAGGGACGCGGATAAGGCTTTTTTATAGGATCAAAGGCAAGGAGCAGTTCCAAAGCACCGAGATGCTGGGCGCTTTGTCGCAATTCGATGGCGAGATCCCCGGAGAACAGGTCCAGATGCCCGGACTTGAATATTATCTGGAGGCCCAGCAGACAGGGGTCCCTGGTCCGGTCGCGAGTTTTCCGGTCTTGAACGCCCGTCTCAACCCGGCTTTTGTCATTGTTCGCAAAGACAACCTTGGGCCTGAGATGCAGATCCTGTCCCCGATGGAAGGCGACACGGTCGACAGTGACACGCCGGTGATCACGGTGGCTTTTAACGACGAAGAATCGGGCATTGACCTGGCCTCGGTTGAAGTGCGCGTGGATGGAGCCCTGGTCAAGGACAAGGCCCGCATCCAGGTCTTTGAGACCCTGATGTCCTATGTCCCAGCGGCCGCCCTGCCTTCAGGCGAACATGAGGTGCAGGTCACGGCGAAGGACAAGGCTGGCAATCCCGGCTCGCTTTCCTGGGCCTTCAGCGTCAAGACACCCTTTGAAGGCCACGCCAAGAAGAAAAAGAGGATGCATTGGGACGGCGCTTTCAGCTACGAGACCCAGTATGGCGCGGTCATCCAGCAGCCGACCGACCCGCATGCGCCCCTTCCTTACCGCCCCTACGGGCTCAATCGCGGCAGGGTGGAATTGAACGGCCGCGGGGTCGATAACACGCTGAAACTGAAGGTGAACAAGTCCGACGAAGAGCGCAGCGACCAGCAGCCCACAGACCGCTATCTGGCCCTTTGGCAGAACCGGCAGGGTCTGATCGCGTTGGGCGATTATTCGCCCAAGTTCTCGGAATTGAGCCTTTACAACCCCTTGTTCCTGCGCGGCGTCACCTTGGACCTGCGTTCGGGCCAGCTGGATTCGGGCCACAGCCGCTTCATGGCTGTTTGGGGCCAGACCCAGCGACCGGTGAACGGCGGACAGACCGGATTTTCGGGCGTGCCGGGAACCGGCGCCTTTGGACAATATCTTTATGGAGCGCGTTGGGAGCTGGGGGGAGAGCACGTGCTGCTGGGCTTCAACACCGTAACGGTCAACGACGATCCTTTTGGGCTCGATCCGACCACGATGGGAGCCATGGTGCCGAAGTACACCTGGCTCATCACTTCCGACGCGCGCATCAACCTGACACCGATCTATCTGTCCTTGTCCGGCGAAGGCGGCTTGGATTATTACTGGAACGGCCCAACGGCTCTGGGGGTCAACCTTGGCCTCGCCACCCGGGCCGGCGCGGATTGGAACATCTTGCCCTGGGGGACCCGCCTGACCGTCGACTACAAGGATCTGGGTGGGAACTTCGGCTTTCTGGACGGGGTCAGCTCGGGCATCGCCAGCGTGGTGCCAGGGGGTTACACCTCCATGGCCAATCCGGGCCTGATCCCGGATTACCGCGGTTACGAGAGCAGCTTCTCGCAGAGCATCTTGGGCGGCCAGGCCAGCGTCAGCTTCGACATGAACAAATGGCGGGATAATCTTCAGGAGATCCCCGGTCGTTCCACCGTCGAGACGGACTATATGTCCGGATTTATCAACCTGGCTTTTGGGACCCTGCCCTATCTTAGCGCCGGCATGACGCGCAACCACCAGGTCAACGACGCGGACGGCAACACCCTGCCAGCCCTGGACGCCGTCAGCCAGACGCTTAACCTGAGCCTGGGTTACACCAAGCCCTTGAACGTCAACACGAGCCTGAGCGGAAATATCGCCTACGTGAGCATTTCATACGCCGACCAGGCCGTCCGCCGCAGTTCGCAGGACCTGACCAACGTTCAATACGTGGCGTCCGCATTCCTGGTCCACGATGCCTCCAGCTTCAGCTTGTCAGGGGCCATGGGAAACCTTGACCAGCCCAGCTTCGGGGCCGCCAGTTCTTTCGGCGGCATCACCGCGGCTGCGAAGACCGGCAACAATAACACCGTGTCCTTGCGCTGGAGCGAGCAGTGGAAACCCAGGGTTTTCGACAGTTTCCTGAACTATGACCTTGCCCTCAGCCATTTGGAGAGCCCGGGCCTGGACACGGTCCCTTCGTTCGCGAGTGACAGCAACCGGTCCACCTATAGCGCGGGGGCCAATTACACTGTCCGCGAGAACCACCGTTTTGGGGTCAGCCTTGCCTACGCCATGGTCGCCACGGAAAAGGCTCTGGGGACGGTGAAGACCAGCGACTCGTTGGCGCAGCTGATGGCGGGCGCTTCCTATCATTTCCGGTTTTGACGGCTGACGGCCCGGTTTTTTCGGGACATGGTCCGGCTCCGGCCCCATCGGGGGCCGGAGTTTTTATTTTCCGTCCCTGCTGATGAAAGTCCTAGGCCTCGATCCAGGTTACGGACGGCTCGGTTACGGCGTGGTCGAGATGCGCGGTTCCCGCTTGAGCGCCCTGGCTTTTGGGGTGATCGAGACCCCCGCGAAGATGGATTTTCAGGAACGCCTTTTGAAGGTGCATCGGGGTGTGCGCGATCTACTGGCCTCGCATCGGCCTGACGAAGCGGCCATCGAAACGCTTTTTTTTTCCAAAAACACCAAGACGGCCCTCAAGGTCGCTGAAGCCAGGGGTGTCCTGCGCCTGGCCTTGAAAGAGGCGGGGGTACCGGAACTGGAATGCTCGCCCCAAGCCGTTAAGATGGCCCTTGCCGGGACGGGGTCCGCTGACAAGGGACAGGTGACCCGCATGGTCACCCGGCTCCTCGGCCTTCCGGGTCCCCCGAAACCAGACGATGCGGCCGACGCGCTGGCCCTGGCGTTGACCGCGATACGCAGCCGGGGGATGAGGAGCATGGCCGCTTTGGCACTCGAAAAGAAGGGTAAGAACGCGAAATGATCGCCAGCATCCGAGGGATCGTAAAACAAAAGCTGGCCGAGTCCTGCGTGCTCGAGGCCGGAGGCCTTGGCTACGAGGTCTTTCTGACCCGCTCGGGCCTGGCCACGCTACCCAATGCGGGCGAGAGCGCCGAGTTTTTCACCCATTTCCATATCCGCGAAGACGCGCAGCAGCTTTTCGGCTTTGGGAGCCTGGAAGAAAGAAAACTTTTTCTGCTGTTGCTGAGCGTCAAAGGCGTCGGGCCCCGTCTGGGTATGGCGGTGCTCTCACAACTAGGGGTCGCCGATCTGGTCGGGGCGCTGAAAACGCGCGACTTGGGGAGGCTGGGGTCCGCGTCCGGAGTGGGCAAACGCCTGGCGGAGCGCATGGCCGTGGAACTTTCGGACAAAGTGGAGGCGCTGGCCGTGGCCAGCGGAGCGGACAGTTCGTCGGGCGCGATCTCTGTCCAAGGCCCGGAAGCCAGGGCGGTGCAGGCGCTACTGGCGTTGGGGATCCCTCTGGCCCAGGCTCGTCAGGCCGTGGCCAGGGCGTTGGCCCAGGAGCCCGGGATCTTGGCGTCCGCGGGGATCGAGGACATGGTGAAACTAGCCTTGAAAAACCTATGAATATGAAGGACTCACAGGCCAAAACGGGTCAGGGAGGGGTGCCTTGGGCCGACGACCAGCATTGCCTGGTCTGCGGAAAGGAAAACCCTATCGGCCTAAAGCTTGATTTTGTCGTGGATGGGGATGTTCTTCGCACCACTTGGGTGGCGGATAAACGCTTTCAAGGCTATGAAAACGTTTTGCATGGTGGTATGATTGCGCTGATTTTGGACGAAACAATGGTGAATTTGCCCTGGAAAAAGCACGGGGTGCCCGTTATTTCGGCAGAACTGACCACACGTTTTCTGAAACCGGCCCGCATCGGCGACACACTGCATTTTTCCTCCGAACTGGAGGATCTGAGCAAGCGCGTCATCGTCACGCGCGGCCGCTGCGTCAATGCGGCCGGGGAACTGGTCGCGGAGGCCAGCGCCAAGTGCGTGCGGATCAAAAACCCAAACCTTTAGCTGTGAAAACAAGGAGAGAAACGCATGGGATCCGGAAAGAAGCGCCACAAGAAAAAGATCAAGACCCACAAACGCAAAAAGCATCGGCGCAAGATGCGCGCGCAGAAGAGGCGTCTGGGCAAGTGATCTAGGCCTTCCCGGATCATAAAAAACCCCGCCCCTGAGGCGGGGTTTTTTATGTCCTCCACTTGGTGTATCGTCAAGCCATGGCTGAAACAGAATCCATCCTTTCCAACCTGAATCCCGAGCAGCTCAGGGCTGTCACCCATGGCAAAGGACCTTTGCTGATCGTGGCAGGAGCCGGCACGGGCAAGACCACCGTGCTGACCCGCCGGATCGCCTGGTTGATCGCCACGAAGGCGGCGCGGCCCGAAGAATTGCTGGCCCTGACCTTCTCGGATAAGGCCTCGCGGGAGATGGAAGAACGGGTCGACGCGTTGGTGCCCTACGGCTACGCGCCCGTGAACATCCTGACCTTCCACGCCTTTGGACAGCGCCTCTTCGAGGAGCACGCCCTGCGGCTGGGCCTGGCCCCCGATGCCAAGGTCCTCTCGGGCGCTCCGCTGCGCCTCTTCCTGAAAAAACATCTTTTCGAACTTCCGCTTAAAAAATTCCGGCCGCTCGCCAATCCCGACCGCCATGTGGCGGACCTGATCCAGCATTTTTCAAGGGCGAAGGACGAGGCCATCACGCCCGAGGACTACCTGAAGGTGGCCCGGGCCGACGCGGCTTCGGCGGTCAGCGAGGCGGAGCTGGGATCGGCTGCGGAGCAATTGGAGCTGGCGGAGGCCTACCAAGCCTATGACGCCATCCTGCACCGCGAAGGATTCATGGACCATGGGGACCAGCTGATGCTGATGCTGCGCTTGTTGCGTCAGGAGCCCCTGGTGCTGGAAAAGACGCGGCAGGAGTTCCCCTGGATCTTGGTCGACGAATTCCAGGACACCAACACCGTGCAGTTCGAGTTGATCAAACTCCTCGCCCCGCCGGGGACGCGCGATAACTTGACCGTAGTCGGCGACGACGACCAGGCGATCTACCGTTTTCGCGGCGCCAGCCTGGCGAACATCCTGGATTTCAAGGCTGCCTACAAGAACGCCGAGACCGTGGTGGTGACGAAGAACTACCGCTCCAAGCAGGATATCCTGGAATGCGCGCATCGCCTGATCCAATTCAACAACCCGGAAAGGCTCGAGGCGCGCGAGAACCTTGATAAACGGCTGCAGGCCGTGGCCACCCCGGCAAACCCGGACATCTCCGGCCAAGCCGTCTTTTACCAGGTTTTCGACCAGCTGAGCAGCGAATTGGCCGACCTCAGCTCCCGGATCAGTCAGGCGGTGGCGGAGGGCAAAAGGAGCTGGCGCGACCACGCCATCCTGGTGCGGAGCAATTCCGGGGCCGAGGCCGTGATCCAGGAACTGAACTACCGCGGGATCCCTTCGCGTTTCAGCGGAGCCCGTGGGCTATACCGCCAGAGCGAGATACGCCTTTGCCTGGGTTTTTTAAGGGCGCTTGCCAATCCCCACGACAACCTGGTCCTTTTCGAATTCCTGGTCGGCGAGGTCTATCGGACCCCGGTCTCGGACCTCAAGGCCCTGCTGTTCCGGGCGTCAGCCCTGAACAAGAGCCTTTACCAGTTGGTGACGCGCACGGACCTTACCCGCGCCGGGGAGGACACGGAGCTCGATCCCGAGGCCTTTGAACGCGTTGAGAAGGCCCTGAGCGACCTGGCCCGTTTCGAGCAGTTGGCCCGGGAAAAGGGAGTGGCGGCGGCGCTCTATCAATTCTTGACCGAATCCGGGGTCATCTCCCGATTGCTGGCCAAAAATGGGGCCGCGCTCCCGGCTGCGGAACGCCAAGTGTCGAACCTCGCCCGGTTCTTCGAAAAGATAAAGGTCTATGACCAGGTGGAAAAATCCGGGTCCTACCTTTCGGTCATCGGCTATCTGGACGCGTTGATCGAGGAAGGCGACGACCCGCCCGCCTCGGAAGCTGAACTGGACGCTGACGCGGTCAGCGTGTCGACCGTGCATATGGCCAAAGGACTGGAATGGCCCGTGGTCTTCGTCGTCGGCCTGGAGGACCAGCATTTTCCGACCAGCCGCCGCGGCAGCGGGCTGAACCTGCCGGCCAGCCTGGGCCCCCAGATACACGACGAACGCGCGCATCATATCGCCGAAGAACGCCGCCTTTATTACGTGGCGATCACGCGCGCGCAGCAGGAATTGCGGCTGTCCTACGCCCGCGACCATGGCGGCAAAAAACTTTGGAAACGCAGCCCTTTTTTGCAGGAGACCCTGAACCTGGGCAAAGACGAAGCTCCAGCGTTGAAGTTGTCCCAGGCCGAGAAGCTGCACCGCCACGCCACCAGCGACGGGCACCCTTTGAAGGAGCCCCTGCAGATCGCGCTTCCCGGCGAGCCGCTGAGGCTCTCCTATTACCCGATCGACGACTATCTGACTTGCCCGCTGAAATACAAGATCGCCCACGGCCTCCGACTGAAGCCTCCCGCCACTTTTTCCATCACCTACGGCAACGTGATGCACAAGGCCGTGCAAGAATTCAACAAAGCCGGCATGGAAGGCAGGCCGTTCAGCCTTGAGGATCTCAAGAAAGCCTATACCGAGGGCTGGCGCTCGGAGGGGTTCTATTCCCGCGAGCACGAGGAAGAGCGGTTTCAGAACGGCCTCAAGCGGCTGGAGTCTTTTTACGAGGACGAAAAGAACGCCCAGCCGCGCCGGCAGCCTATCGGCGTGGAGTCGCGTTTTGAATTCAAGATCAGCCCCTTGGACAGCGTCAGCGGCCGGATGGACCGGGTGGACCGCGATGCCGACGGCCGTGTCACAGTCTGCGACTACAAGACCAGCAACGTTCATGACGTCAAAAAGGCCGAATCCGAGGTGGCCAAGAGCCTGCAATTGGCGATCTACGCGCTGGCCTGGAGGGGCTCGCATGGGGTCCTGCCGGACTTGGTGGAGCTCTATTTCCTTGAATCTGGGATCCGGCAGAGCCTGAAACCGGATCAGGCCTATATCGAGGCCAAGGAAGCCGAAATAAAGCTCGCTTTCAAGGGGATACGGGAGGCTCGTTTTGAGGCCAAACCTGACTTTCAGACCTGTAAATTCTGCGCTTATGGGCAGATCTGTCCGGATAGTGCGGCCCTTTAGCGGCGGATCCAAAGTTCTCCGCGCTAGTTGACGCAAATTCCACGAAATGATACATTCTTGACCTCATTCGGGCGGCTGTTTGCCCGTCGATAAGAAGTCCTTCGGGACTCACCCTTGTCCGATCTCACTGGGCCCGGGTTAAAGAACTACCGCAGCATAGCAATAAAACAGGCAGGTACCGCGGGTCGTCCCCGCTGGAGGTGGACTATTTCTATTAATCTTAGAATTAACGACCGTATCCGTGTGCGCGAAGTCCGTTTGATCGCGGCTGGAGGGGAGCAGGTCGGCATTGTACCGACCCAGCAGGCCTTGGAGGCGGCGATCGAGGCCGAACTGGACCTGGTCGAGGTCTCGCCCGAGGCTAAGCCGCCGGTTTGCAAGATCATGGACTACGGGAAGTATAAGTACTCCTCCGAAAAAAAGGAGAAAGAGGCCCGTAAAAAGGCCCACACGGTCGTTACCAAAGAGATCAAGATCCGGCCGAAGATCGACAAGCATGACCTGGAAGTGAAGCTGAAACATGTGCGTGAGTTCCTGAACGTGGGGCACAAGGTGCGGATGGTCATCACCTACCGCGGACGCGAAATGGCGCACCAGGAATTCGGCCGCGACCTGCTGACCCGCAGCCTGGCGGTGTTGGACGATTGCGCGGTGCTCGAGCAGCACGCGAAGATGGAAGGCAACAACCTGGCGGTGTTGTTGGGTGGCAAGGCGCCTAGCGCCAAGCCGAAACCCGCGAAAGAAGCCGTCGTAGAGCCGAAGGTAGAAAAAGCGAAGGAAAAAGAAGTGGTCCCCGCGACCCGACCAAAAGCGGAATAACCCGAGCAAGAGGATCCGTACCATGCCTAAGCAGAAAAGCCACAGTGGGATGAAAAAGCGGTTGAAGGTGACAGGCACTGGCAAATTTCGTTTCAAGCCGGCCGGCGCCCGCCATCGCATGATCGGCGACAAGAACGCCAACCGGCGCTCGAAGCGCAAGCTCCAGGTCCTGGACAAGAGCTTTAACAAGAACGTCCGTGAGATGCTGCCCTACGCCTAAACTAGGAACGCGAATTTTTTGGGAGAACTGACATGCCTCGTGTAAAAGGTGGAAAAACATCCAGGGCCCGCCGCAAAAGGGTCCTTTCGAAGACCAAGGGTTTCTGGGGCGGCCGCAAGAACCGCCTGCGTGGAGCCCAGGAGACGCTGAAACGCGCCTACAACTACGCCTTCCGTGACCGCAAGGTCAAGAAGCGCGACTTCCGCACGTTGTGGATCGCCCGTATCAACGCGGCGGCCCGTGCCAACGGGCTCAGCTACAGCCGCCTGATCAGCGGATTGAAGGCCGCGTCGATCGACATGAACCGCAAGGTGCTGGCCGACATCGCGATCAACGATCCCGCGGCATTCAGCCAGCTGGCCGAGACGGCCAAAGGCGCCGCCAAAGCTTGAACCCGAAACTCCTGAAAGCGCTCGCCAAGGATCCTGAGGCGCGCCGACAGGAGGGACTTTGCCTGCTGGAAGGGCCGAAGATGGCCTTGGAAGCCCTGCAGGCGGGGGTTTCGATCAAAGCTTGGGTGATCAGGGAAGGCTCCGTGCTTCCCAAAGAACTGGAAAAAGCCCTCAGCAAACTGCCCCGGCAAGTGCTGGGGGCTTCTTTTTTTGACGCCTTGAGCGAGGTGCGGACCTCCCAGGGCATCTTGATGGCGGCCCAGATCCCGGTCCCGAAACCTCTGGAGACCCCGAAGCTGGCCGTCGCGGCGGAAGTGTTGCAGGATCCCGGCAACTTGGGGACCTTGTTGCGGTCAGCCTGGGCCGCCGGGGTGGATGCGGTGCTGCTCAGCCAGGGCTGCGCGGATCCATATTCCCCCAAGGTCTTGCGCGCGGCAGCCGGCGCCCACTGGCATCTTGCCATTCACGCCAACCTGGATCTGGGGTCGGCCCTGAGGGGCTTGGCTGGTCGGGGTGTGCGGGTCCTGGGCCTGGACACCCGGGCCAAGAAAGGGCTTTGGGAGCTGGAACTCGATAAAGATCCCGTATGCCTGGTGCTGGGCAGCGAAGGCCAGGGACTGGGGACCGAATGCCTGGAAGCCTGCACTGAAACTCTGAAGATCGTGTATCCCGGCAAGGCGGAATCGCTGAACGCCGGGGTCAGCCTGTCCATCGCGTTGTTTGAAGTTTTGCGACAGAGGGGATCCCATGCTCGATAAGATCAAGGACATAGAGGCCGCCGCGATCGCGGCCCTGCCTGAGGCGGGACAGGACCTCAAGAAGCTGGGCGACTGGCAGGTCCGCTTTCTGGGAAAAAAAGGGGAACTGACGCTCTTGCTGCGGGAGACCGGAAAGCTGCCCGAAGCGGAACGCCCCGCCTTTGGCGTTGCCGTGAACCAGGCCAAGGCCGTCCTGGTCTCCAAAGCGGAGGAGATCCAAGCCGGGCTCGAAAAAAAGCTGCTCGAGGAGCAGATAAAGTCCCAGGCCCTTGATGTGACCTTGCCGGGGCGGCGGGGCTTGTCCGGGTCGATCCATCCCCTGAGCGGCGTGATGCGCGACTGCGCGGACATCTTCAACCGGCTGGGCTTCAATGTGGAGACGGGACCCGAGATCGAGGACGTTTTCCATAATTTTGACGCGCTCAATGTCGGGGAAGGGCATCCTTCGCGCGAACCCAGCGACACCTATTACCTTGATGCGCAGCGCATCCTGCGCACCCACACCTCGCCGGTGCAGGTGCGCGCCATGGAATCGCGCAAGCCTCCCATTCGCATGATCGCCCTGGGCCGGGTCTTCCGTCGCGACGCCAGCGACGCCACCCACGGTTCCCAATTCCACCAGATCGAAGGCCTGGCCGTGGACGAATTCGGCAAGGTGCGGCTCAGCGACCTCAAGGGCACCTTGGAGACCTTTGTGAAGATGATGTTCGGCCGGGAACTGAAGTCGCGCTTCCGGCCCAGTTTTTTCCCCTTCACCGAACCTTCGGTGGAGCTGGATATGCAGTGCTTCCAGTGTAAGGGCCTGAACGGCGGCTGCGGGGTCTGCAAGATGTGCGGTTGGATCGAACTGGGCGGGGCCGGCATGGTGCACCCCAACGTGTTCAAGGCGCTGGGCTACGAGGAAGGCCGCTATGCGGGCTTCGCTTTCGGCTTTGGCGTGGACCGCCTGGCGATGATGCGCCACGGGATCCCCGATCTCCGCCTGTTCTGGGAGAACGACGCGGAATTTTTGAAGCAATTTTAGCCGTTTTTCGGCGCGGCCATGCCCATCGATTTCAAACTCAAATCCGACTATAAGCCCGAGGGCGACCAGCCGGCCGCCATCGAAAGCCTGGTGGCTGGCGTGCTCGCAGGCAAACACCACCAGACGCTGCTGGGCGTCACTGGTTCTGGAAAGACCTTCACGATGGCGAACCTGGTCGCCAGGCTGAACCGGCCTACCTTGATCATTTCCCACAACAAGACCCTGGCGGCCCAGCTTTTCGGGGAGTTCAAGAGCTTCTTTCCCGAGAACCGGGTCGAATATTTCGTCTCCTATTACGACTATTACCAGCCCGAAGCCTACGTCGCCTCCACCGACACCTACATCGAAAAAGATTCGGCCATCAATGACGAGCTGGACAGGCTGCGGCTGTCCGCCACGCGGTCCCTGCTGGAGCGGCGCGACACGCTGGTGGTCTCTTCAGTGTCCTGCATCTACGGCCTCGGCGATCCGGACGTCTATCGCGGCATGTACCTGCTGCTGGAGCAGGGCAAGACCTATGTCCGCGACGCCCTGATCAAAAAGCTCGTGGAGATGCAGTACACCCGCTCGCGCGTGGACTTCTACCGGGGCATGTTCCGGGTGCGCGGGGACAAATTGGAGATCTTTCCCGCCTACGGCGACGAAGTGCTCTGCCTGGATTTTTTCGGTGACGAACTGGAGAAGATCACCGAGGCGGACGCCCTGACCGGCGCCACCCTGCGCCGCCATGAGAGTTTCGGGATCTATCCCGCCAAGATCTATGTGATGCCTTCCAGCGAGATGGAGCGGGCCATCGCCGACATCCGCGCCGAGCTAAAGGAAAGGCTGGGGGAATTGAAGGCCGACAACAAGCTGCTGGAAGCCCAGCGCCTGGAACAGCGCACCCGCTTCGACCTCGAGATGCTGCGCGAGACAGGAACCTGCCAGGGCATCGAGAATTATTCGCGGCACATGGAAAATCGCGAAGCCGGCACCCCTCCTAAAACCTTGTTGGACTATCTGCCGCCGGACGCCCTGGTGATGGTGGACGAATCGCACGTCAGTTTGCCCCAGATACGCGGCATGTACGAAGGGGACCGCTCGCGCAAATCCAACCTGGTGGAATACGGCTTCCGCCTGCCGTCGGCCATGGACAACAGGCCCCTTTATTTCGAGGAATTCGAGGCGCGGGTGCCCCGCGCCATCTACGTCTCGGCCACCCCGGGTGACTACGAGCTCAAGCACAGCAAGGGCGCCATTGCCGAACAGATCATCCGCCCCACCGGCCTCATCGATCCGCAGGTGGAACAGCGGCCCAGCAAGGGGCAGATCGACGACTTGATGGCTGAGGTGCGGCTGCGGGCCGCGAAGAACGAACGAGTGCTGGTCACCACACTCACCAAGCGCATGGCCGAGGAATTGACCGATTATTTCAAGGAAAACGGCATCCGCGTGGAATACCTTCATTCCGACATCGAGACCATGGACCGGGTCAAGATCCTGCGCTCACTGCGTTTAGGAGAATTCGACTGCTTGGTGGGCATCAACCTGCTGCGCGAAGGCCTGGATCTTCCCGAGGTCAGCCTGGTCGCGATCTTGGATGCCGACAAAGAAGGATTCCTGCGTTCGGACAAGTCCTTGATCCAGACCATGGGACGGGCCGCCCGGAACGTCGAAGGCCGCGTGATCCTTTATGCCGACAAGAACACCGATTCGATGAAACGCGCTGTGGCCGAGACCGAGCGCCGCCGGGCCCGTCAGCTTGAATACAACAAGGAGCACGGCATCACGCCCACCAGCATCCGTTCTTCCATCAAGGAAGTGCTGAACTCGGTCTACGAACAGGACTATTTCACCATCGCGGCGCCGCAAAGCCCTGCCGCTTCCGAATACCTCGATCCCGAGGCTGTGCCCAGGTTGATCGTCCGCATCGAAAAAGAGATGCGCTCCGCGGCGGGCGCCATGGAATTCGAGCGGGCGGCCGAGTTGCGCGACCAGGTCGTCCGCCTGCGTTCCCTGAAGCCCGGCGAATCGCTGACCCAGGGTGAATTATTCCGCTTCACGGCGAAGCCGGACCGGGTCACCAAGCGGGGCGCCGGACGCATGCCGCGGGGAGAATCGCCCGGAAAACCAGGCCGATGGAAGGGCAAGCCCAGGTCGCGGCCATGAGTTCCGCGGTCCTGGACCAGAAGCTGGCAAATCTTCCCTCCAAGCCCGGGGTCTACCTCTTCAAAGACGCCCGCAATAAGATCATCTATGTGGGCAAAGCCCTGGTTCTCCGGAACCGCGTGCGTTCTTATTTTCAGTCGGGCAAGGGCCACAGCAGCCGCACCAAGGCCCTGGTCACGGGCATCGCGGATCTGGAAGTGCTGGTCACCCACAGCGAGATCGAGGCCCTGATCCTAGAAGGGAACCTGATCAAGAAACACAAGCCGCGCTACAACGTGCTGCTGAAGGACGACAAGTCTTTCCCCTACCTGAAACTGACCCTCGACGAAGAATATCCCCGCCTGCTGGTCACGCGCAAGCCCCACGAAGATAAAGCCCGTTATTACGGCCCTTATGTGCACGCCGGCGCCATGCGCGACACCTTGCGCCTGATCCAGCGCCATCTTGGCATCCGCCAATGCGACATCGAGATCGACCGCAAACGCCCCCGGCCCTGCCTGTATTACGACCTGCACCAGTGCGACGCGCCTTGCGTGGCCTGGGGTGAGACCAAGGAAGCCTATGCGGAGCACGTGCGGCAGGCCCAATGGCTCTTGGAGGGAAGGGAAGCCACCCTGCTTGAGGACCTGAAAGAACGCATGGCCAAGGCCTCGGCGGAAGACCGCTTCGAGGTCGCCGCCCGCCTCAGGGATTCGATCCGGTCCCTGGAGATCGTACGCCTTCGCCAGCGGGTGGTCCTGCCATCTCCCAACGACGTGGATATCATCGGGTGCGTCGATGATCTGATCCAGGTCTTCTATATCCGGGGTGGAAAGCTCATCGACCGCCGCACCTGCCGCCTTAAGAACCAGCAGGGAGCGGACGAAGCCGAACTGCTCAGCTCTTTTCTGCCTCAGTTCTACGCTGGAGGGGTCTATGTGCCTGAAGAAGTGGTGCTCAGCCGGCGTTTCGAGGGCACGGCGGCCCTGGAAAATTGGCTCAGCGGCAAACGGGGATCCAAGGTAAAACTGGTTTTTCCGCAGAAGGGCGAGAAGATGAAATGGGTCAAGATGGTGGAGGAGAACGCCCGTCAGATGCTGCGTGAAGACCAGGCTCCTGAAGCTCCCAAGAACGGCAAGCCGCGTCTGCGGCTGGCCCCCTCGCGCGACCTGACAGCAGGACTTGAGGAACTGCAACAGATATTCAAGTTGGCCCGGATCCCCCGCCGTGTCGAGGGTTTCGACATCTCCCATATCCAGGGAAGCCACACCGTGGCCTCGATGGTGGTGATGCTTGCGGGCAGGCCTGCGCCTTCCGAGTACCGCCGCTTTAAGATACGCAGCGTCGAGGGCGTGGACGATTTCAAGTCGATGGAAGAGGTGGTGGGGCGCCGTTACCGCCGTATTTTGGATGAGAAGGGCGAATTGCCCGACCTAGTGCTGATCGACGGGGGGCCGGGCCAGCTCAGCGCGGCTTTGCGGGCCCTCAACGCCCTGGGGCTCAAGGATCTTGCCTGCTTCGGACTGGCCAAGCGTCTGGAGGAGTTCTTTCTTCCGGGCCGGGCGGATGGAATCCGCCTGCCGGAGCGGTCCTCAGGCCGCCTGCTGATGCAGCGCCTGCGGGACGAAGCCCACCGGTTCGCCATCACCTATCACCGGCTTTTGCGGGCCAAGGCCATCCGTCACAGCCTGCTGGACGAGGTGCCGGGCATCGGGCCTAAGACCAAGTCGCTGCTGTTGAAAGCTTTTGGCAGTGTGGAGGGCGTGCGCAAGGCGCCTGATGAAAAACTGTTGGAGATAAGGGGCATCGACCGCCCCAAATTGGCGCGCCTTCGCGAGCGTCTGGCATCAGGCCTTTCCGAAAAAATTGCTCCTGTTGAAAGCCCTGAAAACGGGTTAGAATAAGCCTTTCCAATCACTTCCAACTTGTGGGTCATTGTGGACGCACGTTTTACCAGATCCAGCGGCACGGAAGCATTTACCGGCAACGAATTGATCATCAAGGGCGCGCTGGAAGGCGGCGTCAACCTGATCACCGGCTATCCCGGATCGCCCGTGGCGGACGTCTTTGATGTCGCCTCGAGCATCACGCCCTATCTCGAAGAGCGCGGTATCGTCGCCCAGATCGCCAATAACGAGGCGCTGGCGGCCGCCCGCCTGAACGGCGCCCAAATGGCGGATCTTCGGGCCATGGCGGTCATGAAATCCGTGGGTTTCAACGTGGCCGCCGATGGCCTTTTCACCGGCACCCTGGCCAAATATGGCAGCAAGGGGGCGGGGGTGATCGTGGTGGGCGATGATCCCTGGAACGATTCGACCCAGGTGCCCCAGGATTCGCGCCGCCTTTCCGACCATCTGATGATCCCCGTGCTGGAGCCCGCGACCTTTCAGGAGACCAAGGATTATATCCGGCTGGCCTTCGAGCTCTCCACCCGTTCCAACCTCTACGTGAGCGTCATCCTTTCCACCAACCTGGCTGACGGCGGCGGGCTGGTGCAGGTGGCCCCCAACCCGCAGACCCGCGTCAGCGCCCTGAAACCCGAGAACATCGACACCTCCAAGATCCAGACGGCTCATACCATCATGCTGCCCTCCAACACTAGCATCATGGAAAAAGAGGCCTACGAGATCAAATTCCCGGCTTTGCTGCTGGCGGCCCGAGAGATGAAAGTCAACACCATCATCCCGGGGGCCTCAGGCGCCAAACTCGGATTTGTCACCGCGGGCCTTCCTTACGCGTATTTGGTGGACGCTCTCCATGATTGCGGGATGGATGGCCGCTTTCCCATCCTGAAGCTCGGCATGCCTTATCCGTTGGACCCGGAGATCGTCAAACAGTTCGCCGAAGGCCTGGACGAGATCGTGGTGGTGGAGAATAAGCGCACCTTTTTGGAGCGCAAGGTCCGTGATTGTCTGGCCCTGGCGCTCCAGAACAAGCAGATCCCTTCGTTGCCCGCGGTATGGGGCAAGGATTTCCCGGCGCCGCTGCCCGGCATTCCGCCCGAGCGCGGCATGGATCCTTCGCTGTTGCTCAAGTATCTGGGACCGTTCCTCGAGATGCGCGGCCTGGGAACTCCCCAGATGGCCAAGGAATTGGAACGCATCCGCAGGGTGGAGACCAACCGGGTCCGCATTCCTAAACGGACGCCGACCTTCTGCTCGGGCTGTCCGCACCGCGACACCACCTCCATTTTCCTTGAACTGGCGGCGGACCTGAAAAACCCGGATTACATGCGCCGCGAGCATCAGCACGCCCCCGTGGACCTGCTATTCCATGGCGACGCCGGCTGCTATTCCATGCTCTTTTTGCCCCCGAACAAGGCGTTGATGCACAATTACAGCGGCATGGGCCTGGGTGGCGGCACGGCCGCGGGCATCGATCCGTTCGTCACCAACAAGTCCATCACCTTCATCGGTGACGGCACCTTTTTCCATAGCGGCACCTCGGCGGTCTCTGATTCCATCAAGAACAACCATGACATCCTCTACGTGATCCTGGACAACAAGACCACGGCCATGACGGGGCACCAGCCCCACCCCGGCGTCTCCGAGGACATCATGGGCCACGCCACTTTTGCCCAGGACCTGGAACAGACCCTCCTGGGCTTCACCAAGCACCAGGGCATCCCTGTGCTGCGGGTGAACCCTGAGAAGCGTGAGGACTACCGCGCCGCGCTCGAAGACATGATCATGATGGACGGGCCGAAGTTTATCATCGCGGACAAGGAATGCGGCATCACCTACCACCGGCGCATGCGCCGGGCCCGCCAGAAGCAGGAAGCCCAGCTCGGCTACCTGCCCGTTGAAGAGCGCATGGGGGTGTCCGAAGACGTCTGCGAGTACTGCCTGGAATGCACCGTGAAGACGGGCTGCCCCGGGCTCAACGTGCTGGAAACGGTCCACGGCCCGAAGATCACCACGGACGACAGCAACTGCGTCAATGACGGAGCCTGCGCGCGGGTCAAAGCCTGTCCTTCATTTGAGAAGATCAGCATCCACCGCAAAGTGGCCCCGGAACGGCCCGTCCTCCCGGACACCTCCCATCTGATCGCCCCCAAGCCCTTCGCGTTCCAGGACCTTTGGCGGGTCTATGTGGCTGGCATCGGCGGCATGGGCATCGGCGCCTCGACCGCCGTGTTGGTGCGGGCGGCCCAGAAAGAGGGCTATTTCGTCCAGTTTTGCGACAAAAAGGGGATCGCCATCCGCAACGGGGGCGTTTATTCCCATGTCACTTTTTCAAAGACCGACAGGGTGATCTCGCCGGTGATCCCGTACGGCAAGGCCGACCTGCTCATCGGCATCGACCTCCTTGAGGCGGTGCGGGGCCTGGATCCCAGCTACAATCTGCAGGTCGCCTCGCCCGAGCACACCGCCTGCGTGGTCAACACCGCGAAAAACCCCACGATCCTGGGTCTGATGGGCGTCGACGATTTCAAGGTCTCGGAACTGGAGGATATCCTGCGGCGTTACACCCGCCCCGAGGAATTCTGGGGCGCCGACGTGTCGCGTATCAGCCAGAAATGGCTGGGCAACGTCATCTACGATAATATCTTGATGCTGGGCGTGGCCTTTCAGCGCGGCTTGTTGCCGCTCTCGCTTGAATCGCTGCAGGAGTCCTTTCAAGAGAGCTTCGCAGGCGCGGCGCGCGAGAAGAACTTGCTGGCTTTTTCCCTGGGACGCGACCTGGTCGTGCATCTCGAGCGCTACGGCGTGGAGCCGGAACAGCGCCTGTCGGAGTTCTTGGATGAAAAAGAGAACTATCTCCGTTCCAGCCACGGCCGACAGGCGAGCACGCGCTATCGCCGCCGCATGGACGAGGCCTTCGTCAAGATACCGATGGACGAAAAAGGCCAGCTGCATCTGGCCCAGTGCTTTTATGAGCTGATCCATTACGAGGATCTCGCCTTCGCAGAAAAATATCTGGACCGCATCCTGGCCTTGAGGCAGAAAGACCTAGCCTCCCGATCCTACGCCGCCACCCGGATGGCCATCGAGTCGCTGTACCGGGTCTTGGCCATCAAGGACGAGGTCTGGGTCTCCCATCTCTTGACCAGCCCGGAGAAATACGCGCGGGACGCCAAGCGTTATGGCATCGATCCTTCGCGCGGGGACCGCATCGAATACGAGCATTTGAACCGTCCTCATTTCGACGTGTTCGGAATGAAACTGGAATTCGACCTCAGGTCCAAAGACTGGATGCTCAAGCTGATGCGCCGCGGGAAATTCTTGCGCCGGATCCTCTGGAGCTGGCACGCCCGCGAACGCGATTTCCGCGACTGGTTCGTCAGCCTGATGGACCAGTTCCATCCGCAAAGCGAGACCGAATACGACAACTGGCTGAAGGTGCTGGCCCTGCCCCAGGACGTGCGTGGTTACCGTGAGGTCCGCTATCCCAAGATGGAATCGGCCAAGACCCGGGCGGCGGAACTATTGACCGGACAAAGGACGCCCGCCGGCGAACGGGATGGCGTGGACGCGGCGCGGGGAAACAAGAAAAGGGGCTGACATCGATCCCTTGCGTTTCATGGCGGATCTGACCCGCGACCAGTCCCTGAAAGAAAGGGTGGTCGCCACCCGCTCTATTGCCCCGCTGGACGGCGCTTACCAGGAACCCCAGGCGCCGTTGCCCGCCTCTTTGGCGGGCCTCCTCAAAAAACGCGGGCTCAACAAGCTCTATCGGCACCAGGCCCAGGCGCTCGATGCCTTGCGCGCCGGGCGCCACGTCACGGTCAGCACCCCCACCGCTTCCGGAAAAACCCTTACCTGCATCCTGCCGGTGCTGGAAAAGCTGCTCGAGAAACCCGATTCTAAAGCCCTTTTTCTTTATCCCATCAAGGCGCTGGCCCAGGACCAACTGGGCGTGTTCCAAGGCTGGCTCGCGGATCTGAGCCTGGATCCAGCCCCCAAAGCCGCCATCTACGACGGTGACGTCTCCCCCTACCAACGGGGCAAGCTGCGCGCCGACCCCCCCTCCCTTTTACTATCCAATCCCGACATGCTGCACATGAGCATGCTGCCCCACCATGGATCTTGGGGAAAGATGCTGTCGCGCCTTGAGTACGTGGTGGTGGACGAGGCCCACAGCTACCGTGGCGTTTTTGGCGCGCATGTGGCCCTTGCCCTGCGCCGGCTGCGAAGGCTATGCCATCATTATGGCAGCGATCCCCGCTTCATCTTTTTGTCGGCCACGATCGCCAATCCGGCCGAGTTCGCCGAGCGCCTGCTGGGCGAGAGCGTCCAGGTGGTGGCGGACAATGGCGCTCCCTCGGGGGAGCGCTTATTGGCGCTTTGGAACCCGGAGGGCAGCGCGTACCAGGAGTCCACCGACCTTTTCGGCCGCCTGGTCAACGCGGGTTTCAAGACCATCGCCTTCACCAAGGCCCGTAAGATCACCGAACTGATGTCGCGGTGGACCGGCGAGTCGTGGCCGGCGTTGAAGGACCGGGTCGTTTCCTATCGGGCAGGCTACCTGCCCGAGGAACGGCGCAAGCTTGAAAGCCGGCTATTCGGCGGGGAACTGGACGGCGTCATCGCCACCTCGGCCCTGGAGCTCGGCATCGACGTGGGCGGATTGGATGCCTGCGTCCTGGTGGGCTTTCCTGGGACCATGATCTCGACCCGGCAACGTATGGGACGGGTGGGCCGCAGCGGACAGAGCTCCCTGGTGCTGATGGTCGGACTGAACGATGCACTCGACCAGTATTTCATGCGCCATCCCGAGAGCTTTTTCGGCAGGGTGACCGAACGCGCTCTGGTGCCCATCGACAATCCCGTGATCCTCGCGGGGCACTATGCGGCGGCGGCGGCGGAGCTGCCCTTGACCGCGGAGGACAAGCGCTGGTTCGGGCCTGCTTTCGCGGACAATGCCAAGCGTTTTTGGAGGGAGGGAACGCTGCGGCAGGGAGTGGATGGCGCTTACCACAGCGTTTCGCGCTCCCCCACCCGGGACATCAACCTTCGAAGCAGCGGTGAGACCTATTGGATCGAAGTCCAGGAGCCCGGTGGAAAGCCGCGCGGCATAGGGACTCTGGAGGTGCCACGGGTCTATCGGGACGGCCATCCCGGCGCCATTTACCTCCATCAGGGCTTCAGCTACCAAGTCCAGGAACTGGATTTTCGCTTCAAAAAGGTGAAGGTGAGGGAAGCGGAGGTCGACTATTACACCGAGCCCCGCGGCGACGATCATGTCGAGATCCTGGAGGTCCAGAAGCGGATCGACCTCGGCGGGGTGGAGTGGTGCTTTGGCAGGGTGAGAGCCAGCGAGCAGGTGACCGGGTATGTCACCAAGCACATCGGATCCCAGAAGATACTCGCCGAATATGACCTCGAGATGCCCATCCACAGCTACGAGACCCGGGCGGCCTGGTGGGTGCTGCCCGGCGAGTGGCGCAAGGAGTTCGCGCTCATGGGCCACGACTTTGCCGGATGCATCCACGCGCTGGAACACAGCCAGATCGCCATGTTGCCGATCTTCGCGCTTTGCGACCGCTGGGACTTAGGGGGCGTTTCCTACTGGTCGCAGCCGCAGTTGGATAAGCCGGCCGTTTTTATCTACGACGGCCATACCGGAGGCGCGGCCCTGGCCGAACAGGGCTTTGACCAGGTGCACGAGTGGCTGGAATCCGTGGAACGGCTCCTGGCCGAATGCCCCTGTGAGGAAGGATGTCCCGCTTGCGTGCAGAGCCCGAAATGTGGCAATGGCAACAAGCCCTTGGACAAAGTGGGCGCCTTGGAATTGACCCGGCGCCTGCGCGCCCGCCTTGGGAAGGCCCCTGACAAGACTCTGACGCCGTCTCCCCAGGTCTCGCTTTTTGAGACCGAGGTGACGGTTAAGCCTGCCGAACCCCAGACCGCGGCTGAAGCGCTGAAGCCGGGTGGCAGCGGCCCTGACATCGTCTTCTTCGATCTGGAGACCCAGTTCCTGGCCGACGAGGTCGGCGGTTGGGACAATAAGGCGGCCATGAAGATCTCGGTGGCCGTCACCTATTCGAGCCGCGAAGGGCGATTCCGCCAGTACACCGAGGGACAGATCCCGGACCTCGTCCGCCAGCTCCTGAACGCCGATCTCGTGGTCGGTTTCAACGTCATCAACTTTGACTACGCCGTCTTGCAGGCCTACACCAGTGAAGACCTTAGCAGGATCAAGACCCTGGACATGCTGGTCGAGGTCACCAAAGCCCTTGGCCATCGCTTGAAGCTGGACACGCTGGCCGCGGCCACGCTCAACGCGGGGAAGAGCGCCGACGGCCTGCAGGCGGTGCGCTGGTGGCGCGAAGGCAACCTGGCCGATCTTCTGAAATACTGCCAAAAGGACGTCGAAATCACCCGCGACCTTTGGGAATTCGGGCGCCAGCGGGGTTACTTGCTCTACGAAGACAAGCGTTCCGGCCTTTTGAAGGTGCCGGTGTCTTGGTAAAAGTCATTGAAAATAAAGGGCTGGCGGCTATAATGTCGTTCCCTCGCAACCAGATCAAGCTTGTCCGCGCGGATGGTGGAACTGGTAGACACGTACGTTTGAGGGGCGTATGGGGTAACCCGTGCGGGTTCAAGTCCCGCTCCGCGCACCAATAATCTATGAACCTCAATCAAGAAATCGCGCGCAGGCGCACGTTCGCCATCATCTCCCATCCTGACGCCGGTAAAACCACACTGACGGAAAAATTGTTGCTCTATGGCGGGGCCATCCTTTTGGCAGGCTCGGTCAAGGCCAGGCGGGCGGAACGCTCGGCGACCTCCGACTGGATGAAGATCGAGCAGGAGCGCGGCATCTCCGTCACCTCGACCGTCCTGCAATTCGAATACGAGGGCTTCCGGGTGAACCTGCTGGACACCCCCGGTCACCAGGACTTCGGCGAGGACACCTATCGCACGCTGATGGCCGCCGATGCGGCCATCATGCTCTTGGACGGCGGTAAAGGCGTCGAGCCCGTGACCGAAAAGCTCTACGCGGTCTGCAAGATGCGCCAGATCCCCGTCTTCACCTTCATCAACAAAATGGACCGTCCGGCGCTGGAACCTTTGCAGTTGCACGACGAGATCCGGGCCAAGCTGGGCCTCGAGAACACCCCCTTCAATTGGCCCATCGGCAACGGGCCGGCCTTCTGCGGGGTGGTGAACCGTTTCAGCAAAGAGGTCACCCTTTTTGAGCGCCAGGAAGCGGGATCGAAAGAAGCCCTGGCGCGTTCCGCCTCGCTGGACGATCCGGCCGTGGAATCCAGGATCGGGATCGAGGGCATCCAGAAGATCCGCGAAGAACTGCAGATGCTGGAGACCATGACCCTTCCCCTTGACCTGGAGCTGGTCATGTCCGGCCAGCTGTCCCCGGTCTTTTTCGGCTCGGCCGTCACCAATTTCGGCGTGGAAGAGCTGTTGCGCGCTTTCTTGTCGATGGCGCCCCCTCCCGGTCCCCGCCAGAGCGACCAGGGTCCCATCGACCCGAGCAGCCCTTTTTTCAGCGGCTTTGTGTTCAAGACCCAGGCGAACATGGATCCGCGCCATCGCGACCGTATCGCCTTCATCCGCGTATGCTCGGGGAAGTTCGAGGGCGGCATGGAGACCCTGAACGCCCGCAGCCAGAAAACGGTCCGGCTCTCGAATCCCAAGGAATTTTTCGGGCGTGAGCGCGGCACCATCTCCGAAGGATACGCCGGGGACGTGCTGGGTATCATGAATCAGGGGCAGTTGCAGATCGGCGATTCTCTCAGCGCCGGGAAAGTGGTCCGTTTTCCTGGCATCCCGCGCTTTTCTCCCGAGCATTTCTGCATCCTGCGCTGCGCGCCGTCGGCTCGTAAGGCATTTAATAAAGGCCTGGATGAGCTGCTGCAAGAAGGAGCGGTGCAGGGGCTGCGCGATCCGGCCGCCTCCGGCAATGACATGATCCTGGGCGCCGTGGGGCCGCTGCAGTTCGAGGTCATGCAGTACCGCCTGAAGAACGAGTACCGTTCCGACACCAGCATGGACTCGATGCCCTACAAGATCGCCCGATGGGTGAGTGGCTCGTCCGAGGACCTGGCAGCCCTTAAGGGCGCTTCGACCGTGCGCCTGGTCGAAGACATGAACGGGCATACCGTGGGCCTTTTCCGGGACATTTGGAGCATGGAAAGCGTGGTCAAGAACAACCCGAAGCTGGTCTTTTCCCCCATCGCGCCCACGGGCTAGACGGCAGTATGCGGGGAGTCGAGCATTACGAGAATTTTCCCGTGGCTCCGCCCTGGTTGCCGCGGGCCGAGCGCGAGGCGCTCATCGCGGTCTACGCCTTCGCCCGGCAGGCCGATGATTTTTCTGACGAGCCACAATACGAAGGGCGGCGGTTGGCCCTTTTAAAAGAATGGCAGGCCCTTTTGGACCGACGGCCTGCCACGCCCGAATTCGCGGCCCTGGCCGATGCCTGCGAGCGTTTTCAGATCCCTAAGACCCTCCTTAAAGACCTTTGCCGCGCTTTCATGCTCGATTGCCGCAGGCGTTCCCACAAAGATTTCAGGTCCCTGGCCGACTATTGCCGCTATTCAGCCGCTCCGGTTGGGCGCATCGTCCTGCGCATCTTTAAGATGGATAGCCCTGAAGCCGTGCTGGAATCCGATGCGATCTGCACGGGCCTCCAGCTGGCGAATTTCTGGCAGGACCTGGGCGAGGACTACCGGATCCGCAGGCGGGTCTATCTTCCCAGCGAAGACATGAAGCGTTTTGGCGTCAGATCCGGGGATCTGGGAGCCGCCAGCGCGAGTCCGGCGTTGAAAAAATTGCTGGCGTTCGAGGTAGGGCGGGCGGAGGCTCACTTCAAGGCTGGGGAAGGCCTGGTGGAACGCCTGGGCGGGACCTTGAAATGGCAGATACGCCTGACCCTGCTCGGGGGCCGGCGCATCCTGCAAAAGATCCGCGACCAGGATTACGACACCCTGTCAAAAAGGCCTCGACTGGGGATGCCCGACCTGCCCTGGTTCGCCGCAAAACTCTTGCTGGGGCGCTTGTCATGAGCCAGATCCCGGGTTTTGACCAGGACCCCCGCGATTTCCGGCGATCCCTGAAAAAAAGCAGTTTCGCCCTGGGCGCTTTATTCCTGGCCCCGAGCCAACGCCGGGAGTTGGAGATCTTCTACGCTTTTTGCAGGGCCGTGGACGACTGCGCCGACGATCATCCTCCCGCTCAAGCGAAGCTCTATTTGGCGCGTTGGCGCCAGGCCCTTGCGAAGGCTCCCGACTCCCAAGCGCCCCTTCTGGTGCGCGAACTGCACGCACTCGCCGCTCGCCACGCCATACCTCTGGCTTTGTTCCGGGAGCTGGTCACGGGCGCTCTCAGCGATCTGCGCCCGAAGGTCCGTTTTACCGACGCCAGGGCGCTTGAGACCTATTGCCACCAGGTGGCTGGGGTGGTGGGGCAGATCTGTCTGCCGCTTTTCGGGGTCGATCGGGTCCGGGGCAAGGAATATGCCGAGACCCTGGCAAGGGCTTTCCAACTGATCAATATCCTGCGTGATGTCCGCGAGGACGCAGCCCGGGGCCGGATCTATTTCACCCTGGCCGACCTGAAGGCTCAAGGTGTCGAAGAAAAAGATTTTCTACAGGGCAAGATCCCCCAGGCCCTGTTAGCGCTCTACGCGGAACGGGCGCGGGTCCTTTTGGCGCGCTCGGATGCCCTGGCGCGGGCTTTGCCTCGCCAAGGGCTGGGTCCTTCGCGCATGATGCGGAGGCTCTACGGTTCTTTGCTCGACCAGATGCAGAAGGACGGTCTGCGAGTGTTGGAAAAGCGTTACCGCCTTCGCGCTATTCAAAAAATATGGGCTGTGCTGGGTGGGTGGCGACGATGAATAAGAAACAAGCCGTGGTGGTGGGCGGCGGCTGGGCGGGTTGCAGTGCGGCCTGGCGCTTGGCAGCGGCCGGCTGGCAGGTCACCCTGGTTGAAAAACGCAAGAGCCTGGGCGGGCGAGCTGGATCCAATTTCTATCCGCGCTGGGGCATGGAATTGGACGCGGGACAGCACCTCTTTTTGGGGGCCTACCGCCAGACCCTGGATCTGCTTCAAGAGATGGGGACAGCCGACAAGATCCATTTCGACCCGCGTTTGCAGATCTGCTTTTTGAATTCAAAGGGACCCGCGGCCTTTAAGGCGGCGGCCCTGCCCGGGCCATTGGGTCTTCTGGGCGCGTTTGTCTCCTTTGACCTTTTGAACGGAAAAGAAAAGCGCGAGGCGCTGTCCTTTGGCCTGAAAGCCTGGCGCGGATGGCTCGACCCATCAAGCTTGGGCGATCGCGACACCAGGGGATGGCTTGTCGACTGCGGCCAATCTCCGGCTTTGATCCGTAAATTCTGGGAACCTTTCTGCCTCGCCGTGTTCAACGCGCCTTCGGACCAGGCGCCGGCTCCGCTGTTCGCGAAGGTCATGCGGGATGGTTTTTTGAAGGGTGGAAAGGCAAGTGCCTTAGGGGTCTCGAAGGTCCCCTTGAGCCATCTGCTGACGCCGCTGAACGCCAAGGTCCAGGTCAGGCTGGGAACCGGCGCGAAGCGCATCCATGGCAAAGAGGTGATCCTTGAAAACGGCGAAGTCTTGCGCTCCGACGCCGTGGTGCTGGCCCTGGCGCCTTGGCTGGCCTCCCGGCAGCTTGAAAAGTCGGTGGTTGCCCGTCTCGGGATCGAAGATCTGTCGGCCATGAAAGCGTCCCCGATCGTCACAGTCTATGCGAAAGGCACCCAACCTTTCTTACCGGCGCCGATCTGCGCTTTTAGCGCGGAGGATCTGGGGCCTTTTCACTGGGCGATCGAACAGCCCGGCCTTGGACATAGTTTTGTGGCCTCTTTTGCCGCAGACTTGGCCTCCATGCCGGCTACCCGGATCTTGGCGATCTTGGAGCGACAACTGATCGCGCAGGTCCCGGGTTTTGATCCGGCTTGGATCCGGGAGGCCGCGGTTTTTAAGGAAGCGCGGGCTACCCCAGTGTTTCGGATCGGCGAGGCGAGGCGGTCTCAAAAAACGTTGGTACCGGGCCTGGTCCTGGCCGGCGATTGGACGGATACAGGCTTACCCGCCACCATCGAAGGAGCGGTACTTTCCGGCAAGCTTGCGGCAGCCGCTCTGGCTTGATAAAATCATCACCCTTTTACGGTATCTCTATGAGGCTTGACCCATGAGCGAACGCCCTGCAACAGACGACAAAAAGAGCCGGATCCAGGTCAGCCTAGGATTCAGCAGTTTTCAATGTTGGAAAGTGGACAAGGAATGGCGCCGTCTCGATGCGGGCTCCAAAAAACGACACGTGGATGAATTCGTCAAGGCGGTCGAGGCCAGCTACGGGCCAGATTCGCTGATCGGCGCCTTTTCCACCGCCGGCCTGAAGGCCGACACCGATTTCATCATCTGGACCCGGGCCAAGACCATCGACCAGATCCACGCCCTGGGCCGCGCTCAGCTGAAGACCGAATTCAGCAAATGGGCCGCCATGAGCCACAACTACAATGCCATGCTCAAGGGCTCCCCCTACGAGCAAGAAGACAAGACCTTCGTGCCGCAGTCCTATTACAAATATCTTTTCGTGTATCCCTTTGTCAAAACGCGCGATTGGTATCTGCTGCCTATGCCTGAGCGCATGCGCATCATGATGGAACACATCGGCAAGTCCAAGGCCTACGACATGGTCCGGATCAACACCTCTTATTCGTTCGGCATCGACGACCAGGACTTCGTGGTCGCCTTCGAGAGCGACCACGCCGATAAGTTCGTCAACCTGGTGCAAGACCTGCGCGAATCAGAATCCAGCAAATACACCGAGAGGGACACGCCCATGTACGTTGGTGTGCAGGCGCCTTTGGCCGAGATCCTGGCCGATTTCTGATGAAGATCCGCTCCCAAACCCGCGCCGCCTTGCAGGCCCTCCTGGATATCTGCCTCTATTCCGCGCCCCAGGTGCCAGCGCCCCTGTCGGATATCGCGAAGCGCCAGCAGGTTTCAGCCGCTTTTTTGGAGCAACTCTTCCGGCGCCTGAAGTCCGCGGGGCTGGTCCAGCCCTGGCGGGGCATGAAGGGCGGCTACACCCTGACCCGTTTGCCGGCGCAGATCAGCCTTTTGCAGATCTTTGAAGCGCTGCAAGAACCCAGTGTGGCCTCGCCGTCGAAAGCCGCTGGAGCGGCCTTAGTTGAACCGCAGGCTGAGGCTAAGGCGCTTGAAGGAGCCTTGGAGGAAGCCTCCCAGGCCCTCAAAGAAAAACTGGCCTCTCTGAGCCTCGAAGACCTGCGTCGCCGCGCCCTTGCCGAACCGGGTCTTCGCGGGGTACCCCGCGCTGGAGCCGGATTCAGCATCTGATGTCTCCCGCGTTCAACATCCATTTCGCCACTTCTGATCTTGATATCGAACAGGTCCGTGATCTGCGCCGCTCTGTGCTATGCGGCGAATTTCATTGGCCGCGGGAGCTGGTGGAAGACCCCGTGGATCGGTCGTCGATCCTGGCGCTGGCGACTTTGGGACCTAAGCCCGTGGGATGCGCCCGGCTCTGCCAGCGGGGCTCCACTTGGCATATCGAGGTCCTGGCGGTGCTTGAACGCCAGCGGGGCCAGGGACTTGGAAAGGCCATCCTGGCAACCCTCGAGGGTCGCGCCCGGAACGCGGGGGCCTCTTCGCTAAGAGTCTTATGCCCGCCGGACCTATCTCCCTATTTTGAGCGTCAGGGCTACCAGGGCACTGAAGAAGCCTCGGTATTGGAAAAGGATCTTGGAAAAAGGCTTTGAAACCCAAAGGTTTTTTGTCCGAAACGACAAAATTTCACCAAGTAAAACTCTGGAAAGCAGGTCTGGAAAACGATATAATTCAGCTAATTTGTCTTCCATCATAAAACTCGGGGCAAACTTTTCATGGCCAATGTGATCAGCGACATACCGTCCGACGGCATTCTGGGCAACAGCGAGCACAAGGAGGTCCAGGAGGTCGATTCCGTTACCATCCTTTTCGCCGGTGATTCGGGCGATGGCATGCAGGTCACGGGCAACCAGTTCGCGGACGTTTCCGTCGTTTTCGGCAATGACATCTCGACTTTTCCGGACTTTCCCGCCGAGATCCGCGCCCCGGTAGGGACCCTGGCCGGTGTATCCGCCTATCAGCTCCATTTTTCCAACCATGACATCCGCACCCCCGGCGACAAGCTGGACGTGCTGGTGGCCATGAACGCGGCCGCGCTGAAAAAATACCTCCCCGAACTCAGCCAAGGCGGCACCCTGATCGTGGACAAGGCCGGCTTCGGAGCCAACGAGCTGAAGAAGGTCGATTACGCGACCAACCCGCTCGAGGACGGTAGCCTGCACGGATACCGGCTGGTGCCCATCGACATCACGCCGCAGACCATCACCGCGGTCAAACCCGCGGGGGTCAGCGGCCGCAATGCCGAGCGTTGCAAGAATTTCTACACCTTGGGGATCCTTTATTGGCTCTATGACCGGCCGGTGGAGCCGACGCTCGAAGAGATCCGTAAGAAATTCGCGAAAAAAGATCCCGCCATCGCCGAGGCCAATATCCTGGCTATCCAGGCGGGCTACAATTTCGCCCACACAGTCGAACTTTTCACCACCAGTTACCGGGTGCGTCCGGCGAAATTCACGCCCGGCACCTACCGCAACATCAGCGGAAACGCCGCCACCGCCCTTGGCGTCGCCGCCGCGGCGTCGAAGAGCGGCCACAAGGTCTTCTTCGGCTCCTATCCCATCACCCCGGCCTCGGACATCCTGCACGAATTATCCAAACTGAAGCACTTCAACATCATGACTTTTCAGGCAGAGGATGAGATCGCGGCTGTGGGTTCGGCCTTGGGGGCCAGCTTCAGTGGGGAACTGGGCGTTACCTGCTCCTCGGGACCCGGCATCGCCCTGAAGAGCGAGGCCATCAACTTAGGGGTCATGGTCGAGCTGCCGCTGCTGGTCATCGACGTCCAGCGCGCTGGCCCTTCCACGGGAATGCCCACCAAGACCGAGCAGGCTGACCTGCTGCAGGTGCTCTTCGGCCGCAACGGCGATTCGCCGATCCCGGTCGTGGCCGCCAGCACTCCCGGCAACTGCTTCAACTGGGTCTATGAGGCCGCCCGTATTTCCGTCAAGTACATGACCCCGGTGATGTTCCTCTCCGACGGCTATCTGGCCAACGGCG